>JADMKQ010000217.1:0-437 GCA_015478735.1 Sphingorhabdus sp. | reverse complement strand
GCCCTTTACCCCCGGTTTGGCCGCCCTGTAACAATAAGCCAGAGTGGCCCCGCCGGGGCGTTCGAGATAGTGTATTTCATCTTCCATGCCCCGCTTATTAAGCGGGGGCGGAGAAATAGACAATTGCCAAACACAGAAGCGCGATCACCATCATCGCGGCTCCGCCAAGTGCAGGCTGTTTTATTTTGGGCATCAAACCGGATAATTCGGCTGGCAGCTCCCCCATAAAGCCGAGTTGCCAATGCGGGCGCGCCTTGATCCCGTCTTCCAGACCAAAGACATGCGAACCGCCGCTCAGACCGCGATAGACCAGATCCCCGAAATAATAGGCTTCGCTGCGCCATTCATTTTCAAAGAACAGGAATGTCTTGCCGATCGTCTCGATCCGCACAGACCGCTTGCGCGCGCCCTTTGCATCGCGGTGCCAGATGGAAATA
>JADMKQ010000216.1 GCA_015478735.1 Sphingorhabdus sp. | reverse complement strand
CGAGCTTATGCGAGGAAAGCCAAGGGCGCGGATGCGCCCGCCCGGCGCTTGAGGTCCAATATTAAAGCGAAACCAACCCGCTAAGCACTGCCAGACCCAGAAACGCCAGAAAGCCCATCGTATCGGTAATCATCGTCACGAATACGGACGAGGCTAGGGCAGGGTCCTGATTCATCCGTTCCAGCGTAACCGGAACCACTATCCCGGCAAATCCGGCGACAAGGATGTTAATCACCATCGCCGCCGCTATCACACTGCCCAGCATGACGTTGGAAAAGATCAGCCCGGTACCAAGACCGACCAATATCGCAATCGTTCCGCCGTTCAGCAGCGCGATACGGAACTCGCGCCCGATAATGCGTCTGGTGTTGGAGCGTGTCAGCTCGTTCATTGCCAGTGCGCGCACCGAAACGGCCATGGTCTGGGTTCCCGCATTTCCGCCAATGGATGCGACGATTGGCATCAATATCGCCAGCGCCACCATCTGTTCAATCGCTGCGCCGAATATCGCGATGACAAGGCTGACCACCATCGCAGTGACAAGATTGGCAATCAGCCAGCGGACACGCGCCTTATAGCTATCGCGGATCGGCTCGTTAATATCGCCTTCGCCGGCACCGGATAGCAGCAGCACGTCTTCGCTGGCTTCGTCTTCGATAATGTGGAGAACGTCATCCACCGTAATCATGCCGATGAGCCGGCCATCTTCATTGACCACAGCGGCGGAGATAAGATTATATTTCTGGAACCGGATAGCGACTTCTTCCTGATCCATATCGACGGGAATCAGGGTCTGTTCCCGCTTCATGATGTCACCGACCGCAATGTCGCGGGGAACGCGCAATATCCAGCTTAGCTGGCAAGTGCCCACCGGCCTGTGCGCGGGATCAACGACATAGACTTCCCAGAATTCGGTGGTCAGGTCATTATGCTCGCGCAGATAGTCTATCAACTGCCCGACATTCAGATGTTCCGGCACCGCGACCAGATCGCGCTGCATGATACGGCCAGCGGATTTTTCCGGATAGGTCAGCGCGCTTTCAATGACGGCGCGGTCTTCCGGTTCCAGCTCGGCGAGCACGGCTTGCTGCTCGGCCTTGTCCAGATCCTCGATGATCGAAACCGCGTCGTCGGTATCAAGCTGTTCGGTCAGGTCGGCAATCTGGCCGGGATTGAGCACGCCGATCAGATCGTCGCGCACATATTCGTTCATTTCCGACAAGACATCGGCACTGACCATATCGCCCAGAGCACTGGCCAGCGGCGCGCGCTCATCCTTGCCTATCTGTTCAAAAAGGTCGGCAATATCCGCGTTGTGCAGCGGATTGACCAGTTCCTGCGCCAGATTATGGTCGCCATTGTCGACGGCCTCGGAAACCAGCCGGACAAACTCTTCGGTCAGGCGGTTCTCTTCGTCATGGCTGGGTGGTGCACCATCTTCAATTTCGGGAGCTTCCGTCATATCGGCCATTTCGATGCTCCCTTATCCGGCTTTGCTGCGTCACATATCGGTGGGTTTGTAGTAGCTGTAACGCCCTAATTGCAATCTTTAGTGAAATTTATCGTAAGCAGCGGGTGATTTTTGGGAACAGCGCCCTTATATGCAGGGCCATAAGATTCATAACCCAACATAAATATAAGGAATAAAGCATGGCGCACGAAAAAATGACACTCCATCTGGATACAGGTGATGTAGAAATCAAACTGCGTCCCGATCTGGCGCCCGGCCATGTTCAGCGGATTACCGAGCTTGCCGCAGAAGGCTTTTATGACGGTGTTGTGTTCCACCGCGTGATTGACGGTTTCATGGCGCAAGGCGGCGACCCCACCGGCACCGGCATGTCCGGCTCTGACAAGCCCGATATTCCTGCCGAGTTCAGCAAGGAACGCCATGCACGCGGTGTATGCTCCATGGCCCGCACGATGGACCCGAACAGCGCGAACAGCCAGTTCTTCATCTGTCTTGACGATGCCAGCTTCCTTGACGGCCAATATACCGTATGGGGCGAAGTGACGAGCGGCATGGAAGCTGTTGACGCGCTGCCCAAGGGTGAACCGCCAGCAAATCCCGGTTCGATCAAAAGCATTACACTGGGTTAAGCCAGATATTTGCTCCGTGATTTCAATGAAAATCATTTAGTGAAAACCGCATATCTCTCCGGCCTTGCATGGACCAGCCTGTTGCTGGCCTCCTGCTCGGCCGGGGAAGATAAAGACGCCGGTAGCGATAATGCCGGTGCCATGACCCTCAATGCCGCGAGCATTGACCCCCATGCTGCCGAAACCGGCTTCCTTGCACAAATGCAGGGCGACTGGACATCCGACGAGGATGCCAAAAACACCATCACCATAGATAAAAGCAGCTTTCAGTCCTTTACGGACGGCGCTTTGCAGGACGATGTCCTGATCATTTTCGTGGACAGTTGCAAAACCCGTGTGCCCGATATGGAGAGCAAAACATTTGTTCTGGCGGGTAAAGAAAAACAGACCTGCTACCTTCTTTATTCCGTGTCAGAAGATAAACTGAGTTATATTGAAAGTAGCCGCGGAAGAACGTCGCGGTTCACACGCAAAAATAAATAGCCAGATATTTGGAGAAAGCCATGACCAATAAACTGCCCGAATATGTCCCGCCCGCAATCTGGAAATGGGATAGTGAAAATGGCGGCCGTTTTGCCAATATCAACCGCCCGATTGCCGGGGCCACGCATGACAAGGAATTGCCG
Source organism: Sphingorhabdus sp. (assembly GCA_015478735.1). Taxonomy (GTDB): domain Bacteria; phylum Pseudomonadota; class Alphaproteobacteria; order Sphingomonadales; family Sphingomonadaceae; genus Parasphingorhabdus. Next base: position 7,807 of record JADMKQ010000216.1, on the reverse strand, counting down.
GTCGGCAAACATCCCTTCCAGCTCTATTCGCTTGGCACGCCCAATGGCGTTAAAGTCACCATCATGCTGGAAGAGCTGTTGGAAGCGGGCGTGAAGGCGGCAGAATATGACGCATGGCTGATCAACATCAACGAAGGCGACCAGTTTGGCAGCGGCTTTGTCGCGATTAACCCCAATAGCAAGATTCCGGCGCTGATGGATCATAGCACCACGCCGCCAACCCGGATTTTTGAATCGGGTTCGATGCTGGTCTATCTGGCCGAAAAGTTTAAAAAGTTCCTCTCCACCGATCATACGAAGCGCACAGAGACGATGAACTGGCTGTTCTGGCAAATGGGCAGCGCGCCTTTCCTTGGCGGTGGTTTCGGGCATTTCTATGCCTATGCCCCCGAAAAATACGAATATCCGATCAACCGATATGCGATGGAAGCAAAGCGGCAGATGGATGTCCTGGACCGCCATCTGGAAAGCCATGAATATTTCGCGGGCGATGAATATAGTATCGCGGATATGGCGATATTCCCGTGGTATGGCGGCATGGCGCGCGGCGTTCTGTATGACGCGGGCGAGTTTCTTCAGGTGCAGGATTATAAAAACCTGCAACGCTGGGCAAAGCAGATTAACGAGCGTCCTGCGGTCAAGCGCGGCATGAAGGTCAACCGCAGCTTTGGCGAGCCGGAGAGCCAGCTTCACGAGCGCCATGATGCCAGCGATTTTGAAACCAATACACAGGACAAAAGGATCGCTCGCGGCGAGGTTGAGGCACCGGAATAATGCGGCTGGATGTAGCGCGTATTGATCCGCTGTCCGACGCGGATCTGGATGCCGAACAAAAAGCGATGCTGGGGGAGCGGTTCCGGCAGGGACCAGTGCTCAATATTTTCCGGACTCTGGCCCGCGCTCCAAAAGCGTTCAAGGCGTTCATGTGGTGGGGCGGTTATATATTGTCGCGCCACAACAGCCTTGCCGAGCGGGAGCGGGAAATCATCATCCTGCGGACGGGCTTTAACTGCAAATCCGGCTATGAATGGGCGCAGCATGTCCGCATTGGCAAGGATTGCGGAATTAGTGATGCCGAGATCGAGCGGATCAAACATGGCCCGGACGCACCCGGCTGGACTCCGTTGGAAGCGGCTTTGCTACGGGCTACGGATGAGTTGACCAGCGATTATTTCGTGTCGGATGCGACATGGACTGACCTTGGTGAGCTAAGCGAAAAACAGCGCATGGATCTGGTCATGACCGTCGGCCAATATACGCAGGTTTCGATGATGCTGAACAGCTATGGCGTGCAGCTTGATGATGATCTGGAACTGGACCCCGATTTGAAGGTTTAGTCCGGGATCGTCCCGAACGGCACGACCTTGTTTTCAACATCATGGCCAATGTCGGCAGCGCCCAGGTAGGGGATATCATAACGCTCGCACCAGCGGCGGACGATCTGGTCAGCATCTTCCCCGAACGGGCGGTTATTTTCGGGTACTTCGCTGACGCGGCCAAGCCTTATTCCGGCCAGTCCCTGACCCGCCAAGTGACTGGTAACATTGAACATGGCGCGGTCGAACGCATAAAGATATTCGGCAATCTCCTCGATCATCAGGACATGCCCTTTCAGGTCGGGAAGCAGCGGCGTGCCGACCATCATCGCCAGCGTCATCAGGTTGAACGCGGCATAATTCTGGCCCGGCTCGACATGTGGCTCCAGCGCAGAACGGTCCCGCCGCACCAGCCAGTCCAGCGCCCTTCGCACCGCCGCATCGCCTCCATTGCGCCGCAGATCGACCGGCATCGGGCCATGCGCCTGTGTACCGATCCCGGCCCTGTAAAGTGCGCCGAGCAGGTTCCCGCCATCGCTATAGCCCATGAAATGCTTATGATGCGATTCAGACTCCATTCGCTCCATAATGTTATCAGCAATCCGCGCCGCCCCATATCCGCCCCGCGCAAACCACAGCGCATCAATCGCCGGATCATTGGCTAACTCAACAAAAGCGGACGCGCGCAATTCATCATTGCCTGCAAAATGCCCCTCAATAGCAAAGCACTGATCGTGAAAGACCAATTGCGCTTCGGGGTGGCTTTCGCTGGCCAGCGCAATTAGCTGATCGGCCTCTTCCGGATAAAGTGGCGTTGACGGTGCACAAATACCGATCCTGACCTGTTCCACTATATTTTCACTCCCCCGACCTTGTTTTGCACCAATCCAATTGCCAAAAAGCTGCCGAGGCCATAGCGGGGGAATATGACTAAAGACAAATCCTATTATTTTTGCGGCATAGGCGGCTCCGGCATGCAACCTCTGGCAATGATTGTCCGGGAAAGCGGTGCAAAAGTAGCAGGCTCCGATCGTGCGCTGGACCAGGGGCGACTGGCGGAAAAATTTAAATGGTTGAAAGCCAAGGGCATTGACCTGTTCCCGCAGGACGGCAGCGGTCTGACTTCCGGCGACCAGATACTGATAGCGTCTGCAGCGATTGAAGACAGCGTGCCGGATATTGCCAAAGCCAATAGTCTTGGCTGCAAACGCATGACCCGCGCCCAATTGCTTTCCGAGCAGTTTAACGCTTCCCCGCAAAGTATAGCGATTGGCGGGACCAGTGGGAAATCGACCGTGACCGGCATGATCGGCTGGATATTGACGAAAGCTGGTCTGGACCCCACCATCATGAACGGTGCGGTGATGAAAAACTTCGTTGCCGACGACGCGCCGTTCGCCAGTTCGCGCGTCGGTGTTGGCGGCATCATGGTCAGCGAGGTGGATGAAAGCGACGGGTCTATCGCTCTATTTGATCCCGATATTGCAGTGCTCAACAATGTCAGTCTGGATCATAAAAGCCTTGAAGAGCTTCGCCAGCTTTTCGGTGATTTTGCGGCTAAAGCCCGCCATTGTGTCTGGAACATGGATGATCCCGAAACGGTGACCTTGGTTGGCGGACTGGACTTGCAGGGAGCGATCAGTTTCGGCTTTGGTGAGGGAGCTGATTTTCGGGCGACTGCTATACAAGAAGCACCGATCAGCAGTAGCTTTACCCTCTTAACAGGCGGAGAGGAACTTGCCGTCACGCTTCAGGTTCCGGGTCGTCACAATATTGCCAATGCGCTGGCCGCTATAGCCGCTTCATCTGCTATCGGTGTCTCGCCCGCTCAATCTGTAGCCGCTATCGCAAGTTTCAGCGGCCTGGCCCGGCGCTTTGATATTGTGGGAACAGTGAATGACATCAGCGTCATTGATGATTTTGGGCATAATCCAGACAAGATCGCGGCCACGCTGAAAACCATGAAAGCCTTTCCAGGGCGTATCATTGCGTTTTTCCAGCCCCATGGTTTTGGTCCGATACAGAAAATGGGATCGGAATTGGCGCAGGTTTTTGCAGATATTCTGGACAATGATGACCGCGTAATCCTGTGCGATCCGGTTTATTTCGGCGGCACAGTTGACCGTACTATCGGCAGCGAATCGATTGTAGCTGCGGTCAATGCCGCCGGTGGAAATGCCGAGCATATCGCGAGCCGTTCCGATTGCGGAGATCGCATATTAGAGATCGCCAGACCGAAAGACCGTATCGTGATCATGGGTGCGCGTGATGACACATTGAGTATATTCGCATCGGACATTTTGCGTAGTCTGTCCGGGAAAAGCTAACACAAAAACCGGCGACTGTTTAATTAAAGAGATGTGCCCAATATAAATCAGGCCCCAAAAGGGGCCTGATCTTTACGAAAGAGTGAAATCAGGTTTCACATCAAATCATGGGCTGACAGGTGCATCATCATCATCGTCATCGATGATAGTCAAGGTAACAAAAGCAGCGGCAACAGCAGCAGCAAGCACAGCCAGAATCGTGTCAGTGCCACCAGCCAAATTGCTCGCACCTTGCTGGGTTGCCGAGACGCGTTCTACGCTTGATTTCGCTACGGGGGCGACTGCTTGTGATTGCGCCATAATCGGCGTGGCCGAAAGGGACAATAATGACAAAGCCGCTAAAGCTTTAAAACGCATATATTTTCTCCAATTTTTTATCAGGGCTGGCAAACCTACGAACAACTCTTGTAATGGTTCCTGAACAAAATGTCAGAAAGCAAAAAATTTACCTGCTGCGTCTGATTTAATTGCTGAAACGCATCCTGTCAGGCGCTTTCATGCGCAATCCACCGCATTTAAAGGCCGGCTTTAATGACCCAGTCGTGGAAAATCCGCACTGCCCGATGCTTCTGGTCGCGTTTGCGGCATACGAACCAATAGGAATACGGGCTGTCGATATCATAATCGAACAAGCGGGCTAGTCGCGGGTCGTTTGCGTCGGAAAAATGGCCGCCATGCATGATCGCCACGCCAAGTCCCTGCGCTACAGCTTCCAATATCAATGGGCCGCTGTTCATCTGGTCAATGCTGGCGGGCTTCAGGTCCGGTTTGCCAACGGCTTCTTTCCAGCAATCAAAAGCTTTGAGCATGTCACTATGGATCAGGATGTTATGATCCATCAAATCTTCTGGCGTCTTGATCGCGTTGGGCCCGTGGACAAGTTCGGCTGCTGCAATTGCGTAGATTTTGTTGCTGTCCAGCTTCACCGCATAAAGATTGGGGTCCACATGGTCTGCAATGATGATCGCCGCATCAATAACATCGCCCAGCATGTTCTGGGCATGGGTGGAAGTGTCCACATCAATATGCAGCTTTGGGTAGAGCTTTCTGAATTCCGGTAACCGCGGAACCAGACGGGTTGCACCAAATAGAGGAAGGACGCCCAAACGCAGGCGCAAAGACCCGCCGCTAACTGTCATATGATCGACGGCATCGCCAATCGCTTCCATTGCCGGGGCTACAGCATCCAGCAAGGCCTGGCCATCTTCGTTCAGAACCATGGACTGGTTGCGCCGTTCAAACAGCGGCTTTCCGATATGATCTTCGAGCGCTTTGATTCGGCGGCTGAGTGCTGGTGCAGACAAGGCCAATTCAGCAGCCGCGGCTTTGGATGTGCCAAGCCGGGCAACACGAACAAATGCTTCTAATGAACGGAGAGGGGGGAGGCGGCGCATAATTCTTCCAATATTGAGACTAAATGAAGTTTGTGCAACGCAAATTTACCATCACTTTCGATAGATATCAGCATTTTGCGCGCGCTACCCTACTAGGTTGCAAAACGTGCAACTGTCAATGTTCTTTTCGCACTTGCAACATAATCGATTCTCGGCCAATTAGAACTCGCCTTTCAGGCATCCTCTCCTAAAAACTTTTACAGGCCAATCCTTCGGGGTTGGCCTTTTTTTTGCTTGAAATCCAGATATTCTTGGACGCTCCTGATCCCCTCTTACTTCTGGCCAGTTAAATTCGGGGTCGCATAATGGCCGATGTCTCCCTATCTTATTGGAAACGATACTATCGCAGGAGTTCATTCGACCATGGCTGATCCCAGTTCCGACCCCGCCTCCGATCCCAAATCTGATGCTGAATCCGATTCTCCCATGATAAAATTACAGGTCGCCAACGCCCGGCCCGAGGATAGCGGTCGCGGTCTTGCCCGTTTGTCGCGGGATAATCTGGCCAAACTGGGACTTATCGAAGGGGACGTGGTCGAGATTCGCGGGAAGCAGTCAACACCTGCCCGTGCGGTTCTGCCTTATCCGGAAGATGAAGGGCTGGACTTCGTGCGGCTTGACGGTTTGCAACGTGCCAATGCCGGTGTCGGCTCCGGTGACTTTGTCGAGATTCGCAAAGCCGATTCGAAACCGGCCAAAAAAGTGATTTTCGCCCCGGCGCAAAAGGATTTGCGCCTGCATGGCAGCGGGGCTGGTCTGAAACGCAGCTTCATGGGGCGTCCCGTGACGACGGGCGATTTCGTCGCCACCCATGGTCAACAGCAAGTCGATCGCAGCGATATGCCCTTGCAGTTACAGCAAATGCTGGCTGCTCCGGCTTTCTCGCTGACCCAGATCCGGTTGCTTGTCGTTTCCACCATTCCCAAAGGACTGGTGCATATTGACGAAAATACCGAAGTCGAACTGCGGCCGGAATATGTAGAATCGTCCGAGCATCGCCGGGCCGATGTTACTTATGATGACGTTGGCGGCCTGCATGAAACTATCGATCAACTGCGCGAAATGGTCGAGCTTCCCCTGCGCTATCCGCAACTCTTTACGCGGCTTGGCGTTGATCCGCCACGCGGTGTGTTGCTCCATGGTCCTCCAGGCACCGGCAAAACCCGCTTGGCGCGAGCTGTTGCAAACGAAAGCGATGCGGAGTTTTTCCTGATAAACGGACCGGAGATCATGGGTTCGGCTTATGGCGAATCGGAAAAGAAACTGCGCGAGGTTTTTGAAGCTGCGGCCAAGGCTGCGCCGTCCATTTTGTTCATCGACGAGATTGATTCTATCGCTCCCAAGCGCGGTGAGGTGCAGGGCGAGACCGAAAAACGGCTGGTTGCCCAGTTGCTGACGTTGATGGACGGGCTGGAATCGCGCGTCAATCTGGTCGTTATCGCGGCAACCAACCGCCCTGAAGCGATTGATGAGGCGCTGCGCCGTCCGGGCAGGTTCGACCGTGAAATCATTGTCGGTGTGCCGGATCTGGCTGGTCGTAAGCAGATTTTGGGCATCCATACCCGCGGTATGCCTTTGGATCCGGCAGTGGATCTGACCGAACTTGCCCGCACGACTTACGGGTTTGTCGGCGCTGATCTGGCGGCGCTCACCCGCGAAGCGGCGATCGAGGCTGTTCGCCGGATCATGCCGAAACTTGATCTGGAGGCCGAAACGGTTCCGCCAGAGGTGCTTGACGAGCTTGTGGTCCGCCGCGAGGATTTTGTCGAAGCGCTGAAACGCGTGCAGCCATCCGCTATGCGCGAGGTGATGGTGCAGGCGCCCGATGTCCGCTGGGAAGATATTGGCGGTCTTGATGACGCACAGACGCGTTTGAGAGAAGGCATCGAACTGCCGATGAAAAATCCGGAAGCGTTTACCCGTCTGGGTATTCGTCCGGCCAAGGGCTTTTTGCTCTATGGGCCGCCGGGCACGGGTAAGACGTTGCTGGCAAAAGCCGTTGCGCGTGAGGCAGAGGCCAATTTCATCGCAACCAAATCCAGCGATCTTCTGTCCAAATGGTATGGCGAGAGCGAGCAACAGATCGCGCGTCTATTTGCGCGCGCGCGTCAGGTTGCTCCGACCATATTGTTCATCGACGAGATTGACAGCCTTGTCCCCGCTCGCGGGCGCGGGATGGGTGAACCGCAAGTGACGGAACGGGTCGTCAACACGATCCTTGCCGAAATGGACGGGCTGGAAGAAATGCAGTCGGTGATCGTCATCGGTGCCACGAACCGGCCCGGTCTGGTCGATCCGGCACTGCTGCGGCCCGGCCGGTTTGACGAGCTTGTTTATGTGCCCGTTCCCGGCAAGGATGGCCGCCGCCGTATCTTGGCGATCCACACTGAAAAAATGCCGATGGGCAAAGATGTCGATCTTGATGATCTTGCAGAGCGGACGGAACGCTATTCCGGTGCTGATCTGGAAGATCTGGTGCGCCGTGCAGGGCTTTATGCGCTGCGTGAATATGGTGGATTGGTCGAGACTGTGTCGATGAAGCATTTTGAACAGGCATTGAAAGACAGCCGGGCCTCTGTGACGCCGGAAATGGAAGAAGAATATGCCAAGATGGAGGGCGAATTGAAAAGCAATGCCATGCGGGCCCAGCCCATCGGCTTTGTCAGCCCCGGCATGTTGACCCCCGTCAATGCCGAGAAGCATGAAGACTGAATCTTAGAGTGATTTCGAGTGAAATGGAACATTTCACGGCTCGGAAATCACGATAAAA
>JADMKQ010000215.1 GCA_015478735.1 Sphingorhabdus sp. | reverse complement strand
CACGGCGGCGGCATAGGTGGGCGTCAGCCAGAAGCTGAGCGGCCACATCCCCGCCTTGACCAGAAACGCGATGCCAAGAATCGCGGCTCCGGCTTCGAGCAGCATGATATCCTCTCGCGGGACAGCGGGGATACGCATGGCAAGATCGGCCATGTTAAGCGTGCCCGTCACGCTGTAAAGCAACGCCACACCGATCAGGAACAGCAGTGATGTCGCCACGTTGATCGCGATATAATGAAGGCCAACCCGCGTCCGCGCAGATCCCCCGCCATGCAGCGCGAGGCCATAAGAGGCCGCCAGCATGACTTCGAAAAAGACGAAGAGGTTGAACAGATCGCCGGTCAGGAACGCGCCGTTGACCCCCATGAGCAGCAACAGGAACAGCGCATGGAAACGCGGCCCGGCCCGGTCCCACCGTGCAAAGGAATAGAGCAGGGTCGCCAGCCCTAATATGCCGGTCAGCATCAGCATGATCGCCGTCAGCTTGTCCGTGACCAGCGTGATGCCAAAAGGCGCTGTCCAGTTGCCGATCAGATAGACGGTCGGAACGCTGTCTTTCGCACTCATCACGATAAGCATCGCGGCATTGGCGATAAGGGCCAGCACAGCAAAAAGAGTCATTCCGCGTTTCAACTGGCGGCGCTGTTCATCGACCAGCAAAATTGCCGCGCTGATTGCCAGCGGCAGCAGAACCGGGGTCACGACAAGATGTTGCATCAAACCGTTCATTTATCGTCCTGCTTCTGGTCGTGATCCTGCCGTTCATCCCGTTTCAGGTTCCGTTTGCGGCCTTCGTCATGTTCCTTGCCGTCAACATGGTCGGTGCCGGTCAGCCCGCGAAGCGCCAGCAAAACGACGAGCAGCAGCGCTGTGGTCGCAAAGGAGATCACAATCGCCGTCAGCACCAGCGCCTGCGGCAACGGATCGGCATAAAGCGCCGGGTCCGTCGCTGCGCCGCGCGGGATAACCGGCGGAGCATCGGTTTTCAGCCGTCCGGTGCCCAGGATGAAAAGATTGATTGCATAAGAAAGCAGCGACAGGCCGATAATGACCTGAAACGTGCGGGGACGAAATAACAGCCATATACCCGAAGCGGTGAGTATGCCGACGGCAAGAGCGAGCACGACCTCCATTATTCGACCTCCTCGATCCGGCTGCGCGGCTTACGCACCGATTGGTGGGCAAGTGCGATCAGGATCAGGACGGTGACACCAACTACAACCAGCAGCACACCAATATCGAACAGCAATGCACTGGCCATCGGGATCTTCCCGAGTAACGGCAAGTCGGCATATTGGAAATAGGATGTCATGAAGGGGAACCCGGCAAGCCAAGCGCCCATGCCGGTGAACACGGCCAGCAATAAGCCGATGCCGATCCAGCGGAACGGTTGCACCGTCAGACGGACTTCGGTTTTTCGGGTTCCCAGCGCCATATATTGCAGAGCAATGCCGACCGACATAGCAATCCCTCCCGCAAATCCGCCCCCGGGAAGATCATGGCCGCGCATCAGCAGGAATACGCCGAGCATGATGATACACGGGAAAATCCAGACCATGACAATCCGCGGGATGGTGAGATAATCTTTCAGGGAATCGCCAATCGAACGCCCCTCGGACCGCTCGTCATAGGCATTCTGGAAACGCTGTTGTGACGGCGCTTTTATGCTTTCCGGAGCAGGACGAAAACGCCTTAGCAGTGAGAAGACCGTGATACCGACAATGCACAAGACGGTAATTTCGCCCAGCGTATCAAAGCTGCGGAAATCGACCAGGATGACGTTGACGACATTCGTTCCGCCTGCATCGTTATAAGCACTCTCAAGGAAAAATCGCGATATGCTTTCGGGCATAGGACGGGTTGCGACGGCAAAGGTCAGCGCCGCCATGCCCAGTCCGGCGAGCAAGGCAATGGCCAGATCTCCGCTACGGCGCAATCTGACGAATAAAGGTGTGCGGTCGCCCGCCCATATATCGGGACGCCGCTGCGGCAACCAGCGCAGGCTTAGTAGCAATAATGCTGTGGTGACAATCTCGACCAGTATCTGGGTCAAGGCAAGGTCGGGGGCAGAGAGCCAGATAAAGCTGATGCAGGTGGCAAGCCCCGCCCCGCCCAATAGGATCAGCGCCGCAAGCCGGTGGAACTTGGCCTGCCAGGCGGCACCGATTGCCGATAGCCCCCCGATGACCCAGACCATGGCAAAAACCGGATCAAGCAATGATACCGGAACAGACCCCGGCCAATAGCCATATATAAGAAACGGCAATACGCCGACGGCCAGCGCGATACCCACCAAAAGGCGAAGCTGGACCTGAAGCCGGCGGGTTCCCAGAATTTCTTCCAATATGCCCGCGCCGACCAGAATGAGATTCAAAATGGCTTCGAAAGTCTGCCTTGCCTTGAACCGGCCAATGACGGGTGAGCGTTTGGCCTTGTTAAGCCTAATGCCGAACTTCAGATAAAGCATGACGCCGCCGCTCAGGGCGATCAGGCTCAAAATCATCGGGGCATTGAACCCATGCCAGATGGCAAGGCTATATATTGGTGTTCTCTCCGCAAGCACGGCATCGACGGCAAGCGCAAGGATTGGCCCGATGGTGAGCGTGGGTAAAATACCGATGAGCAGGCACAGGATGACCAGGATTTCAATCGGCAAGCGCATCCATGGCGGCGCTTCGGCTGGCTCTCTGGGCAAATTGGTGGGCGGTGGTCCGAAAAATGTCTGATGGATGAAGCGCACCGAATAAAGCACGCTGAAAGCGCTGGCGATGGTCGCAAGCACCGGCAACAATATATCAATGATCGTCCCGGTATCGGCCTCCAGCGATTCCGCCAGGAACATCTCTTTGGAAAGAAACCCGTTGAGCAGCGGCACCCCGGCCATTGCGGCTGCCGCGACCATGGCCAGCGTCGCAGTGATCGGCATATATCGGTAAAGCCCGCTTAGTTGCCGCAGGTCGCGGGTGCCGGTTTCATGGTCGATAATTCCGGCAGCCATGAAGAGCGAAGCCTTGAACGTCGCATGGTTGACCGTGTGGAATATGGCACCGACCGCAGCCAGTGGGCTGCCCAGACCAAGCAGCAGGGTAATAAGCCCCAGATGGCTGATCGTCGAATAAGCCAGCAAGCCTTTCAGGTCCTGTTGAAAAATGGCCGACCATGCGCCCACCAGCAAGGTGATAAGTCCGGTCAGGGTGACGATGAAATACCATTCATTGGTGCCAGCCAATACCGGCCACAAGCGCATCATCAGGAATATGCCCGCTTTCACCATGGTTGCCGAGTGCAGGTAGGCCGAAACCGGGGTCGGCGCGACCATGGCGTGCGGAAGCCAGAAATGGAACGGGAACTGCGCGCTCTTGGTAAAGGCACCGATCAGGATGAAGATAAGCGTGGGGATATACAAATCGCTTTGGCGGATCAGGTCGCCCGATGCAAAAATCAGGTCAAGGTCATAGCTGCCGACAATACGGCCAATGAGCAGGAAGCCCAGCAACATGCACATCCCGCCGGCTGCCGTTGCCAGCAAGGAAATACGCGCACCGTCACGCGCGCTTTGATTGTGATACCAGTAACCGATCAGCAGGAACGAGAAAATGCTGGTCAATTCCCAGAAGAAGGCAAGCTGGATGAGGTTGCCCGACAGCACAATGCCCAGCATCGCGCCCATGAAGCCCTGCAAATAAGAGAAAAAGCGCGGCACCGGATCGGCCGGTGACATATAATATCGGGCATAAAGTACGACCAGCGCGCCGATGCCGGAGATGAGCAAGGTAAACAGCCACGCCAGCCCGTCCAGCCGCATGGTAAGGTTCAGGCCAAGCGAAGGCAGCCATTCAAAATTCTGGCGTATGACCTGTCCGCCGATCATGGATGAATAGAGCCAGATTATGATGGCAACGATCAGAACCGCCTGCGAACCGGCGACCAGCGCGGCAAGACCGCGAGCCCGCGACGGCAGAAATGCTGTAATCAGGCTGCCCAGAAACGGCAGGACCGGAATAATCAGCAGCAGGTTCTCATCTGTCATTCGTTATCGGGCTCAGTAAAATCAGGTTGAGGCGCAAGCGCCATTTGGGTCAGTCGTTTCCTTCACCTCTTTGCATAAAAGGCAATTTGCATAAAAGACAATGGTTTGTCCGATAAACTTTTACCATCTCTCGCCCCATGGAATCCCGGTTCACGGGATACAGGGGCGGAAAGTCGGAAAAGAGGATTAATTCAGGATGGATCTCGTTTAACCATGAAGCGGTCACAGGATCAAGCTTGCGAGAGAAAAAAAGACAAGAAAATACGGTTGGATAAACCGCAAGACCCGACACCGAAGCCGGATTTTTTCTGGCGTAACAAAATTATCCGGCGAATTGCCATATCGCAACAAGCGCAAACCCGAATCGTCGTACCAGAGTGATACCGCACAGGCGGTACATAACAGGGCCTCTTCAACATCTTCCCTATTTGCTCTGGGAAAGTGGGATGCCTTAGACACTAAGGAGAAAGACGATGAGAATGGTAAAACTAATGGCTGCCTCTGCTGCGGTAGCTGCGTTTGCCGTTGGCGCTCCCGCCATGGCACAGCAAGCAAATCAAGATAATGACATTGACAACACCGACAATGGTGCCGTCGTCGTGAATGACCTGCTGGATGTATATCTTCAGGCTCAGTCCACGACAACGAACAACGTGCGGGACAATGACGTCAACAGCCACAACAACTCTGTTGCAGCATTCCAGTTGCTGAATGCCATCAACACCAACTACCAGATGGACGAACTTGTCGATCTGGATGGTGAAGACGGAACACCTGCACCTGTTGGCTATAACAGCGGTGACAACTATGTCCGGGGCAGTGCCTTTGCGGCTTTCGCTGGTATCCTGAACCAGGCATGGAATACGGGCATCAACTCCAACGCCCAGGCTGCAACGAATATTGCAGCACAAGGTACCATCAACTTCGGTGATGGCGCTGGCGGCGGCGGCGGTGAAGGCGGCGGTGGTGGCGGCGGAGACTAATCGCCACCCGATGAAGGATGGGCCGGTTTCTTGGATGGACCCGGCCCCTCCATCCCCAAAAAGCGTCCCCCGAATTGGGAGTAAAGACGATGAAAAAATATTATTGGCTTCTTTCGATAACCGCATTGACTATGGCCGCGTCCGGCGCGAATGCCCAGTTTTCGGACCAGAACGCCAAACCGGAAGCACCCGCGGCTTTAGAGGCACAATCTGAATCCCCGATCATGACTATGAGCGAGCTTGATAGCATGCGCGGAGGGACACAGATTGCGATAAACAGCCAGACCCTGAACGCAGAAAATACCGGCAACACAATAGGCGGTGACTTTACCGCTGGTGATGTCAGCCTGGCGGACAATGCTTTGTCCGGATTTAACGGTCTTGGCAATTTCGTGTTCAACACCGGAGCGCAATCGGCGCTTCAGGCGGGCCTGAGCGTAACGATCAATATCAGTGATTAGGCAAGGTATAGGATATGAGCCCCATTTCACGCCTATTCCCGGCCTATCCGTCCTTCAAGTTTATCTTGAAGGACGGAGCTCTGGCGCTTGGCGGTGCCCTGCTCGGAATGGCGCTGTTCTGCCTATTATTCTTTGGAGTTTCCACCAGCGCGGCCAATGCCGAAGTGCGGCTAACACGCGAAGCGGCTGGCGGTGACTATTTTATCGGCGTGATGACATGGTGGGACATTCCCTTCCGTTCCGTCATTCGCCAGCGTTATGATTTTAGCTGCGGCTCCGCTGCGGTGGCGACCTTGCTCACCTATCATTACGACCGCCCCACGGTTGAACGCACGCCGTTCAAAGCCATGTGGGAGCTGGGCGATAAGGAAACGATAAAAAAGGTCGGCTTTTCGATGCTCGACATGCGCAATTATCTGCAATCCCTTGGCTACCGGGCCGAAGGGTTCAAGCTGAAAACAGATCAGCTCGCCCAGGTGAAGCGGCCGGTGATTGTGCTGCTCGACCTTGACGGGTTCAAGCATTTCGTCGTGGTCAAGGGCCAGACAGAGGACCAGATCCTGGTCGGTGATTCCGTTCTGGGCATCAAGAAATATTCCGCCGAGGAGTTTGAAAAATACTGGAACGGTGTTGTCCTCGCGATTGTTGACGGGCCGATTACCAAGCGGCCAGCCTATAATCTGGCAGGCGACTGGAACCCGTGGTCCACAGCGCCCACGGACCAGGTGACAGCCACCAGCTCGATCGGCGATTTAACCACGCACCTTCCCCCCCTGTATCAGCTCACGCCGGAGTTCCTGCTCGACGTGCGGGTTGGCACGGTTCAATGAGAGACAAGAGATGACCCTAAGGCAAAATTATATCGCGAAGCTCGGCTATATAGCCGTAGCGGCTGGCATAATCTTCATTCCCCAGACCGCCAAAGCCGAACCAGTCGTCACGGTCGATCTGCCCGAACTGGTTTCGGATGCGGAGATGGACAAGCTGCGCGGCGGGTTTGCCGTGTCGGGGATGGACGTTAATTTCGGCGCCAATATCCGCACCTATGTCAACGGGGATCTGGTGCTGCAAACCGTGCTGAACTGGGGCGAGGACGGCGCAGAAACGACACAGACGGCGGCCCCCGGACTAAGCGCGGTCGATGCCTCTGCCCTGCAAAACGGGGTGTTTTCCAACGGCAATATCCGGATGAAAGTGGGCGACACGCCGGTCTACCTGCTCAATGGCGGGCAGACCGCTTTGGTGCATGAAACGTCAAACGGGGTCCGCAATATGCTGATCAACACGGCGAGCGGGTTTGAAAGCGTTCAGGAAGTGGACGCAACGCTCAACCTCTCCGGCTATGAAGCGTTCAGCACCGACATGATGATGGACCGCATGACCAGCGCGCTGGATGATGTGATGGGCCAAGCCGGAATCGGCGCGCTCGGCAATTGATGGCGAGCCTTAAAAGCCCTGCACCGACCCACCATCCACCTGAATCGCCGTTCCGGTAATATAGCTGGCCGCTTCGGAGCCAAGGAAAACCGCAAGATTGGCGATCTCTTCGGGTTGACCAATCCGCTGCATCGGGATTTGCGACGCAATTTTGGCCGCAACCTCGTCTGTGCTTTTGCCCGTAGCTGCCGATTGCTGCTCAAGGATTTGCGTGATCCGGTCGGTTTCCGTAAAGCCGGGACAGACGGTATTGACCAGCACATTATCAGCCGCAACCTGGTTGGCGAGCGTCTTGGCCCAGCCTAAAACGCCCATTCTGATGCTATTGGACAGCGTAAGACCCGGAACAGGCTGTTTCACACCGGACGATGAAATATTGATGATGCGGCCCCATTTCTGGCTGCGCATGTGCGGCAAGACCAGCCGCGTAGCCCGAACGACGGACATTAAAGTCAGGTTGACAGCATCATCCCAATCCTCGTCAGCCAGATCGACAAACAGACCGGGAGGCGGGCCGCCTGCGTTATTTACAAGAATATCAATGCCGCCAAATTGCTTGTTCACTTCGGCAATTACATGCTCGATATCCTGCGACTTGGTGACATCACCGACCAGCGCCAGACAGCCCGGCATCTGCGCCGCGGCGGCATCCAGCTTGTCCTGTGATCGCCCGCAAATGGCAACTTTTGCCCCGCATTTGTGAAATCCCAAAGCGGTCGCCAATCCAATACCCTTGCTACCAGCGGTAACGAGGACGGTTTTATTTTCCAGATGTAATTCCATGTCCGGTATGTGGCGCAACAGATCACAAATGTATAGAGGCACCGTGCCGCTATTTATCAGTTCCGATAGGTGAGCTGGTAAATGGGATAGGTGCCATAGCCTTTGGCAAATTCGATATTACCGGCGTAGCGGCACTTATATAGCTCCGGTGCCTCCAAGGCGAGAACCGCAGCAAAGGCTTCGGTGACAAATACCGCACCGGGCGGCGTTACCGGTTCGATCCGCGCGGCCCGTGATACTTCTGTGCCGTAAAATGTTGTCTTGCCGGTAATCGGATCGCGGGTTTCATAAGCAGGGCCAAAATGCACGCCAATCCGCATCCCCGATCTTTCCGTCATACCCAAAAGCGCATAGTCGAAATCCTGTAGCGAGCTTTGTAGCTCCAGCGCCAGGCTGGCAGCACAAGGGGCATCGGGCGTCACCGCAAGCAGCGCATCCCCCCAGCTATTTTGCGCCAATATCTGGTCCGGATAGTTATCCAGAACATTCGCCATGCTTCCCATCACCCCGTTCCAGAATGCCGGAAGCGATGCCTCTGCCAGTTTTGAGAAACCGGGAAAGTCGGTGAATAATATCGCCGCGACTGTCCGTTTATACAGGTCTTCATCGGGATTTTTCGATCCCGCAATATTGCGGTCTATCGCGCCTGCGTCGATAATATGACTGTCGCCGCCATAGGATTTCCATGCCGCAACATCCGCGCCGGTTCCGGCTGGTCCGGTCGAGTTCCCCCCGTCCCAGACCGCAAGCTGCTTGGCCGCTCTGCCCAGATATTGCGCGCGCAAGACCGCCTGACCCATAGCGACTTTGCTGGCATAGCCGAACTGGTCCGGATCACCGACATAGTGCATTTCGGTGGCATAGTTGATGCTGCTTGCCGCCGCCATGCAGGCTTCATATCGCTTGAGCCAGCTGCCCCCGGCCGGTGTGATCGACTGGGCAATGAAATCTTCCTGCGCGAATGGCATGATAACATTAAGCTCGCCGCCGCGCGCCAGCACTGCCTCTGCAATCAATATATCGGCACCGGCAGCGAGCGCGCCATAAGCATAGCCGACATCATTTTCGTCCAGAAACGCATCAATGGCCGCTTTCAGCCTTGCCTCTGTTTCAGCATTTTCCAGAAAAATATGTCCGCAAAAGTGGATGACAGACGGCGGCGCTATCGGGGCGAGCAGCGCGGCGACAGCTTGCTCGTCCAGACCGGCCTGTCTGCCGACAAGCTCCAACTGCCGGTTGGTGCTCGCCCGCGCTCCGGCATTGGCATCGGGCATCGCGCCCGCCTTGTTCAAACTGCGCTGTGCGTCATCCAGCCGCCCGGTAATCATCAAGGCTTCGGCCTGCGTAGCGGTGTCGAAATAATTATCCGGCTCCGCGATTTCCGCCAGTTCCAGCAGTGTTTCTGCTATGGCGACGGCTTCGTCCGTCTGGCCAGCCAGAAAGGCCAGCGACGCCGCGTTTATCCCCGGATAGGCGTCTCCGCTCTCTTCAAAAATCACCCGATAGGCGTGATAGGCGCTAAGCAGGGCGTCTTTGCGTTCGTCCCTTGCCGAAGATGCGGTGGGAGAAATACCAAAGGCCGCATCTTTCAGGATACGCGCCGCGATGCTGCGGTGATGGGCATCGGGGGAACTGTCCAGCCCATATTGGTGAAACAAAGCCATCGCCTGTTCACTATTACCCATGCGGGCCAGCGCCAATACGATCAGATGACGCAATTCAACCGAAGCGTCGCCTTCGTTTATCGCAGAGATTGCCGTGTCATAGGCAAGCAGCAGATTGCCGTTGTTAATCGCCGCCTGGGTTAGCGCAGTCGCATCCGGTGTTTCCATTATTCGGCAGCAGTGTGCGCCAGTCTTTCCTCTTCCCGTTGCATCGCTTTGCGCTTGCGTAATATCTTGATGCTCAGCAATGCGGCCGGCACGCCCACGGTTATGATTCCGAAAGCGATCCAGAAGACATCGCCAAGGCCGCCATAGCCTTTGATAAGCTGGTTCAGATGTTCCCAGATGAAGCGGATGGCAACGATCCACAGCAAAGCGGTGAGATAAAGCGCGATCTTGTCATTGAGTACGATGCCCAGCCCGAACAGACCGTCATCCTTGCTCTTGCCGCCGGACGCTTCACGGAAACGGGCAAGCTCTGTCTCGGCATCATGCTGGCCGGACTGCGCCTGATCCAGTTCGCGGCGCAAGCGGACAAGCTCTCTCGCATTGGTCGCGACTTCACCCGACTGGGCCTTGGACGCGGCGGAAAGCTCGGCCAGTTCAGCCTCCAGCGCGGTGCGCTTGGCGCGTTCACCGGCCAGTTGCTGCCCCATATCGGGCGTGGCGTTTTCAATGATATTGTCGATAACATCGGGAACAAGCGGATCTGTCGGATAGCGGGCAAGCCACTTTTTCCAGTCGGCAACGCTGCCCTTGGCTTTCAGGCGGGTATATTCAACCAGCCCCTTGCGGTCGAGCAAATCGCCGATCCGCTCCAATATGCCGAGCCATGTCGAATTGTCCGTGCCTTCCGCGCCTTCCGGCAACACTTCTGCCTGAACCGACCGGAACTCCAGCGGCAGGGTGCAGGGGCGTAGCTGGACCGCGATCAGCCCGCTGCGTTCCTTGCCCGTGCGCGCTTCGTTACGCACCCAGTCCGATTCCACGGATTGTTCCGACCACAGGACCAGCAAAGCCTTGGCAGCATCAATTTCCCGTTCAATTTCCCGGTCAAAAGATGAACCTGCGCCAATGCCAGCGTCAAACCAGACGCTTACTTTCAGCCCCTCCAGTATATCACGGATAGCCGTGCACCGATCCCTGTCGTTACGCGAATAACTTATAAAAACATCTGCCATTTTCAGCTTCCCAGTTTCATGGGCGACCCCGTTCCTCATCAAACCATAGTGCCGTGAACGCCGCGCGGCAAGAGAGCTTTGTCTGCTAAGTCGGGACTTTATCCTTAACGAACGTTCTTAGCTCCCGCACGCTCACCATCACCCGTCATTCCTGCGAAGGCAGGGATCGCCAGAAGACTAGACCCTGTTCAATTTTGATTGAATCAAAATTGGGGCCTAATCTATTGTTT
>JADMKQ010000214.1 GCA_015478735.1 Sphingorhabdus sp. | reverse complement strand
GGTCTGGGTTGCTTTTAACAGAACCAACTGGCGGTCCATGGTCGCAAAGCTTCGCTTCAACTGTGCCTCATAGCGCTCACTATCCGCATCCAGCTTTTCCCATGCTTTCGCTATGTCTGTTTTGATCTGTTCCAAACGAGCCTGAGAAGATTTTAATGGACCATTATCGCCCTGCAACCTGTCTCTGATGGACTGCAACACACCGGCGATGCCCGGATTATTGTCATCGGCTACTAACGGGTCGAGCATGTTTGACACAGCATCAGGATCATTCTCCAGCACAGCATCCAGTCGCTCACGGTCAATGGAAAGCGTTCCATCACGCCCCGTCTTCACGCCAATGTCCGACAAAGCACGGTAAGGGCCGCTATCGACCAAGCGCGTCGCACCAATCTGTCCTAGCGAGCGGATCATATCCCGCACGCCTGCATCTGCGGCAAGCAACCCTCCGCTGCCGTCGTCGGCGACGGTAGTGGCATTGTTCAAGGCGGTGCGAAGCTGGTTATAGGCATCGACAAATTCGGTGACGAGATTAGCAATGGTTGTCGTCGGTTGATCGCCGCTAATATTGATCAAAGTGCCGGGGGATGCTGCTTTCAGGTTGATCGATATGCCCTGAATAGCATTTTCGATATTATTGCCGCTGTAACGCAAATCCACACCATCAATTTTAATCAGGGCATCCGCCGCCTCACTGATCAATGTCATACCAGCACCGGCTGACGGATAATTATAGTCTGTAAAGTCACCAGAAACCGTGAAAGCCTGATCCGCTCCGTCCTGCCCTTCGAGGATGAGACGCGCGCCATCATTATCATTCATAATGGCGGCTGAGACACCTGCCCCCGCCTGATTGATCGCATCGACAAGATCGGCAAGGCTGTCCGCACCCGGCGTCAGTATGATATCAAAGCTTCCGCTCGCATTGCTGATCGTCATGGTTCCGGCACCAAGTGCGAAATTACTATCCGTGACGGGTGCAGACGCCATCCGGCGCGCTGACGCGATCTGCAATATTTCAAGCGTGGCAGGAAGCCCCTGTGGCCGTGCACCATCTACAAAACCAACACTAGCAAGAGCGGGCTGGCTGGAAACCAGATCGCCTGCAAAGGCTCGGCCATTGAGCAAGCCGGTCAATGCGTTGGTAAATGTATCCAGCGATGCCGAGGCAGATGCCAATGCCGAAATCTTCAGGCCATTGGTTTGCTGGCGGTTCTGTAAAATGGCGAGCTTGGGTTCGCGGGATGCGGCAAGCAGATCAGCCACAAGCTGACCGCTGTTCACGCCTGTGCCGGAACCGATGAGATTGGATATTGAATCAAACATGAAACTCAAAACGGCATCGGTGGTGACGCCTTTAGATCAATTTTTGAAATTGCCATCACTATCAAATTGCAGGTCTTTGGGCAGATCAACATGCGGGCGGTCGAGCTCATCGGCTATTTGCGCGTCTAGGCGGAACAAAAACGCCAACACTGTGGCAACCGCTACATAAAGCCGTTCATCAATCGCCCTGCCCACCGGCGTTGTGAAGTAAATCGCGCGGGTCAGCATGGGATATTGCAACATCGGCACGGATCGTTCTTCAGCCAGTTGCCGGATAGCGTCCGCGATTTCCCCTTTGCCGCGCGCCAGAACGACGGGAACCGCATCCACTCCCGGACGATAACGCAGCGCAACAGAAAAATGCGTGGGATTGTTGAGCACAACTGTAGCTTCTTCCATCGCTTTTCGGGCAGAACGCGACAGGGTTTCCTGCTGTCTTTTCCGCACCGCCGATTTCAACTCCGGCGACCCTTCAATATCCTTGTGTTCGTCTTTGACCTCTTGCTTGGTCATACGCAGGCGCTTGTTACGTTGGAACATCTGGGCAGGCACATCTATGCCCGCAATGATAAAGAAACCGGAGGCCATGACCATGATGATAATGACGAAAATATCAGCAAATTGCCCGACAGCAGATCGTACATCCTGAGCGCCCAGCGCGAACATGTAGGGCAGGTTTTCATACACTAGCCACAGCCCGATGCAGCCAAGCAGGAGCACCTTTGCAAGGGATTTGGCCAGTTCAATCAGTCCGCGTGTCCCAAACATGCGTTTCAGGCCGTTTGCCGGGTTCAGCTTGTCTCCTTTCGGTTTCATCGCCGACCATCGAAATCCAAGCGAACCGAGCAAGATCGGCGTGGCAATCGCTGCCAACATGGTCAGCCCGAACAGGCCCAGAAACGGCAGGACTATCTTGCCAAGATGGCGGTAGGTCCGCTCGCCGGGATTGAAATGCTCAATATCGCTGCGCTCTATCGTCAGGCCGCTGGTGACCATTTGCGCCAGTGCGTCCATCACCATATCGCCCAGCATCGCGAATCCTATGGCGCCCGCGATCACAACCATTGCCCCGCCCAATTCCTTGGATTGCAGAACATCGCCCTTTTTCGCGCTATCCTGTAGTCGCTTCGGTGTTGGCGATTCGGTTTTTTCACCGCCGCCGGGTGGCCCTTCTGCCATGAGATGCCCCTATCCGCCGCTTGCCACAGTGTCGCTATATTCAAGCGACTGGATCAAAGCCCTGCTGATACCGTCAATCATCAACGGAGCGGCCATGGCGAGCATCACCAACCCTAGCGTCAGTGTCGCTGGCAAGCCCACCGCAAACAGGTTCATCGACGGAGCAGAACGCGCGAGCAGGCCCATGATGATCTGCACAAGCAGCAGCGCAGAGCCGACGGGAAAGGCAATGGCCAGTCCTGCGGCAAATAGTGACCCGCCAAAATGGGCCAGCCGGAGCGCTGCATCACCTGACAAGCCGCTGCCTGGCGGTAAGCTTTCGTAGCTTCGCACAATGATAGAGGCGAGGATCAGGTGACCGTCCATAGCCAGGAACATAAGCGTCGCTATGATCGACAAAAACTGGCCGATAACCGGCGTCGATTGCCCCGTTTGCGGGTCCGACATCGAAGCAAAACCAAGACCCATGGCGTTGCTTATCGTTTCTCCCGCAATAAACGCGGCGGCATAGCCGATCTGGATTGTGAAGCCGATGGCAAGGCCGATAACCACCTCTCCCGCTATCAGGGCAAACCCGGAAACGCTGAGCAGCCCGTCCGGCGGTAATGTGATGCCCGAACCGCCGATCGCCGCAATTCCGATCGCCAGCGAGATGATAAGCCGCAACTGCACAGGAACCATTTTCGCGCCCGTAACAGGAGCCGCAAAAAACGCAGCACCTGGCCGTATCATGGCAAAAAGCCACAGCCAGAGCTGCTCCTCCAATCCAGCAAATCCGGGTGCAATCATATCAGCTATCAGACCAGCAGCGCCGGTATTCGGTCATAAACATCGTGCGTGAAATCAACGATCAGATACATGATCGATCCGCCAAAAAGCCCCAGCATGATCGCGACAATCAGCAATTTGGGAACAAAGCTCAGCGTCGCTTCGTTGATCGAAGTCGCCGCCTGAATCATGCCGAGTAACAAGCCCCCGAGCAGCGCAGGCACCAGTATCGGAGCGGCAGCCAGCGCGGTTATCCAGAGCGTCTGCTGCGCCATGGCGATGAAAAAGTCGCTACTGTCGGTCATATTCCCCCTCCCCGGCTAAGCCGCAAAAGAACCGGCCAACGTGCCCATCGTCAGCGCCCATCCATCGACCAGAACGAAAAGCAACAGCTTGAACGGCATCGAAATAATTGTCGGTGAGAGCATCATCATGCCCAGCGCCATCAGGGTTGAGGCGACCACCAGATCGATGATCAGGAACGGCAGGAATATAAGGAAGCCGATCTGGAATGCGGTTTTCAATTCGCTCGTCACAAAAGCGGGTAACAGAACAGAAAACGGAACATCCTCAGGCCGCGCCACTGGCGGCTCATCGCCCAGTTCCATGAAAAGCTTCAGATCCGATTGCCGCGTTTGCTTTATCATGAACCCGTGCAGGGCATCACCGGACCGGCTGATCGCTTCTTCAACCGGTATCTCCCCTTCCCCGAAAGGAGAATAGGCATCGACGTTGATCGTGTCGATCACCGGCCGCATGACGAATAAGGACAGCAATAGCGCAAGCCCCACCAGCACCTGATTGGGTGGTGTCTGCTGTAATCCCAGCGCCTGACGCAGGATAGACAGGACAATGATGATCCGGGTAAAACTGCTCATCATCAATATGATGGAAGGCAAAACGGTCAGCAAGCTCATCAGCAGCAATATTTGCAGCGAGAGAGACAGAGGCCGACCGTCGCCCGAAATATCATCCAGCGCTTTTTCCAAAGCGCCAGAGCCGCCATCCTGTGCGAACGCAGGCTCGACCAGCCCTGCGAACAGCAAGACCATCACTGCGACAAAGGCCAGAAAACGGATCATCGTGGCTCACCATCCGTAGCAATCCGCTCCACCCGGCCTCTGGTGACGGATAACAGGATCTTTCGTTCATCAAACTCAACAATGACCAGCTTGGCAAAACTGCCTAGTGTCATCGTTTCGACTATCTTCATGCTGCATTGTTTTTGTGCATGGCCAAGGGCAGGCTGATATTTGCGATACAGCCATAAGGCCGCGAAAATCAGTCCGCACATGACCGGCAATAAAATTAACAGCTTGATGATATAAACCGTCACGATCAGCGCCTCTCTATCGCCGGAAAGCTGGCACCCACGTCGGCTAGTTCGGCGATCCTGACACCAAAGCGGCCATCAATCGTGACAACCTCTCCCTTCGCGACCAGCGTGCCGTTGACCTTTATGTCGAGCAGGTCATCCGACTGCCGGTCCAGTTCGATCACCTCGCTTTCCCGGAACGCCATTATGTCGGCCAGCCGCTTGGACACTGAACCCACTTCAACCGACAGACGGACCGGAATATCTGCAAGCAGACGGAAATTGTCATTCCCCGCATCCGCCGCTTTGTCTTCTGTGGCACTTTTATCGACTTTCGCCGCTGCGGGTTGTTTCGCCTCGCTCATCTTCTATCTCCCTGTTCGATATGTTCTATTCTGAAAGCCGCACAGCCGTTTTTCTCGCCCAAAGTCCCGGTCGCAAATTTGCGATTGCCGACAAACAAAGGCGGCTTTGATCGCGGTGTGATCGGAATGACATCGCCCGGTTTCAGGTTAAACAGCTCTGGCAAGCGCATTGTCGGCTGCGCCACAATCGTGCGTAGCGGCAGGTAAATCTGCTTCAGGTTGTGGGACCATTGCCGCTCCCATTCGGGGTCGGCTTCTGTAGCGGTTTCTCTGGTCTTGCTCTGGACAAACTCCATCGCGCTTTCAGACGCCTCGGGAGAATAAACCAGTTCCGCCCGCCATGAAATATCCGCGCCCATGGTAATCCGGAACGGCTGGCACAAAAGCTGGTCCTCACCCTTATAGTCGGCAAGATATGATGCGCTGGTTTCGTGACGCTGAAAGATGGGTTTTGCTGGCCCATATTCAGACATAACGCCGGAAAGACGTTCCATGAGCGAAATCGCAAGACGGTCAATCAACTGTATCTCAGTCTGCCGGAAAACCTCTTTCGTCCGCTTCACACAAAGCGCGGGAGCACCGCCAAAATAGACGTTGATCAGGCTGTTGATCATAGCCTCTTCCAGATGAAGTATGATCAAACCGCGCAGCGGCAACAGGCGAAAGACGGACAGGCTGGACAATGGTGGCAGCGCCGCTGACCATTGCGAAAAATCCGAAGTTATAATGTCCTGGGCAGTTACATCGACACGGTGGCCGGCAATATGCTCAATCGCGCTTCCCATGGTCGCTGCATAACGATCCGATATCCGGCGCAATAGCGACAGGTCATTCTGGCGAGGCGCAGATTTACTGGCGAAATTATATGGAACCGGCTTTTTCATCATTGGACCACAAAGCTGGTGAAATAGACATTATTGACGCCGCCAAAGCCGGTTTTTTCTTTCAGCACACCGTTAATTGCATCGGTCAGCGATTTCTGAAGCGCCCGTTTGCCCTGCTGCGTGCCAAGAGGCTCAAGCTCTTGCTCCGCGAGCGTCAATAATATGGCGGAGCGGATCGCGGTTTCATGCGAGGCAATATTGTCTAGCACTTGCCGGTCATAATATGTGGCCACAGAGAGCGAGAGTTGCGCGAAGCTGCTGCTGTCTTTCAGGTTAGACGTAAACGGCTCTTCAATGGCATAATAGGTCGCTTCATATTCGCTTTCCTTGAACCGGGATTTCTGCTTGTTGCTATTCAAATTGGCCAAAGCTGCGGTGATCGACGGCTCATGCTTCGCGGCAAGTTTCGGTTTGCTCAACTGCTGACTTGAACGCGCATCGGCATGAAAGCCATTTGCTGCGAAATAGCCGATGACCAAACCGCCGCCGCCAAGCATGACCAGCATGATTGCGGCCATGCCAAGTCTTTTTACCCGCCCGCCCTTTGGGGGGCTTTTGATTTCAGTTTCCCTGAAGTCAGCCATTTTTATTCTCCGATTTTCTCTGAATGGTTCAGGCGTATCGCTCGCCGTGATGCGGTGACGCAGCGGCGGTGCCAAGGGGTGCGAGCACGTCTGATCCCTGCTGAGTTAAGGGGTTTTGATGATCTCTATATTCCTGGGGTTGGGCATCGCTATTTCGCCCTGTGTCCGGTCCGTTTTCACGCGAACCGGAACCATGCTGCCCAGGCTGCGACCCGGAATGGTCCTGTACCGTTACATCAACACGGGCGAGCTTTAACCCCGACAGGCGAATGTCCTGCTCTAACCGACCCTGCGATCCGATGAGCAACGCTTTGACATTCTCACTTTCGGTTTCCAATCGGACGACATCACCAGCCGCGCCCGCTATAATCCGGACGGATAACTTTCCAAGATTCTCGGGCTTTAATTGGAAATTCAATTCCTGCTTCTCTGTGCTTAGCTGGCTAATATCCTGGCTTAATCGCGCAATCCATTGATTACCCGCCTCTATATCCAGAACCGGAAATGCAGGAATGGGTGCGGGCATGGGTGCTGCAACGGGCGGAGCCGCTACTATGGACGAGGAGAATATGGGAGCAGGCGACACCGCGTGTTGTGTCGGGGCGGATGGAGCGGTGAAAGTCTGCGCCAAATTTCTGTCCTGTAATGGGACGGTTTCTGATTGTTGCTGCGGTCCGGCAGGCTTCTCCACACCGGCTACCAGTGCTGTTTGAATGTCCTTCGTTGTGGTTTTGTCCATAGCAGGCACGCGTCTTTGCTGAACCGGAGTGCCATTGATAGGCGATACCGATAGCTCGGGTTCATCAGATACAACCGGGGCAGCTTTCACATCATTGCTCAGGTTATCAGCCTGCAATGGGCGGGAGTGATCGTTACCCGTCACCCGCTTGGTTACCGGCGCATCATTCTGCCGCGCTTCGTTATCAACCACTGGCTGTTCATCAGTTACTTTTGCCAATTCAGGAACATTCAAGGCAATCTGCGATTCTTTAACGATTTCCGATGTTTCAGTCTGTGTGGCTGAAAGGACCGGTATTTCCAAATCAGGCTTCACCGGCTCTGGCATTGCTATCTGTCTTTCGGCATTTTCGGAAAGCAGCAAATCGTGCTCAATATTTCCGTCGGCATTGCCTGCGCTATCGCCATCATCAACTGCCGCGAAGACCTCGGAGAAATTGAGCAAATATGGCTCTCCCTGAAACATTCCGGATATGTTTTGCGAGGAAGGAGTGATGGGGCGTGTTTCGATATTCATCGCCAAGCCGAGAAGACCGTTCATTATTGTTCCTTCCTGTGGGGCGTTTGTGTTCGATGCGGCTGGATCTGCTGTTGACGGATCTCGCAAGAATTGGTCGCTTGCCGTAAATCGTCTGCCGCGCGCCCCGTTTTTCGCTTCGAGAGATGGGCCTTCGAAAGCAAGGTTTCCGCAGCCTTCTGGTCTTTCGCGATCCGTGACTTTTGAAGGCGTCCAAGAACGATCAGCCGGTGGCCGAACTCCATCTTGGCAGCCAGCATAGCGGAGTGCGTTTCTCCGTCCGTATCCAGCATTTGGTCAGCGAAATCACAAAGCTGGTCGCGCGCCCTTTCCAGATTTACGATATGCTTTTGCGCGCCAAGATAATCCCTCTCCGCCAGCTTTCCTTGCAATTGGCAGATGGTCAATATGCGTCTCTTGGACCGGACATGCTGGGTCATTCGCCAAACTCCTGAACAAGATTTTGAACGGAGCGCGAAAGGCTGACCTTCTCATCAAGAGATTGTTTCAAAAATGCCAACTGGTCCGGCCTCCTTGCTATTGCCTGGTCGAGCAGTTCATCGCTTCCCGACCGATATGCACCCATCGTGATGAGATCGCGGTTTTCTGCATAGCGGCTCCATGAGGCGCGGAAGTTTTGCAGAGCAATGGCGTGTTCCTTACCGATAATATCCTGTGCAACGCGGCTGATTGATTTCCCGATATCAATGGCCGGGAAGACGCCCTGCTCTGCCAATTCGCGCGAGAGCACGATATGCCCGTCCGCAATGGCGCGTGCTGCATCGACTATCGGATCGTCGAGATCATCACCGTCGGCCAGAACGGTGTAAATTGCAGTGATGGCGCCACCCGTTTCCTGATCGCCGCCTGCGCGTTCCAGCAACTGCGGGATTAGTGCGATGGCGCTGGGCGGATAGCCTTTCATGGTTGGCGGTTCACCCGCAGCCAGACCAATTTCACGCTGTGCATGGGCTACGCGGGTTAGGCTATCGATCATCAGCAATACGCTTTTTCCCTGATCGCGAAAATATTCGGCAATCGCGGCGGCGCGCTGGGCGGCTTTTATCCGCAAAATCGGGCTGTGATCGGCTGGCACGGCAATCGTGACCGTTTTGTCGGCAATCGCGCTACTCCGGCTTGCTGCAATGAAATCGCTCACTTCACGGGCGCGCTCACCGATCAAGCCGACCACGACCACATCAGCCTCTGCGGCGAAGCAAACTTGCCGCAGAAGCATGGTTTTTCCAACACCGGACCCGGCGACAAGAACCACGCGCTGACCCCGCCCAAGCGGCAGAAGCGCGTTGATTGACCGGACCCCCACATCCAGCGGCTGGGTGATCCGGCCGCGATTAAGTATGTTGGATTTCCGGCCCATCAGCGGCCATTGCCCTTCTGGCAATATCGTCTCCATGTTATCCAATGGCCGACCAAGCGGATCAATGATCCGGCCAACCAGCATCGGACCAACATCAATCTGCGCCGCATTCTTTACCGGCTTTACCAAAGCATCAACACGGATCGCCGCATGTTCATCGAAAGGCGCAAGGGTGGTCATCTTACCATCAAAGCCAACCACCTCCGCACCAATCTCCCGGCCATCTTCAGACAAGATCATCGCACCCGAACCAATGGGATAATCAAAGCCGCTGACATGAAGCAAACCAGCAGTGCAGGTCTTAACCTTCCCCCATTTAACCGGCGCAGCAGTAATCGCGCCCGTGTCAATCAACACCCGGGAAAGCCGGTCATAATCCAGATTCAACACAACACACCACCAGACACTCCATTCGCTCTAATCCGGCGCTCAAACTCTTGCGCAATGGACAACGAACCGGACGTGATTTGCCCGGATGGATAATCCAACCTTACCGATCCCGGCAGCAATTCGGGGTCTTCCACGACCGGAACATTGCAATCATACTCACGCAACAAAATGGCATCAGCCGGGGCGACAAACAAACTGGCCTCACCCATCTCCTCGACGATGCTTTCCAGCGCCGCTTCGCATCGTTTCTGCAACCACGATCCATCAATTTCCGCGTAGCCCACCGCCTGCCGAAACAATGACAGAACAGTTTTCTGAAGTAATTTGGCAAGTTTCACCTCATCAGCTGGCTTCAGCTGATCGATAGCTTGGGCTAAAGCATCGTGCCGCTCTTGTTCCTCATCAAACCTGGCGGCGATTGCTTGCTGGCCATTAAGATAGCCCTGTGCATAAGCATCGGCAGTTTTCTGGGCCAAGAGATCGGCAGCTAGCTTATCTTCTCCTTTCGCTCCATTATCATCATGACATTCGGAATGAGATTTTTCCTGAAGCGCTGCCATACCAAATGCTGGACGGAAACTGGTTTCCTCTACTTGCCAAACGCCTGCCACAAACCGATCTTCCCGATTTTGTAGAGGTGTGAAGCCATCGGCCGGAACAGGATTATACAAAGTCATCGCTCTGCCCTCCCAAAATGATTGTTCCTTCTTCAGCTAATAGCCGGGCCATTGCGACAATCTGTTTCTGGGCCAGAACGACATCGTCTTTCGAAACTGGTGCCATTTCCGCAAGCTCATCCTGAATAGATTGGGCGGCGCGCTTAGACATACATTTGAACATCTTTTGCGCGAGTTCAGGTTCTGCCCCCTTGATAGCAAGCAGCAGCACCGGATTTTCAATAGAGCGAAGCAGCGTACCCAGACTTTTTTCCTCAAGACCAATCAGATCGGCAAAAACGAGCATCTCTTCTTCAATCGCCCGCGCCATTTCCTTGTCGCGTCTAATCAGCGCTTTGATGATCCGCTGTTCCGCGGATTTCCCGACATTGTTCATGATCGCAGCGGCATCGCTGGCGCTGCCCGCCCTTGAAGCCATTGCCACACCGGGTTTCTGAACTTGACGCGACAATAGGGCCTTGATGTCTGCTACAGCATCGACGCTGATGACCCCCATGGTTGCAACGCGAAAAACAACATCATCCTGTAAGGCTGTATCCAGTCTTTGTAAGACAGCGCCCGCAACTTCCGGGTCAAGGAATGACAAGACCACTGCCATCATCTGCGGATGTTCATCAGCTATCATCTCGGCAATTTCTTCTACCGTCATCCACTTTAACTGGTGCAGTTCGG
>JADMKQ010000213.1 GCA_015478735.1 Sphingorhabdus sp. | reverse complement strand
GAAGTGGTCAGCGACATTGCGAGCCGTTTCGGCAGCCAGTGCATGGTTGCCTCAATCGACGCGCGGCGGGTCAGCGGCCCGGATGAGGCACCTCGCTGGGAAATATTCACCCATGGCGGGCGGACACCCACAGGGATTGATGCGCTCGACCATGCGTTGCGGATGGCGGAGCTGGGGGCAGGGGAATTGCTCGTCACCTCTATGGACCGCGATGGCACTCGTGATGGCTATGATCTTGCGCTCACACGCATGATTGCTGATGCCGTACCAATTCCGGTGGTGGCCAGCGGCGGTGTCGGTAATCTCGATCATCTGGTGGACGGCGTTGTAAAGGGCGGGGCGAATGCGGTGCTTGCAGCATCCATCTTCCACTTTGGCCAGTATAGCATCGCCGAAGCCCACGCCGCTCTGCGCGCTGCCGGATTGCCCGCGCGCGACAACGGTTAGGCAGCATAAAAGGCTTATTAACCAATGGCTTTTAAATAGCCCCATATTGGGACAAACTACCCTGTTCCTTTGCGTCGGACTAACTTACACTTTTGTCAGAAGGAAAAATCCGTTAACCAGTAAGAGTGTTGAATAAAGGGGCTACTCGGAATCTTGGCAAGAAGTTTGCTTACCATCTTTGATCATAGCGTTAACTGTTTTGACTTGATCACCGAGAGATAAGATATGAAGTTTTCGAAATTCGCAATTGCGGCTTCCAAAACCTGCACTGCTGCTCTCGATATTGCTTTCGCTCCTGCTCAGGCTGGCAAACGGTCTTCAGGCGGATGCAGCTTTTTTCGTCACGGTTTATCGGCATTGGTGCGCGGATCCCATTGATCCTGCTGCACCATGAAAGGGTCGTCTATCGGGGGATAAGGCGGCCCTTTCTTTTTATATACTGCGGGATAATCGCGTCATCGGGCTAGTAAGGCTTGACGATTGTCCCGTTGCTCGCGCAAACGGGCGGCTATGACTGATATCCTGCAAAATCTGGAAAAGACCATCCGCGAGCGGCGCAGCGCCGATCCGGCCCAAAGCTATGTCGCAAGCCTGCGTAAAAAAGGCCGCGCCAAGATGGCCGAAAAACTCGGCGAGGAAGCGGTGGAAGCGGTGATCGCCGCGGTCCAGGACGACAAGGCAGGAATGACCGGGGAGGCGGCAGACATAATGTTTCACCTGATGGTCTTGCTAGTCGATATGGACCTGTCGATTGATGATGTGCTGGCCGAACTCGCCCGCCGTGAAGGGTTGTCAGGCATCACCGAAAAAGCTTCGAGAAAGGACTGAACCATGGCGATTGACGCAACGCTGCCATATGATGACGACAATATTTTTGCGAAAATCCTGCGCGGGGAAATTCCCAATAAAACGGTTTACGAGGATGAGCATGTCCTTGCTTTCCACGACATCAACCCGCAGGCACCGCATCACATATTGGTTATTCCCAAGGGAAAATATGTAAGCTGGGACGATTTCTCCGCAAAGGCCGATGACGCTGAAATCGCCGGGTTTATCCGCGGCGTAGGTCATGTGGCGCGGGAAGCTGGCATGGTGGAACCGGGTTACCGTCTGCTCGCCAATGTCGGCCGTGATTCGCATCAGGAAGTGCCGCATCTTCACGTCCACATTTTTTCCGGAAAACCGCTTGGCCCGATGCTGGTGAAGGGTTAGTAACCAAGGCAACCAAAAAGTAAGCAATACGCAAAAGCAAAATATATTATAATCGGGGAAATACGGGATATGGCAGGACCAGCAGCAGCATCGACAGGTAGCCAGACAGGGGAGGGCCAGAAAAGAGAAGGCTGGTCATCGCGCACAGCATTTGTTCTGGCTGCTGTAGGGGCAGCGGTTGGCCTTGGTAATATCTGGCGTTTCCCGACGCTTGCCGGGGAAAATGGGGGAGGCGCTTTCGTCCTCTTCTATATCGGCTGTGTCGCCTTGATCGGATTGCCGCTAGTTCTGTCCGAGGTGCTAATCGGCCGCCACGGACGCAGCGATGCTTATGGCAGCGCAGCAAAACTTGCGGAGGATTCCGGCCGCAGCCGCGCCTGGGGCGTGTTTGGCGGTATATCGATACTTTCCGCCTTCCTGATCCTCACTTTCTACAGCGTCGTCGCAGGCTGGGTTATCTATTATATCGGCGTGATGGGCTCGGACTTTCTGGGAGCGCTTTTCTCCGGAAATCCTCTTGCCGGTGCTTTGGCAAGCGAAAATCCCCAAGACATCATGGCCCGGATGACGGCCCTGTTCGCTGATGTCCCGCTCCTTTTGGGTATGCATACGGTGTTCATGCTCATCACCATCTGGATTGTCGCACGCGGCGTAACAGACGGTATTGAAAAAGCGGCGACATATATGATGCCGACTTTCTTTGTGCTGCTCGTCCTGATTACGGTTTACAGTGCTTTTACCGGCGAATTCAGTCAGGCGCTGACCTTTCTTTTCACTCCGGATTTCAGCAAACTGACCCCAGCCATCATGAACGCGGCGCTCGGGCAGGCATTATTCTCCATGAGCCTGGGTTCGGCGGCGCTGATCACTTACGGCTCTTATGTGTCCAAAGACACCAATCTTCCGCCCACCACGGTGATGATCGGTTTTGCCGATACCACCGTCGCGATCATCGCAGGTCTGATGATTTTTCCGATTGTCTTTGCGGTTAATCTGGATGTGGCCGCTGGCCCTACGTTGGTGTTCCAGTCGCTGCCAATCGCATTCCATACTATGCCGGGCGGTTCGCTGGTCGGGCTGTTATTTTTTATCCTGATCTTCTTTGCCGCGCTGACCAGTTCCATTTCGCTTTTGGAAGCAGTGGTTGCATGGGCCAAGACGCAGCTTGGATGGAGCCGTTCCTTTGCCAGTTGGCTAATTGGCGGGCTGATTTTCCTGATCGGAATTGCCTGCGCGTTGTCGTTTAATATGTGGGCGGATGTCCGGTTGTTATCATTCTGGCCGCTTTTTGCTGATTCCAATATCTTTGATACGATTGACGGCGTTACGGGCAAGATCATGTTGCCGGTCGCGGCTTTCCTGACCGCTATTTTCATCGGCTGGCGCGCCGATAAACAGGTGGTCGCTGCCGAAACCAATCTGACCGGTGGCATGTTGGTGCTCTGGCGTTTTCTGATCGCATGGTTCGCACCGATCGGGGTTGGAGCCATCCTGCTCTTTGGTCTTTTCCCGCAGCTTTTACCGGGAGGATAATGATGTCTGGTAATCGTCGCGAAAAGTGCCCCGTTTGCGGCAAGCCAAAGTCAAAAGAGTTCGCGCCTTTCTGTTCTGCCGGGTGCAAGGACCGAGATTTGCTGCAATGGCTGGGTGAGGGATATAAGGTGCCGGGACCGCCGGTTTCACCGGACCAGATAGCCGATCATTTCACCGGAGAATCCGGCCGCGACGGGGAGTCTTGAAGCTGCTTGTAAAATCGGCAATTTTTAGGCTGGACAAGCCATATAAGCCCCGCCTATAGCGACGCTTCTAATTCGGTGGGAACAACGATCCCGCCCGATGCCCGAATAGCTCAGTTGGTAGAGCAAGCGACTGAAAATCGCTGTGTCGGTGGTTCGAATCCGCCTTCGGGCACCACCTTTTCTTCTTATATTGCTGACATAGCGAAGCCTGACTTTGCTGGAGTTGAGGTGTCTTTATATCTGAAAGTTGGCCGGTTGCGGTCAGTCCGCTTTGGCTAGTTTGGCCAAACTGCGGACCACGAGGCTCCCCTGCTTGCCCTACCTGATCTCAAAATGCTCTATGCGCAAAGCGGGTCACTCAGTCGTTAAGACGATTTTTCCCGATCTCTGGCCACGTTCGATGTCCCGATGCGCTTCCACCACTTCATCGAGGGTATACGACTTTTCGATCACCGGTTTTAATAGGCCAGAATCCACAAAAGCACTAAGTCGTTCAAGTCTCGCGGCGCTTTGGGTCGTAAATACAAAATGGACACTCCCGTTGACAGCCCAGCCAGAGACAAGATTTTGCGGTGTCGATTGATCGACAATGGAAACAACCTGGCCAAAGGGCTTGAGCAGATTCAGGCTGTTTTCGATGGTATTACCGCCCACGGTATCCAGTATGACGTCGAACTGTTCCCTTGGGTCGCTAGCGAGCCGAGTGTACAAATCCGGTTCGCGATAATCGAAGCAGATATTTGCGCCTAAGTTTTTGACCATATCGAAGTTTTCGCTACGGCATGTCGTGGCAACATAAGCGCCGGCTCCGGAAGCGATTTGCAAGGCATAGACTCCGACTCCGCCCGAACCCCCATGAATCAGGACGCGCTGACCTGCCTGCAAACGCGCGCGTTCAATCAGGCATTCCCAGGCCGTACCTGCTGCCAAAGGAAGTGCAGCAGCCTGGGCGAAAGTGAGCGATTGCGGCTTCTTGGCAACAATGGCTTCTTGTTCGACGTGGAAGTCAGCATAGCTACCCTCATTCTCTAACAATCTCGGGACATAGAATACTTCATCACCTACTTCGAACCGCGAAGCTCCTGGCCCGACCTTCGTGATGACCCCTGCGACATCGACGCCGATCTTCGCCGGTAAATTCACTGCGTCAGAATAATCCCCGCGCCTCAGTTGAATATCAACTGGGTTCACCGACGTAGCGCGTACTCTTATTAGCACCTCACCAGGGCCTGGCTCAGGATCCGGGACCGTATTGATATTGAGAACTTCGGGTCCACCAAACTCAGTAATTTCAACAATTCTCACTGGTGCCTCCTTTGAATTTGATCACATTTAATTGTAAAAGAATTGCTCGTTGCGCAGAATATGATGGAAAAGAAAGAGTGGGCTGGCGGAAAGGATCCTGCGTTCTTTAGTTATTTTCTGGCGAGCGGGTCGCCGCTGGTTTGGCCGGTCATCCCGCCGTTGCGTCTTCCGCAATGCCTGTGTTTCGGTGTAGCACGTCCTGCAATTCAGGATTTCGTTCGATCTGCGCCTTGGCAAACGGACAAAGGGGAATGATAGTAAACCCTTCGCGCCGAGCGTCATCAACGGCTTGTCGTACCATTCTTTCGCCAACTCTGCGTCCGCGCAGGGCGTCGGGGACGTCAGTATGATCGATGATCAGGAGCGTTTCGCTGGCGCGGCTGTATGTCATCTCTGCCTCTACGCCATCGACGAGTATATGGTAGCGCCCTTTGGAGGGGCCGTCTTCGCGCTCAACATGTTCATCGGGTAGTGGCGATTTTTTCTGCACTGATAAAGCATCGGATGGCCGCACAATCGCTGGTCGCCCGGTACGACATTCCAGCATGTCGCGGTCCCAGCGTCCAAGATCGGCTGCGGCTTCATAGGTCGATTCGAGGAACGACAAAAGTGCGGCATCGCCATCTTCCGACATCTGGACGGCTTCGTAGGGCAGAACGAACTCCGACAATTCTTCGTGCCAGAAAGCCGCGTCGGGCTGGACCGAGGCAGATCGAAATCCGTTCGGTGCCGGATAAGCATAGGCATAGAAAGCAGGGTAATCCAGGCCGCCTCCGCCTGGCCAAAAGCCGGCCGACGTAACTTCCCGATCATAAGCTTCTTGCGCCACATCGTCGGGCAGTGCTGGAACTCCTCCGCCGTGAAGAGGCGCGCGGCGTCCGGAAAAACGAGTGATGGCGATGTCGAAGCTGCCCCAGAACAGATGGACCGGGCTGCTTTTTCCGAGAAAAGATGTCCGGAATGTCTTGAACACCCGGTCGATCGCCATCAGCGCCTGATGAAACCGCTGGACAGCATCGTGATCGTAAGGACGGTCGAAATCATCCTCGTCGAACGGCACTGGGTAAGGGACTTCATTAGGTTGCTTATCGAAGCGCGGTGTGCCGCCCAGCTCAGTGATAAGGTTGATAAAATCGCCGTAAAATTTCGCAACCGTCATCGGTCGTAATGCAAACGAAGCTATACGCCCGTCGCCGCTCGTGCCGACAATCCGATGATCATGGAAGTCGAACAGGATTTCAATACCCGCTCCGTCCGGAATCAGCGAAGATGTCAATCCGCGGGGAGTGACATAGAAAGTCGCGTGCCAGGAATGATTGACCCATGGCGTGTGAGCCAGCCGATATTTTCCGGCGACCTGCAGGTACAGTTGCAGAGCGGAACAAGTGTCACGCCATTCCAGGTAATCGAGGCGAGGCCAGGTGTTAATCATTTTCTCTCCCTTGGCTGAAATATTATTTCACTCCGGCTCTGTGCAGTACATCCGGACCATAGGAATTTGCCAGCCGGTCAAGCTGAAGGCTAGTCCCCTCAGGCGTGATGCTGTGTCGCGAAGAGTGGAACGAGTGACAGGAATTAATTGCTCGTGTCGCTGACTTTGCGAATTAGCTCAACCCGAACAGATGTTTGTCTATCCAAAACGGTCGATCAACATGTCAGTCAGAACTTGGACCCTGCGAGGGACGGGGTGCTGGCTTGGCGGCGTGCTTACATAGATTGCGAAATCGGGGACAGGGTAGCGTAGCATGACGGGTACAAGAGCACCGGAAGCAAGGTGCTCTTCAACAGCGGGAACTGGAAGCCCCGCGATTCCCATGCCGGCCAAAACTGCAGGCACAAGTGCGATGCCGGCGTCTGCCTGGAACCGAGTGTTAGGCTTCATTTCGATTAGCTGGTCACCGTCCATTACGGGCCAGGCCCAGTTGCCCATAAGCGCCTGATGGGTTGTCATTTCCTCTGGTGTCTCTGGAGATCCGTGCTTTTCGATATAGGCTGGACTGGCGACATACATCGCGATCATCGGTCCAATGCGTCTCTTGGGCAGACTGGACTGGTCTACACGACCGAACCAGATACCACAATCAAACCCTTCTGCTACCAGGTCGACCATATGGTCCGAGTAGTGCGTGTGGACATGCAATTCCGGGTGCTGTTGTGCCAGAGCCGTGATCACGGGCGCGAAATGCGAAGAACCGAAAGTCAATGGCGCAGCAACACGCAGGCGCCCGCGAAGCCCGCCGCCGGGCTGGATTATTTCCACGGCAAAATCAATCTCGGCGCAGATTTTTGCAGCATGATCGCGAAAGGTTGCTCCGGCTTCTGTCAGCGCCGCGTCTCGGGTGTTCCTGGCAAGAAGCTGGATGCCGAGGTTTTTCTCAAGCCTTGCTAAACGCCGACTGACAATTGACTTCGAGACACCGAGCCTTCTGGCTGCAGACGTGATCCCACCGGCATCGGCAACCTCCACGAATGTACGCAATTCCTCGATGTCCATCGCTGCGCTCCTGATTCCAAAGTGTGCTCGATATCGACACGGCGCATAGCAGCCAAATAACTCAACTAATTCAACTGCATCTCCGTTTTATCTTGAGGCAGATTGTCAAAACACTCTATTAACATCTCGGTTAAGACCCGGATCTTGCGTGTGAGAAAATGGCTCGGCGGACGGACAACGTAGGCACCAGCAGGCGGAGGTGGGTAGCGTGTCAGAACCGGTACGAGCTTCCCCGATGCAATATGATCGATAATGAGGCCGTCTGGAGCCCGAGCGACGCCGAGCCCAGCGATCGCGGCATCAACCAGGGCTACGCCGCTGTCGGCCTTGAAACGGCCGTGTGGACGTAATGTAATGATCTTGTCGCCATCCATGAACTGCCAGGACTCAGTGCCCTGCATCAGAGCCTCATGGGCAAGCAGGTCATACGGGGTCTCGGGCGACCCGTTCGCATGGATGTAGTCGGGACTGGCCACACACTGTCCGAAAATCGGGCCAATGCGCTTTGCGAGCAAGTTCGAATCCACGAGCGTTCCAACCCGTATTCCGCAATCGAAGCCCTCAGCGATGAGATCGACGAAACGATCAGTGTAGCAGGCATGGACGTGGAGATGGGGATGGAGCAGCGCCATCCGCGCCAAGACTGAAGCGAATTGGGTCGGGCCGAAAGTGAGCGGAACGGCCACACGCAGTTGGCCTCTAAGTTCCCCGGAAGGAAGAATTGCCTCTCTAGCCAAGTCGATCTCCTCACACACACTTTCCGCGTGGTTTAGAAATATTGCTCCGACATCGGTTAGTTCGGCTCCGCGCGTGGTTCGCGCAACCAGTCGGACGCCCAATTCCTCCTCGAGCCGCATGAGACGTCTGCTGATGACGGACTTAGGTGCACCCAAGCGCCGCGCGGCGGGTGAAATGCCGCCTGCGTCGACCACTTCCACAAATGTCCGCAACGCTTCGATATCCATTCCGCGTTCCTCGATTCGCAACACAGCAAAACAGAAAATGACACTACCGCAACAATGTGGGGACTGGCAAATGTTCGTTGAAGAATTTCTCCGTCGTTAAAGTCTCTGACGGGCCATTCATTACAACTATATTAGAGGATTATCATGACCTTTCGCAACGGCCTTGATTCGCTACTTCGACCTGAAGATTCTGTACTCGTCCTGATCGACCATCAACCCTATCAACTGGCCAACCTGAACAGCCACGATCCGCAGGCAGTTGTTAACAATACTACAGCTCTCGCCAAGGTTGCCAAGGTTTTTGGAGTGCCAACTATCCTAACCAGTGTCATCGCAGACCGCGGCGGACTCATTTTCCCTCATATCACCGAGGTTTTTCCGGACCAGAAAGTGATCGACAGAACCTCTATAAATACCTGGGAGGATCAGACCGTTGTAGATGCGGTCAAGGAAACCGGGCGAAAGCAACTTGTTATTGCAGGTCTTTGGACCGAGATATGCGTTGCCATGCCCGCGATCCAGGCAGCAGGTGAAGGTTGGGATGTGACCGTCATCACCGATGCATCTGGTGGCACATCGGTAGAGGCTCACGAAGTCGCCATTCAGCGTATGATTGCGGCTGGCATCAATATGATGACCTGGTTGGCTCTGGCTTCCGAATGGCAACGCGACTGGGCGCGAGCAGAGACCGCGCTCGACCTGAACGACGCTCTCAAATACCACATCGGCGGAAGCGCCATCGCGTATTTGTGGGAACAACAGCTCCTCAATACTCCAGTGCCGAACGAAACGGGCTGATATCGGCAAAGATGAAATCATAGAACGCTTATCGGCGCGGCATTGCACACCACGACACTTGACCTGTCTCAATAAGAAGGAAGAAAGCAATGACGACAATCACCACTCAAGACGGCACCAGCATCTTCTTCAAGGACTGGGGGCCGCGTGATGCCCAACCCATCATGTTTCACCACGGCTGGCCGCTCAGCGCGGACGACTGGGACAGTCAAATGCTTTTCTTCCTTGGGGAAGGTTACCGGGTGATCGCGCATGACAGGCGTGGGCATGGGCGTTCCGACCAGACTGATACGGGCAACGACATGGATACATACGCCGCCGATACTACGGCGCTTGTTCAGGCTCTCGATCTGAAAAACGCGGTTCACATCGGACACTCGACCGGCGGCGGTGAAGTGATACGCTACGTTGCGCGCAGCGAGCCCGGCCGCGTCGCGAAAGCCGTGCTCATAGGAGCGATACCGCCAATCATGCTGGCGACGGATCGCTATCCCGATGGCTTGCCGATGGCGGTATTCGACGGATTTCGCGAACAGATTCTGCACAATCGCGCGCAGTTCTTCATCGATATTCCGACCGGGCCTTTCTACGGTTTTAATCGAGACGGTGCTGAGGTCAGCGAAGGATTGATCCGAAATTGGTGGCGGCAGGGTATGATGGGCGGCGCGAAGGCTCATTATGACTGCATCAAAGCCTTTTCCGAAACGGATTTCACCGAGGATCTTGAGGCTGTTTCGCTACCTGTGCTGCTGATGCATGGCGAAGACGATCAGATAGTACCGATCGACGCATCTGCCCATAAAGCAATCGAACTGCTGTCGAACGGAACTCTCAAGACATATCCGGGGCTTTCGCACGGACTGTTCGCAACTCACCCTAAACTTATCAACACTGACCTTTTGGCATTCATCAAGGCGTGAACGCCGTTGAAGGCAGTCCCCACACAGGAGAGATTCTATGATAGAAATGGTAATCGAACAGCGTCGCCGTGATCTCGGCGGAGGCCTGCAGATCGGGCGCGTGCTACCATTCGCGAAACAGCGGATGGTCGGTCCTTTCGTCTTCTTCGATCACATGGGACCGATAGATCTTGCGCCGGGTATCGACCGGAGCGTGGACGTTCGCCCTCATCCACATATCGGCCTTGCCACTGTTACATATTTGTTCGCGGGCGATGTGACTCATCGCGATAGCCTGGGTTACGAGCAGTCGATCCGCCCGCATGAGGTTAACTGGATGACCGCCGGTAGCGGCATCACCCATAGCGAGCGCTTCGAACATGCAAGGGCACACGGCGATCATCTGAACGGTATTCAGGCTTGGGTCGCACTACCGACTGGATGTGAGGAAATAGCGCCGTCCTTCTCGCATCATTCGGGTAGCGACCTGCCTCAATGGGATGAGGCCGGTGTCGCCGGACAATTGATAGCTGGCAGCGCCTATGGTCTCACCGCGGGCGCC
The DNA here is from genome assembly GCA_015478735.1 of Sphingorhabdus sp. Taxonomy (GTDB): domain Bacteria; phylum Pseudomonadota; class Alphaproteobacteria; order Sphingomonadales; family Sphingomonadaceae; genus Parasphingorhabdus. Next base: position 436 of record JADMKQ010000213.1, on the reverse strand, counting down.
GCAACGCATTCGCCGCTATTCTACGCTCATCTCGAAGTAGAGCAGGGGGCCACAGCGGAAATTCCGGGCGGCTACAGTGAGCGCGCCCTCTACATTGCGAAGGGTGCAGTAGAAGTGGATGGCAGATGTTACGAGGCCGGAAAGATGCTGGTGGTCGGCGCGCCCGCTTCCAGCGTCCAGGCTCTTGAGCAATCGACAATAATGGTCTTAGGAGGCGAGCCGGTTGGAGAACGTTTTATATACTGGAATTTCGTCTCGTCCTCGAAGGACCGGCTCGCGCAGGCAGCATCGGACTGGAAGGCGGGACGAATGAAACTGCCCGATGCGGACGATGAAGAGTTTATACCGCTGCCGGATGAGCCCGCACCATTCGCACCGGCGATATCGTAAGCCTAGACCCCGTTCAATTTTGATTCAATCAAAATTGAACGGGGTC
>JADMKQ010000212.1:6278-10869 GCA_015478735.1 Sphingorhabdus sp. | reverse complement strand
GCCCGGGCGATCCATTCACCTATGGCAATAACACGATTTCCGTGAACGAGATTTTTCGCTCCGGTATGCCAGCGACCGTTTTCGGTTCTGTGCTGTTCATGGACAATCTTTTGACCAACTGGGCGCGTCCGTTCATCGTTGACGAAAGCCGCTATGTTTATCCGCATAAAGCCGAACTGGAAGCAAACTGGATCAGCCTCGACGATGTGGGCAAATGCATGGTTGCGGCCATGGATCGCCCCGATTTCGAAGGATCATGGCTGAATATCGGTGGTCCGCAGCGTTTGAAACCGCCGCAGGTTGCCGAAACATTGTCAAAAGTATTTGGCCGTGAAATCAAATATGATCCCTGCACACCAAAGGAATTTGGTGATCTTTTGGTAGGCGCATTTGGCGACGATATTCCGGCCGAGAACCGCGAAACCTTCGCTGCCGGTATCACCGCATTTTATGAATATAATAACAGCGCGGAAACCAAGCCATTCGAAGTCAACACCGATTTCATGCAGCAGCGCCTGCCCGAAGTTGAGTTTGAAACGCTTGAGCAATGGGCTGCACGCCAAGACTGGTCAGCGGACGCGCACAGACCGCCAGCGGGTTAATTTTCTCTCCACCATCTATCGTCATTCCTGCCTGTGCGGGGTTGGCGGTAGATGGATGGGAGCAGCTTGAAAAAGATGCCGGTCAGGCCACCATCCGCTCGATAAACCAGTAAGTCGCGATGATGCCAATGGCATAGGATGTCGCGGCTTTTGCCGGTTGCACCCATGATTGCTGAAAGCGGCGGATAAGGGCGAGCACGGCAAAGGCGACCGCGACGATTATAAGCTGCCCGATTTCAACCCCAAGGTTAAAGGTCAGCAATGCCATCGGAATCGCATCTTGCGGCAACCCGATTTCGGCCAGCGCTCCGGCAAAGCCGAACCCGTGAAGCAGGCCGAACAGGAACGCGACAATCCACGGGAAACGCTCTGACAGGCGCAATATTTCCGGATCATCGCTCCTTTGCGCTTTGACAATTTCCACCGCCAGAAAAACAATCGACAAGGCAATAATCGCTTCCACCGGCTGCGAAGGCAGGGACAGATAGCCAAGGGTCGACCCGATCAAGGTGATAGAATGCGCGACCGTGAAAGCGGTGACCGTCTTTGCGACCAGCCAGCCGCCTTTCAGCAGCAAGACAAGCGCGAGCACGAACAACAGATGGTCAAAACCGAAGACAATATGTTCCACGCCGATCACGGTATAGGTCCACGCGACATTGGCGATCGCATCTTTCTGCGCGATTGTGGCCGTGGCAGCATTGGGGGTCAGGCGCAATGTCTGCGTGTCTTCGCCAAGCGGGGAAATACGCACGAGCGCATCGGTTGTGGATAGCTCCAACCCCTTAAGCCCCAGACTTTGCCCGGCAAGAGGACCGGAGCAGTCAAGGCTCTGGCGGGTCAGGATATTGCTGTCCACAAAGCGGCGGTCAGCTTTTCCGCCGGGTTCGCAGACATCCGGGATGATGACTTCACCCTGATGGCCCAGCAGGGAATTGGCAGACGCTTTCCAGAGCAGTTCCCATTCACTTTGGGAAACCTGGTTCAGCTCTATATAGGCCGGGCGCAGTTCGTCGGCGCGGGCAGTTTCCGGAAAGAGCAAGCCGATGAAGCACAGGAGGGCGAGGAAATGTCCCCTCATTCGCGGCCAACCACTTTGACGTCATATTGCGAGCGGTATTTCTCGAAGGAAGCACTTTCCATCCGAGCCGTCTGCGCCGCGCGCCAGTCGTTTGTCACTTCTTGACGGACATCTTCCAGAGCAGGGGCTTTGCCGGAAAGCCGTGATGATATTTTCACAAGATGCTGCCCAAAGCCGGACGGGATCGGCCCTTGCCACGCACCGTCATCAATCGTGCTTAAACTGGCAGCAAACTTGTCGCCGAACTGGCGCGAGATTTCAGAGGTTTGGGCCTGGCTGAATCTGGCGGGAAGCGCGATGGGTTGCCCAAGAGTTTCGGGCAATAATCGCCGCTGATTGAGGTCATCCAGCGCTGCGGCAATGGCCTGTGCATCCATCGCGGCGTTCTGGCCGAGGTAAACCTGTTCCAGATCATAGATTGGCGCTTGTGCATATTTACCCGGATGGTCATCCAGCCATTTTTGCAGAACAGCATCCGACGGATCGGCAAGGGCATCCTCCTGACCATCAAGAAACCGCAGCTTGGTATATAAGCGGCGGCGGATGAGCGGGTCGTTGCGATCTAGGCCCAGCCGCAAGGCCTCTCTATAATAGATTTCCTCTTTGATCTCCTGATCGATCAAACCGTCCAGTTCGCCTTCACTGGGCGCGCGGCGGAAATTCTGTACCCATCCGGTCTTTAAGCGTTCGATATCGGTATCGGTTATGTTGATCTCATAATCGGCAGTATCGCGGTCCATTCCGGTTGCCCAGAAAAAGCCGAACACCAGCAGCGATCCGCCAAGAAAATGGATGAGCGGTTCCTTCAGCAGATTCATTTACGCGGTGCTCCCGATAATATGGCCCGATAATATGGGCAGTAATAGGCAGGTCAGAGCCATCAGCTGATCGTGGCCCTTTTTGGTCTGGCCGGAGTGAACCATATTGGCGAGGTATAGGCGCGCTCCTGCTGGATTTTGATGACCTCATCCGGCAATATCAGGCCGAATTTCAGGGCGTCGTAAACCGGCCATGTCGGTGTCGGTATTTCGAGCACCCGGACATAGTAAAACGCATGTTGCTTGGCATCGAAATCCGGGTCCTGCCACCATGTGACCAGTTGCGGCGCGCCGATATCATTATTCCATGTGCCCTTGGTCAGATCGACACTATTGCCAACCTTGGTCAGCTTGCCATCAGCGCCGAGCGAGCGATTGTCCGGGTGGCTCCAGCTGACATTATAGATTTTCTCGTGGGATTTGCCGCCGGCATCAACCCATCCCTTGATGACCTGGATACGGTCCAGAGCGGCGCTCTCAGGGTCCATCAGCGCAGAGATCAGGAAATTGGGTGATTTGGCGCTGCCCGTTTCCATGTTCCGGGCGGTCAGATCGCCGCCCATCGGAACGCCCTTCGCATAGCCGGTTTTAACGAGGTTATCGAGATCGTCCTTGTTGAAATCAAAGCCGCCAAAGAAGCGCACCTTCATGCGCGGGCCGGTTGTTGCGTAAACTTCGCGGCGCATCATGGCGTCAAAAATCGCTTCCCGCGTGTTGCTGGTCGCCCAGACAGCAGCATAGCCGCTCGACAGGTAATGCCAGCCAAAACGCCCTTCACGCGAGCCAAGATTTTGCGGGGACAGTGCGCGGTCTTTGACATTGGCTTCATTGCCCGTGTGCTTGCCAAAGAAATTATCCTCGTCCGCCGTGGCGAGCGAAGTATGGCTGTCGGTGGACCCTATCATGCCGAATTTGAAAGGATTGGCACCAAAGGCAAGAGTTAGCTCCAACCCGCGCTTCAACGCCTCCCGCGCATAGCTGCCGCCATAGCTTTCTTCTGCCATGTCGCGGGTGCAGCTCAGGTTACATTCGTCCCAGCCTTCTATTCCGTAATTTGCAAATTCATCATTGGGGGAAAGGAACGGATGGGCCTCGCTATCGCCCTTGATCTGAGTGACCTCGACCAGCGGTTCGCGCAGCGCACGGGTTTTGATATAGGCGGCATCAATCGGGCTGCCGTCATATTTGTTCATCGCAAACATGCGGCCATTGGACACGTTGCTATTATGCGGAATGGCCAGCACCTTCCCGCCCGTATCTTTTTCATAAGCGGCCATATAGGCCCAGAGCCTTTCTGGGTCTTGCGATGTAAGCGCACCAAAGGGCAGGGTCCGGTTCGTCTTGTCGGTGCCGTCACGATACATAACGACGCGGTGAATATTATCGCCTTGCGGCATGGATGTATATTCAAAGCCCATAAACGCGGTGAACTTGCCGGGCTTGTTATAGCGCTCGACAATCTTGCCATGCGCTTTCCACAGATCACTGGTGCGTTCTTTCTGCGCTTCGGGATCGGTCATGGACTCGGGCAGACTGCCTGTCGCTGCGCCATCGATCAGTTCTGCGGTGACGCGCAGGCTTCCATCCTCGCTTTCGTGCATCATGTCGTGCCAGCGCAGCAGAAGCTTGTTACCGAGCAATGCAATGCGCGGCGCTTCGTAAATTGCTTTGGTTGCGCCGATCGCGTCGCTGTGATCGGCAATCACCAGAAAATCGAGCGGACGGTCCAGCTTGGCCTTTGCGCCCTTGGTTGCGGTGACTTCCTCTCCGCTGGCAAAGCGCAGCGCCGCTTCAGCATCAAGCCGGTTGCCAAAGCCAAAGGCATCGACGCTGTTATCGGTATGCAAATGGGTGTCGCCCCAGTAAACCTCTTCGGGATAATCAGTATTGACCACTTTCACATTGCTGGAATCGGAGCTGTTTTCTTTACTGCACCCTGAAACGGCCAATGCTATTGTGCAGACCGCAACGTAAACCGCTTTGCGCATTATATTCCCCCCGGACTTTTATTTAGGGAAACTATAGTTGATTTCGCAGTAGCGCAATAGCTTGGCCGGAAGCCTCAAAGACCGTAGCGTCATGCCATAAAC
>JADMKQ010000212.1:0-6268 GCA_015478735.1 Sphingorhabdus sp. | reverse complement strand
CATAAACATCATTGCTAGTCTTGCGCGGGTTTTCTCTGCTAGTAGATTTCAATAATGGATATGACTCAGACGGAGAGCAAAATGAACGACGTGATCAAGCCCGATAGCAAGGCAACCGGAAACACCCATTGCAGTGCATCCGATTATCAGCGGCTTTATGATGAGAGCATATCTAATCCGGACAGTTTCTGGGCAGAGGAAGCCAAAAGGCTGGACTGGATAAAGACTCCGACAATCATCTCGAACTGGTCGTTTGATCCGGTGGATATTAAATGGTTTGAAGATGGCGAACTCAACCTTTGCTACAATGCGCTGGACCGTCATGTCGAGGCTGGTCGCGGTGATGTGACGGCCCTGATCTTTGAACCCGATGATCCAAAGGACGAGGACCGGAAGCTGACTTATGCCGACTTGCTGGCTGAAGTTATCCGGATGGCAGGGGCGCTAAAAAAACTCGGCGTTAAAAAGGGCGACCGGGTCACGATCTACATGCCGATGATCGTTGAGGGCGCGGTGGCGATGCTGGCCTGTGCGCGGATCGGTGCGATTCACAGCGTAGTCTTTGGCGGCTTTTCGCCCGATGCACTGGCCGGACGGATAGAGGATTGCAAAAGCCGTTTCGTGATCTGTGCTGATGCCGGGCGGCGTAGCGGGAAAAGCGTGCCGCTGAAATTCAATGTTGATGCCGCGCTGAAAAAAGAGGGTGCGGATGTCGATGCCGTGCTGGTGATCAACCATTCGGGCAGCGATATCGAGATGACCGAAGGGCGCGATCACTGGTATCATGAAATCGCGGCCGATGTGCCCGCCGAATGTCCGTGTGAGCCGATGAATGCCGAAGATCCCCTGTTCGTGCTTTATACGTCCGGTTCTACCGGCAAGCCAAAGGGCGTGCTCCACACCACGGGCGGCTATGGCCTATGGGTGACTTCCACCTTCCACTATATTTTCGATTACAAACCGGGCGAAATATTCTGGTGCTCGGCGGATATCGGCTGGGTGACAGGCCATAGCTATATTGTTTACGGACCGCTTATCAACGGCGCGACCGAAGTGATGTTTGAAGGTGTGCCGAACTATCCCGACCATGGCCGGTTCTGGGAAGTGGTAGAAAAGCACAAGGTGAATATTTTCTATACCGCTCCAACCGCGATCCGGGCCCTGATGCGGGAAGGCGATGCGCCGGTCAAAGCACATGACCGCAGCTCGATCCGCTTGCTCGGCACGGTGGGCGAACCGATTAACCCGGAAGCATGGCGCTGGTATTATGAGGTCGTCGGGGAAGGCAAGTCACCGATTGTCGATACCTGGTGGCAGACAGAAACCGGCGGGACGATGATTACGACGCTACCCGGTGCCCACGATATGAAGCCCGGCAGTGCAGGCAAACCGTTTTTTGGCATCCAGCCTCAGCTTGTGGACAATGAAGGCAAGGTGCTTGAAGGCGCGGCCGAGGGTAATTTGTGCATCACCGCCAGCTGGCCGGGTCAGGCGCGGACGGTTTATGGCGATCATGAACGCTTCATCCAGACCTATTTTTCCACCTATAAAGGCAAATATTTCACTGGCGACGGCTGCCGCCGGGATGAAGATGATTATTACTGGATTACCGGGCGGGTCGATGATGTGATCAACGTATCCGGCCACCGCATGGGCACTGCCGAGGTGGAAAGCGCGCTCGTTTCCCACCCGCTAGTCGCGGAAGCGGCGGTGGTTGGCTATCCGCACGACATCAAAGGGCAGGGCATTTACTGCTATGTCACGCTGAACGCCGGTGAGGTTGTGGATGACGAACTGATCACCAAGCTGACAGCCCATATCCGCAGTGAGATCGGACCGATTGCGACGCCCGACCATCTGCATTTCACCGCGGCTTTACCCAAAACCCGCTCTGGCAAGATCATGCGCCGGATTTTGCGCAAGATTGCCGAGAATGACTATGGCAATCTGGGGGATACATCCACGCTTGCCGATCCGTTACTGGTCGACGGGTTGATTGAAGGCCGCCAAAACAAATAAGCCACTCAGGCAACGACAAAGGGAAATTAGATGACAAAATATATCCTCCTCGCCACCACTGCATTTCTTGCGGCTTGTTCCACGACGAATGGCGAGATCGCCAGTGCCAGCACTGCTCCAGCTACGGCGCAATCGGACACCGCAGCACCAGCCGCAGCCAAGAGTGATATTGATACCCGTCTAGCCGGTTTTTTTGAAGAATATGACCAGATGGAGCTTGCCCATTCGCCCATGACAAAGGCCTATCGCGGGATAAATGACGCGGATTACGGTAAGCTGGATGATCCGAGCGATGCTGCTGCGATCAAAGAACATCAACGCGATCAGGCTGCGCTTGCTGAAATGGAAGCGAAGTTTGACATGGGCCAGCTTGATGAGACGGGCCAGCTTAGTTACCGGCTGTTCCAGGCGCGAGCCGAGCGTTCTGCCAATGCCTTCCCGTTCCGCCGAAACAGCTATATTTTTGACCAGATGAACGGAGCGCAGAGTCAACTTCCGGCGTTCATGATCAATATCCACCGCGTCGTCACCAAGGCAGATGCCGAAGCCTATGTCAGCCGGCTGGCTGCATCCGGGCCTTTTCTTGATGTTTTGATCGCGCAGGCAGCGGAACGGGCGGATGATGGGATCATGGTTCCCGACTGGGTTTTCCCTTATGTGATAAGCGATGCCAAAAATGTGATTAGCGGTGCGCCTTTTGACGATGGCGCGGATTCGCCCCTTTATGCGGACCTGAAAAAGAAGGTGAACGCGCTTTCCATTTCCGAAGCGGAAAAATCCGACCTGATTGCAAGGGGCGCTCAGGCGATGACGGACAGCATGGCGCCGGCCTATAAAAAGCTGATCGCCGAGATGGAGCGGCAGCAGAAAATAGCCGTTGATGGCGACGGCATCTGGCGGCTCGATGACGGTGCGGCTTATTATGCGGAGCGGCTGAAATATTACACGACAACCGACCTCAATGCAGAGGAGATTCACCAGATCGGCCTGGATAATGTCGCACGCATCCACGGCGAAATGCGTCAGATCATGGAAAAGGTCGGCTTTGAAGGCAGCCTGCAGGATTTCTTCAAACATCTGCGGACCAGCGACCAATATTATTATGACACTCGCGAAGAATATCTGGCGGATGCCAATGCCAAGCTGAAAACCATGGAAAAGGCGCTGCCGGGCTATTTCAACACTTTGCCCGAAGCACCATGGACGATCAAAGCCGTGGAAGCCTTTCGTGAAAAATCTGCGGGCAAGGCCTTTTACCAAAGCCCTGCGCCCGACGGTTCCCGGCCCGGCACATATTATGTGAACCTTTATGACCTGAAGAGCATGTCGAAAACCGAGTTGGAGGCCTTGGCCTATCATGAAGCCCTGCCGGGGCACCATTTGCAACGCGCGATCCAGACCGAGTTGGGTGACCTTCCCGCTTTCCGGAAATTTGGCGGTTTTACAGCCTATACCGAGGGCTGGGGCCTTTATACCGAGGAGTTGGGCAAGGATATGGGCTTTTACACTGATCCCTATTCGGATTTCGGGCGCCTTGGTATGGAGCTTTGGCGCGCGTGCCGGCTGGTGGTTGATACCGGCATCCATCACAAGCGCTGGAGCCGTGAAGAAGCGATACAATATCTGATCGACAACACGCCCAATCCGGAAGGCGATATCCGCAAAGCGATCGAGCGCTATATCGTTTATCCGGGCCAGGCGACGGCTTATATGATCGGCAAGCTGAAAATCATGGAATTGCGTGCAAAGGCGCAGGAACAGCTTGGCGACAAGTTCACAATGGGCGGTTTCCATGATGTTGTTTTGAAAAGCGGACCGGTTCCGCTCGATATTCTGGAAGAGCGGGTGAACGGCTGGATCGCAGAAACCAAGTAAACAGACATATTTCTCGCATCGTGGCCGATATAGTCAATAATCGCGCCGGACATGTCCTTTTTATCCAATATTTATGATTGGTTTTAAGGGCATGAGACTTTCGCGACCCTAAAAATACCGACCGCAGAGCTTCTGCGGACGGGCTATTTTACTTCTGGCCTGGCTAATTAATTAGTCAGGCCAGTTTTTTTTCCTGCTTATATCGGCTATATAGTCATCAGATGGGGATGTCCGGTTAGTCTTGAGGCCGGGTTAAGGGGTTCGCTTTGGTCAGTTTAAGATATTTTGCACCTGCAGAGGACGTTCGGGATCTCGTTTCCGTTTACTATCTGTTCGAGGTTGAGCATCCCCGCTTTGCCGACAATGAACGCGCCGCCATCGCACAGCTACGGTTTCTTTTGGAAGGAACGGCGAATCTGGGTTTCGCTGACGGTAAATCCTATTCTGCCAAAGACTCGATGCTGGTGGGGCCGTCCACCGGCGCGATGAGTTTCGATCTTGAAGGACCGTTTCGTATGTTCGGAGTCGGCCTGTTGCCACGGGGCTGGGCGGCTCTGACCAACAGATCGGCGGCGGATTTCACGGATAAGGCCGTGCCTGCCCAGAAAATATTCACCGACGAAATCAACAAGAACCTGGAAATATTACGCGGCTGCAAAGATGTGAGCGAAATGACCGACTGGGCAGACCGGTTTTTCCGCGATGCGCTGCCCAAGGTGAAGCCGGAGATCGAGCAGTTCACGAAGATGGTCGATGCCTGGCTGTCCTCCGAGCCTTCTCCGCCGGTCAGTGCGCTGATGGAACGATCACAGCAAAGCTCCCGTCAGGTGCTGCGGACTGTAAACAAGCTTTACGGGATGGCGCCCAAATATCTGGCGCGCAAATATCGCGCCTTGCGGGCAGCGCGCGCCTATGCCGAACATAACGAAGCCGAGCTTCTGGCGCTGGAAGATGCGTTTTATGACCAGTCGCACATGATTCGCGAGATTAAATTTTTCGCCGGAACGACGCCGACCAAGTTGCGTGTGGCCGAGGGGGAAACGGCAAAACTGATTGATCAGCGCAAACTTCTGAAGGGTGAGATCCCGACTTTAACCTCAGAAACTTGAACTCAAAGCGCTTCATTGCGGAATTATCCCGCTCATCGACTGAAAATAGGCCGGAAATGCTACTGCTTTGGTTGCAATCCCCTTTAAATGCGACTAATTAAGTCCTATTTAAAGAATCAGAGAGTTTCTGAGAGGTTTTATGCGGCTTTCCAGCCTTGCCGACTATGCTGTTGTCCTGATGTCCGCTGCTTCGCGGCATTGCGGCGCTGCGCGTCTGGCAGGGAGCAAGTTGAACGCATCGACCTTGTCTCGGGAAACTGGTGTGCCGCTGCCAACGGCGCAAAAACTGGTCAGCCGCCTGTCCGCCGCTGGTCTGCTCGAGTCAACCCGCGGTATTGGCGGTGGAATCCGCTTGGCGCGTCCGCCATCATCCATCAGTCTTGCCGATATTGTCGAAGCGGTTGAAGGGCCGCTGGCGATTACCGGCTGCCTTGTCGAGGGCAATCACGACTGCAAACTGGAAGATGGCTGCACCGTCAAGCCGCATCTGGGCGCGCTGAACCAGACCATCCGCAAAGCGTTAGAGGATGTGAGTCTGGCAAGTTTGGCACAAATGCCGCCAGTAGAAGAAATTCAAACCATGGAACAAGCGTTATGAGTGAAGCAGTGAAAACAGAGATTCAAGAGCGGGATGAGCGAGCGGCGATGAATGCCGAAGCCCAGGCCGCTGTCGATAATGCCAGCACTTATGAATTTGGCTGGTCATCCGACATTGAACAGGATTTCGCGCCCAAAGGACTGAATGAAGATACGGTCCGGTTCATTTCCGATAAAAAGGGTGAGCCGGAATGGATGCTTGATTGGCGCCTGAAAGCCTTTCGCATGTGGGAAAAAATGGAAGCGCCTGACTGGGCAAAGCTTGATATTCCGATGATCGATTATCAGGACGCCTATTATTATGCCGAGCCAAAGGCAAAGCCAAAGCTCAACAGTCTGGACGAAGTCGATCCCGAAATCCTGCGGGTATACGAGAAACTTGGCATTCCCATCGAGGAGCAGAAAGTTCTGGCCGGTGTCGAGGGTGCGCGAAAAGTGGCCGTTGATGCGGTCTTTGACAGCGTTTCAGTCGCCACGACCTTCCGCGATGAACTGGAGCAGGCGGGCGTTATTTTCCGCTCGATTTCGGAAGCGATCAAGGAATATCCCGATCTGGTCCGCAAGCATCTCGGCAAAGTGGTGCCGATGAAGGACAATTATTTCGCCACGCTCAACTGCGCGGTGTTTAGCGACGGGACGTTTGTTTACATTCCCAAGGGCGTGCGCTG
>JADMKQ010000211.1 GCA_015478735.1 Sphingorhabdus sp. | reverse complement strand
CGCAGATATTTCTTTGCAGATATGACCGATCATCTTCGCGGCCCCGGTTTTTTCACTATGGTCGCCGCATCGGGTATTTTAGGCAGTCAGTCCTTGCTTCTGGCTAATGATGAAAGTTCTGGATTCATTCTATGGCTGGTAGCCGTGCTTTTGTGGCTCGGGCTGACTTACACGATTTTTACCGCCTTCACGATAAAGCCGGAAAAGCCCGCACTGGATAAAGGTATCAACGGAACCTGGTTACTGGCGGTAGTTGCAACCCAGTCGGTTGCTGTATTGTCTTCGCTGATTGCTGCGCGGGTCGAGCAACCCTACCGGATTGACTTCAATTTTCTGGCTCTTTCTGCATGGCTATGGGGCGGCATGTTATACATCTGGATGATGTCGCTGATTTTTTACCGTTATACATTCTTTCGGCTGTCCTCCGCTGACCTCTCGCCGCCTTACTGGATCAATATGGGCGCTATGGCCATATCGACGCTGGCGGGGTCTTTGCTGGTGCTCAATTCCGATGATGCTCCATTCATTCATTCCATTTTGCCGTTTGTGAAAGGGTTTACGGTCTTTTACTGGGCCACGGGGACCTGGTGGATTCCGATGCTGATTATCCTCGGTATATGGCGGTATTTCTATAAGCGCTTTCCGCTGCGATATGATCCGCTCTACTGGGGGGCAGTATTTCCGCTCGGAATGTATGCTGTGGGCACGCACCAGATGGCAAAGGCGCTGGATTTCCATTTTCTTGTGACCTTACCCGTCATATTTTCGTGGATCGCGCTCGGTGCCTGGTTTCTGACATTTTACGGCTACCTTTTGACGCTCTACCGGGGAGCAACGGCACCACGATAAGGGACTGGCGCCATGTCTGAACATTGGCACTTGTCCACGCCATTCTTTCAATTTACCCTTGCGTTACCGTTCGTATCGCTCTAACGGCACACCCATTCCACATGGAAAGCACTCATACCGGTGCGGATAGCGGCCTTTCAGGTCGTTTGACGTTCTCAGCTTTCCAGAGGCATAACCGGATAAGGAGAAATATTATGGCGGCCCCTGTCGTCACTCTACAACAATTGATTGAAGCCGGAGCGCATTTCGGCCACCAAACCCACCGTTGGAACCCGAAGATGAAACCATACATCTTTGGTGATCGCAACGGCGTCCACATTCTTGACCTTTCGCAGAGCGTTCCCTTGTTCGCCCGCGCGCTTGATTTCATTGCCAATGCAGTGTCCTCTGGCGGTAAGGTTCTGTTTGTTGGCACGAAGCGTCAGGCGCAAGAGCCTATCGCAGAAGCAGCGCGTGCCAGTGGCCAGCATTTTGTGAACCACCGTTGGCTCGGCGGTATGCTCACCAACTGGAAAACCATTTCCAATTCGATTCGCCGGATGAAAACTCTGGAAGAACAGCTTTCCGGCGACATGGCTGGTTTCACCAAGAAAGAAGCGCTTCAGATGACGCGTGAGCGTGAAAAGCTGGAGCTTTCCCTTGGTGGTATCCGCGATATGGGCGGTATTCCTGATGTGATGTTCGTTATCGACGCCAACAAGGAAGAGCTTGCGATTAAAGAAGCCAATGTCCTTGGTATTCCTGTCGTCGCGATACTCGATTCCAACGTTGACCCTAGCAATATCGCATTCCCGGTTCCTGCTAATGACGACGCGGCTCGCGCCATTCGTCTTTATTGCGAATCAGTGGCTGCGGCTGCAACCAAAGGCGGTCAGGATGCGGCTGTCGCATCCGGCAAGGATCTTGGTGCAGAAGTTGTGCCTGCTGTTGAAACGATTGTGACCAGCGAAGCAAACGCCAGTGCAATGGTTGCCGGTGAAGCGGCTGCGGTTGCAGAATTGGAAGCTGACGCAGAAAAGCCGGCCGAGTAATAAGGCCAGACCTTGATGCGTCTTCGTTCAGTAATATATTGAACGCATAGGAAAATGGCGGGGTGGCAGCGTTGCTGCCCCTTCATTTTATAGAGAATGCGATTCTCGCACACGAAAAATTTGAGGAACAAAGAACATGGCTATTACCGCAGCAGCAGTGAAAGAACTGCGTGAGCGCACGGGCGCTGGCATGATGGATTGCAAAAAAGCGTTGAGCGAAACCAATGGTGACGTGGAAGCCGCAGTTGACTTGCTGCGGACCAAGGGCCTTGCTGCCGCTCAGAAAAAATCAAGCCGTACCGCTGCGGAAGGCCTTGTTGGCGTTGCCGTTTCCGGTACCAAGGGCGTTGCTGTTGAAGTGAACAGCGAAACGGACTTTGTTGCAAAGAATGAACAGTTCCAGGGTTTCGTAAGCAATGTAGCGCAGGTTGCGCTTAACCTGGGCAGCGACGATGTCGAAGCTCTGGCTGCTGCTGAATTCCCCGGTGGCGGCACGGTTCAGGAAAAACTGACCAACAATGTTGCTACCATCGGTGAAAACCAGACGATCCGCCGGATGAAAACCGTTGCGGTCAGCAGCGGCGCTGTCGTTCCTTACATCCATAATGCCGTGACCCCGACAATGGGCAAAATCGGCGTGCTGGTTGCTCTGGAGAGCACGGCTGGCGCTGATGTTCTGGAGCCACTTGGCAAGCAGATCGCCATGCACATCGCAGCGGCATTCCCGCTGGCTTTGAATGCAGAGGGTCTGGATCCCGAAATGCTGGCTCGTGAACGCGCTATCGCTGCTGAAAAAGCTGCGGAATCGGGTAAGCCTGCCAATATCGTCGATAAAATGGTCGATGGTGCGATGGCAAAATTCGCCAAAGAAAACGCGCTGCTCAGCCAGATTTTTGTGATGGATAACAAAACTCCAATCGCTCAGGTTGTCGAGCAGGCTGGTAAAGATGCCGGTGCCGAAATCAAGCTGGTCGAATATGTACGTTTCCAGCTTGGCGAAGGCATTGAGAAGAAAGAAGAAGATTTTGCAGCAGAAGTGGCTGCAACACTCGGAAACTAAAAGGCCGATTTGCGCGCCAAATAACAGTTTGGCGCATTAACACTTGGCGCAATGGCGCGGACTATCTATGGTCTGCGCCATTGTTGTTTCTGGTATCATGTCCGGTTCAGTTTTTGCGCCATATCTGGCAGCATGATGGCTTAGGCGCGTGATAATTAGTGGGATATTTGCATGAAAAGACCAGCGTTTAAACGCATATTGCTAAAGCTTTCCGGTGAGGCTCTGATGGGTTCGGGGGAGTTCGGTATTGATCCGGAAACCGTGAATCGCATTGCAGCAGAAGTGAAGGCTGCCAAAGAAGCTGGTTATGAATTATGTCTGGTCGTCGGCGGCGGTAATATTTTCCGGGGCTTGGCGGCAGCGGCCAAGGGATTTGACCGGACAAGCGCGGATTATATGGGGATGCTGGCCACCGTGATGAATGCGCTGGCGGTCCAGAATGCGCTCGAACAGATGGGCTGCGACACGCGGGTGTTGTCCGCCATTCCGATGGCGAGCGTTTGCGAACCTTATATCCGCCGCAAAGCCGTCCGGCATCTTGAAAAGGGACGAATCGTTATATTTGCAGCCGGAACCGGTAACCCGTTTTTCACCACCGATACAGCAGCAGCATTGCGCGCAGCGGAAATGGGATGCGAAGCTCTTTTCAAAGGCACAAGCGTCGATGGCGTATATAATGCCGATCCGAAGAAAGACCCGAATGCAAAGCGCTATGATGCGCTGAGCTTCGACCAGGTTTTAACCGACAACCTGCAGGTGATGGACGCAAGTGCCGTTGCCCTTTGTCGGGAAAATAATATTCCGATTGTTGTCTTTTCAATCCGTGAGCAGGGTAATCTGGCGACCGTTCTTGGCGGCGGCGGAACTGCAACGATTGTAGGCGCAGCAACATAGATATCTGGGAGATTTAACCATGGCAAAATATGATAAGAACGAGCTGGAAAAGCGCATGCGGGCGAGTATGGAAGCCCTGAAACACGACCTTAGCGGTTTGCGTACCGGACGGGCGAATACGGCTTTGCTCGATACCATCACGGTTGACGTTTATGGATCAAGAATGCCTCTGAACCAGGTCGCGACCGTATCCGTGCCAGAACCACGCATGTTGTCTATCCAGGTCTGGGACAAGAGCAATGTCCAGTCTGTGGAAAAAGCGGTGCGCTCTGGCGGACTGGGCCTCAACCCCATGATTGACGGAACGAACATCCGCTTGCCGATCCCCGACCTGACCGAAGAGCGCCGTAAAGATCTTGCCAAGCTCACCGGCCAGTTTGCTGAAAAAGCCCGTATCGCTATCCGTAACGTGCGCCGCGATGGTATGGATGACATCAAGGCTGATGAAAACAAGAAAGAAATCAGCGAAGATGACAAGAAGCGGCTGGAAACAGAGGTCCAGAAACTGACCGATGCCATGATCGCGGAAGCAGACGAACTGGCAGCAGCAAAAGAACAGGAAATCCTTACACAGTGAGGCTGATGCCATCCAAGAATGGATCGGTTGATCCCGAGATTGATGCTACCGCTCAAGGGGCTGATCTGACTTATGGTGCGCGCCATGTGGCGATTATCATGGATGGCAATGGCCGCTGGGCCAAACGGAAGCATCTGCCGCGTTCTCTCGGCCATAAAAAGGGTGTCGAAGCGGTTCGCAATATAGTTCGTGCTGCGGGGGAAGTGGGCATAGAAGTTCTGACACTTTATGCTTTCTCTTCCGAAAACTGGAGCAGGCCTGCTGAAGAAGTCACCGACCTGATGGGTTTGCTACGTCAGTATATTCAATCGGACATCGATGAATTTGACGAAAATGGTATTCGCCTGAAAATCATCGGCAATTACAAGGCGCTTGATCGCGATATTGTGGATTTGATCGACAATGCGCTGGAACGGACCGCGGGTAACGAGCGGATGACACTGGCCATTGCGCTGAACTATGGCGCGCAGGATGAGATTTTAAGAGCGGTGCAGACCATTGCGATGGCTGTGAAAAATGGCGAGGTCGAACCGGACCAGATTAATATCAGCCACATGTCGGGGGCGCTCGATACCGCCGGACTGCCGCCGCTCGATTTACTTATCCGCACGTCTGGTGAACTTCGATTGTCCAATTTCCTGCTGTGGCAGGCGGCATATTCCGAACTTTATTTTACCGAAACATTATGGCCCGATTTTGATAAACAGGAACTTCTACGCGCCTTGGAATCCTTTGGGAGCCGGGACCGCCGTTTTGGTGGCCGTTAAATTATGACCGATCCCGTAAACTCTGCAAAAAAGCCGTCGAGTGAACTGGCGACCAGGGCGGTTGTAGGCTTTGCCCTAATAGCAGTGACGGTGACGACCCTTATTGTCGGCGATCATGAGATTGGCAGGCATGCCTTTTGGTTGCTGGTCGTTTTAATGGCTTTGGGCATCTTGTCAGAATGGGCAGAGCTAACGGGGCGGCTGGAGAATAAACGGCTGGCTCTTTATGCGCTTTCAGTGCCGCTTGCGATCATGTCCTATATGGCGGCTGGACCATCGTTTCTGGCGCTGGGGCTGATTATCGGTGCCGCGATGTTCATTGCGGTATTTGACCGTTCTGTAAAGCTCTCTATCGGAATGTTTTATGCTGGATTACCAGCACTTTCCGTTCTGTATCTTAGAGGGATTGATAACGGTCTCCTGATTGTTTTCTGGACGCTGGCACTAGTATGGGCGACAGATATCGGGGCTTATTTTTCAGGCCGATTGATCGGCGGGCCAAAGCTGGCACCCACCTATAGCCCGAATAAAACCTGGGCAGGGCTGATCGGGGGCGTGATACTCACAGCATTGTTCAGCTTTGCTCTGCATATATATTTCCAACTGCCTTTCCAGCTTATCATGCTTAGCATACCGCTTGCTGTGCTGGCGCAGATGGGTGACTTGTTTGAAAGCCAGATGAAGCGCCGGGCAGGGGTGAAAGACAGCGGCAAGATATTTCCAGGACATGGCGGGATAATGGACCGGCTCGATGGGTTAATTCCGGTTGCGCCTGTGGTCGCGGCTATCATGTTGTTTGGCAGCCAATGACTTATAGCGCGCCCAGAACCGTCTCAATATTCGGAGCCACCGGCTCGGTCGGGAAATCGACGCTCGATCTGATCCGGCTGGATCGCCAAAGTTATCGCATCCTTGCCCTTACCGCGAATGGAAATGCCAAGGAACTAGCCAAGCTGGCCAGGGAATTCGATGCCGAGGTTGCCGTTATCGCTGATGCCGGTCAATATGACGCGTTGAAGGATCTGTTAGCGGGCACCAATATTGAGGTTGCAGCAGGGCCGGAAAGCCTGATCGCTGCTGCCGCTCTCGGTGCTGACTGGACGATGGCGGCGATTGTCGGCTGTGCGGGATTACCGCCGACACTGGCCGCTTTGAAATGCGGCAAGACCGTTGCGCTGGCAAACAAGGAAGCGCTGGTTTCTGCCGGTCATCTCATGATGGCGCAAGCAAGAGATGCGGGCGCTGTGCTCTTGCCGGTAGATTCCGAACATAACGCGATCTTCCAGTGCCTTCAGGGTGGCCGGATCGATCAGGTCCGCAAGATCACATTAACGGCGAGCGGCGGTCCTTTCAGAACATGGACCAAAGAGCAGATGGCATCGGTAACTCCGGCGCAGGCAGTGGCTCATCCGAACTGGGACATGGGCGCAAAAATTTCCGTCGACAGCGCGACCATGATGAACAAGGGGCTGGAACTGATCGAAGCCCATCACCTGTTCCCCGTGGGCTTGGAGAATATTGACATATTGGTTCATCCCCAGTCGGTCATTCATTCGATGGTGGAATATCACGATTGCTCGACACTGGCGCAATTGGGATCTCCGGATATGCGTATCCCCATTGCCAGTGCCTTGGCGTGGCCAGAGCGAATGACGACTAATTGTGTGCCGCTTGATCTGGCGAAAATTGGCCGATTGGATTTTGAAGCACCGGACTATGACCGTTTCCCGGCGATACAGCTTGCCCGCCATGCCATAGAAGCGGGCGGGGCGGTTCCGGCGATATTAAACGCCGCCAATGAGGTCGCGGTGGCGGCTTTTCTGAAAGGCGACGTTCAGTTTCTGGAAATCACTAAGATTGTATCGCGGATTATAGATAGCTATAGCCCGCCTGAACCCAATGATCTTACGGATATCTTCGGGATTGATAAAGAAACGCGCGAACGGGCTATAGCCATGATTGAGGATGCTAGAGTTTGACCGAAAACCCCGGTATATTACTGACTATATTCGCTTTTCTGCTCACTATTGGTGTGCTCGTCTTCATTCATGAAATGGGGCATTATCTGGTTGGGCGCTGGTGCGGCGTAAAGGCCGAGACATTTTCCATTGGCTTCGGCAAGGAAATTGCCGGTTGGAATGACAAGCGCGGCACCCGCTGGAAAATCGGTGCTTTGCCGCTGGGTGGCTATGTCCAGTTTGCCGGCGATATGGACCCTGCCAGTAAACCCAGCGACGAATGGCTGAAGCTACCAGCGGAAGAACGCAACCGGACGTTCCAGTCCAAATCTTTATGGCAGCGGGCGGCGATTGTCGTTGCGGGGCCTGCAATAAACTTCCTCTTTGCTATTTTGATACTGGCCGGATTTGCTCTGGCTTATGGCGAGAATGTCGCTCCGCCTATTGTCGGGACCGTTGCGGAAAGCTCTACAGCGGAAACAATTGGTCTGCAAAATGGCGATAAAATCATTGAGATTGATGGAGATTCTATCAATCGTTTCTCTGACCTTGCACGCAAAATCTCGATCATCCCGGACGAACAGGTCGAGATTAAATTTGAACGCGACGGCTCGGTTATCACCAAAGAAGCAACCATCGGCGTGCGTATTGAGAAAGACCGGTTCGATAATGAATATCGGATAGGTTTGTTGGGTGTGTCGCCAAGCATTATGGAGCTGCGTGACGTTCCTGTATGGGAAGCGCCCATCGTTGCTACGCGCCAGACAGGTGAGATTGTCGACCTGATCGTCACGACCCTGGGCCAGGTTATAAGTGGCCGCCGCTCGGTAACGGAATTGGGCGGTCCGCTTAAAATTGCGCAGGTTTCCGGTGAGCAATTTGTTGCCGGATTGAGCCAGTTCATATTTTTTGTAGCGTTGATTTCAATTAATTTGGGGTTCATCAACCTGCTGCCAATCCCTATGCTCGATGGGGGGCATCTGATGTTTTATGCCATAGAGGCCGTGCGGCGAAAGCCCGCCAGTCCTATGATACAGGAATGGGCGTTCCGGTCGGGCTTTGCCCTTGTCGTGATGTTCATGTTGGTGGTGACTTTCAATGATTTGGCATCATTCGGCTTGTTTAGAATGGTATCGGGCTAATTGCCCGTTGATTGATCGGCTCTCTTGGGGCAGGGGTTTTGCAAAGCCTCATGCAATATTTGCACTGGTTTGGTTTTATTGAGTTTAGACGTGAAAGCGAGTTTGTCTGTGAAGCATAAAAAACGTCTCCTTCCCGTATTATTGAGTGGTACGATTCTAGCGGGCCTGACGGTGCCGGTACATGCACAGGAAACACCTGTTGCAGACCCTGTGCAGCCCGTTCCCACGACGCCGCCTCTCGCCACTCCGGCGGCTGAGGCCGGGGATATAATCAGATCCATCGTAGTAAACGGCTCTCAGCGGCTGGAAGCGGGGACTGTTCTGTCATATATGAAACTGCGGATCGGGCAGACCTATACGCAGGAAGCGGCTGACCAGGCGCTGAAAGACCTTTTCGCTACGGAATTGTTCAAGGATGTCAGCATCCGCAACAATGACGGGGCTGTGGTTATCGAAGTGGTGGAAAATCCGGTGGTTAACCGGATTTTGCTTGAAGGTAACAAGCGGATCAAGGAAGATAAAATCTATCCTGAAATCCGGTTGGCTCCGCGCCAGATATATACGCGGTCCAAGGTACGCGCCGACGTGGCCCGGATTATCGAGCTTTACAAACGCCAGGGCCGCTTCGCCGCCAGCGTTGAACCCAAGATGGTTCAGCTTGACCAGAACCGTGTCGATATTGTTTTCGAGATCAACGAAGGTCCGAAATCCAAAGTCCAGCAAATCAATATTATCGGCAACGAAGTATTTTCCGACGGCGATCTGCGCAGCGAAATGGTCACGAAACAATCGCGTTTCTGGCGCTTTTTCAGCTCCAGTGATACCTATGATCCGGACCGTCTTGCCTTTGACCAACAGAAACTGCGCCAGTTCTACCTGACCGAAGGCTATGCAGATTTCCGCGTAATTTCAGCAGTGGCCGAACTGACCCCGGACAAGCAGGACTTCATCATCACCTATGTGGTCGAAGAAGGAGATCGCTATAAATTCGGCGATGTGACGGTCGAGAGCGAGATTCGTGACTTTACCTCCGAATTGCTGACGCCGCTTTTGCCGATGAAAGAGGGCGATTATTATAACGCGAAGCAGGTCGAAGACACGGTCGAAAGCCTGTCTGAAACAGCCGGTCTTTATGGCTATGCCTTTGCCGACGTGCGGCCGGAGTTTAACCGCGATAAAGATACCCTCACCATGGGGATCAACTTCCAGGTAGCGGAAAGCGACCGTGTCTATGTCGAACGCATTGACATTAATGGCAACACGCTGACCCAGGATAAGGTCGTCCGCCGCGAATTCCGCCTCAATGAAGGCGACGCGTTTAACAGCTTCCAGGTCAAACGCTCCGCCAACCGGATCAAGTCACTCGGCTTTTTCCAGGAATCTCTGGAAATTGAGCAAAAGCAAGGCAGCGCGCCTGATCGCATCATATTGGAAGCGAATGTCGAGGAACGCGCAACCGGCGAATTACAGCTTTCCGCTGGTTTCTCCAGCGTCGAGAATTTCATTCTGCAAGCCTCCGTCCGCCAACGCAACTTCCGCGGCAAGGGACAGGAATTGCGCGCAAGCGTCAGCTATTCCAGCTTCTCGCAATCGATTGAGCTTGGCTTTACCGAGCCTTATCTGTTCGATCGCAATATCGCAGTCGGTGTCGACGTTTTTCGCCGCGATTTGAACAGCTTTAACTTTATCGGCAATGATCGTAAAACGACTTTTGAACAGCTGACCACCGGCTTTCAGGTCCGCGCGGGTGTGCCGATCACCGAATATCTTTCCGCTTCGCTCCGTTACGGGCTGAGCTATGATGATGTCACCCTTGACCGTGATCGCTTCTTCATCCCCGATGATACGGGTGAACTGGTCTGTAACCCGCTTGTTGCCGGACGCTATCTGTGTGATGCGCTTGGTAAGCGGACGACTTCGTCTCTCGGTGCATCGCTGATCTATGATGATCGCGATAACCGTATCCGGCCATCGCGCGGACAATCTGTGGTCGGCAGCGTGGACTTTGCCGGACTTGGCGGCAGCGTCAAATATCTGCGTGGCCGTCTTAACGCCGCTAAATACTGGCGCGTGATGGGCAATTTCATTTTCTCGATCAGCGCAGAAGGTGGCTATATCCACCCGTTGGAAAACCGGGGCAGTGCGGCCGATGGTGTTGACGATGTTCGTTTGACTGACCGTTTCTTCCTGGGTGAGCCACAGATGCGCGGTTTCGATATTCGCGGCATCGGCCCAAGGGTCGTGCGTTACAGCACGGTTCCGGCGCTTGATGACAATGGCAATCCTTATAACATGCTGGTCGAATCGAAAAACCAGCAGCGTGATGACGCTATCGGCGGCCGGGCTTATTATATGACCCGTGCGGAGCTGGAAATTCCTCTGGGTTCCGGCATGCGCGAACTTGGTTTGCGGCCATCGATCTTTGTTGATGCCGGTGCGGTGTTCAATGTGACGACGCCGATTCTGCAAAATCCGCAAGTTGCCGGCACGCTGAACGAGCGGGATGCCAATGGCGACCTGGTGCTGGTGCCTAGCGAGACTGATCCGTCACAGATGGTTCCCGTGCCGATTGCAAACTCCCTCGGCTATCTGAGGACCGATTCAAACGGCGATGTTGTGGTTACAC
>JADMKQ010000210.1 GCA_015478735.1 Sphingorhabdus sp. | reverse complement strand
GGCCAAGATCAGCAAACCACGGATCCGAAGGCTGGTCGGCTGCGTCAAGGGACCAGTGAACGGTCATTGCCAGGTCCATCTCGATCGTGATTTTACGGCGCAGGCGATAGAGTTTCAGCCGCTTTATCAAATCTTCGGCATGTTCCCTCTCGGCATCAATCAGGATATCGTCCCCGTCTGCCCAGAGGAAGAAATCAAACAGCACTTTTCCTTGTGCCGACAAAAGTGCCGCCCATTGGGGCGCGTCCTCCTGAACCGATGCTATATTCTGCGTCACCAGCCCTTGCAGGAAATCGCGGCAATCTTCGCCTTGCTCCTTGCCGGCCTCGGTTGCGGATACGCGGATGACCGCGCGCTGATTAAGTCTGGTCTCGCTCATAAGGATTAGGTAGGGATGCACAGCGCCAAAAGCCAGAGCCAATAGAAAGCCGAACCATGAATCAAGCCCCGAACGATTCGCCAGACACCATCACCATTCGCCAGCCAGATGACTGGCATGTGCATCTGCGCGACGGGGATATGTTGCAGGCGGTTGCGGCTTTTACAGCGCGGCAATTTGCGCGCGCCATCGTCATGCCCAATCTTTCTCCCCCGGTTACAGACACGGCCAGCGCGGCGGCTTACCGGGATCGCATATTGGAAGTTCTGGAACCGGAATCGCGCTTCACACCGCTGATGACCTGTTACCTCACCGACACGGCGGATGCGGATGAGATGGCAAAGGGCTTTGAAAGCGGGGTCTTTACCGCCGCCAAGCTCTACCCCGCCAATGCCACCACGAACAGCGCGCACGGAGTGACGGACATAGCCAATATTATGCCGGTGCTCGAGCGGATGCAGGAACTGGGCATGCCGTTATTGGTTCATGGCGAAGTGACCAGCAGCGATGTCGATATTTTTGACCGGGAAGCTGCGTTTATCGATCAGGTCCTGATAAAGCTGGTTGACCGGCTGCCGGAACTGAAGGTTGTTTTTGAACATATCACGACGGCGGATGCAGCCGCTTTCGTGGATGGCGCCGGTCCCAATATCGCCGCGACGATCACGCCGCAACATTTGCACATCAACCGCAACGCGATGTTTCAGGGTGGGCTTCGGCCGCACGCTTATTGCCTGCCCGTTGCCAAGCGGGAGCGGCACCGGCTGGCCCTGCGTAAAGCGGCGACATCCGGTTCGGCGAAATATTTCCTCGGCACCGACAGCGCCCCGCACGAAATGCACGCCAAGGAATCGGCTTGCGGCTGCGCGGGGATATTCAACGCGCCCTTCGCGCTGGAAAGCTATGCCAGCGTGTTCGACGAAGAAGGTGCCCTTGATAAGCTGGAAGGCTTTGCGTCTGTCAACGGCCCCAATTTCTATGGACTTCCGCTCAACGAAGGCACGGTGACGCTGGAGCGCGTTAATATCATAGTGCCGGACCAGATCGAGGCGGGCGCGGCGAAACTTGTGCCGTTCCATGCCGGGGAAGAACTGGGTTGGCGGATTGCGGGCTAGACCCTGTTCAATTTTGATTGAATCAAAATTGGGGCCTAATCTATTGTTTTGTCGTGATTTCCGAGTCGTGAAATGTTCCATTTCACTCGAAATCACTCTAAGAGTTAGCGCGTAGAAACTTACGCGACCAGCGCCGCTTTCCGGGCAGATTCGCGCTTGATAGCGTCGATGGAAAACAGCGACAGGCTGATCCAGATCAGGACGAAGCAGACGATATGCGACGTGGTCATCGGCTCGCGGTAGACAAAAGTCGCGATCAGGAATTGCAATGTCGGGGCGAGATATTGCAGCAAGCCGATGGTGCTGAGGTTCATTTTTTTTACCGCCGCCGCAAACAGCATCAACGGAATGGCAGTAACCAGCGACCCGCCGAGCAGCAGCATGTCTATTGGCAAATTGTCACCGAAATGGGTGCGGGCATCGGGCGCTGCATTGCCAAACGCGACCCACAGCACCAGCAGCATGAACGGCAGGAACAAATAGCTGGTTTCGATGGTAAGCCCTACAACCGGACCAACCACAGCGACTTTGCGGACAAGCCCATATAGCCCCCATGAGCCAGCCAGCGCGAGGCTGATCCACAAGGTCTGCCATGCTTCTGCTGCCAGAATCGATACGCCGACTCCGGCAATGGCGACGGCTATCCACTGGTTGCGGCTCAGATTCTCTTTAAGGAAAATCCGGGCCAGGAAAACGGTGCCCAGCGGGCTGATAAAATAGCCGAGGCTGGCGGCAAGGATATGATCCTCTTGCACGGCCCAGACATAAACGAGCCAGTTACCCGCAATTAAAACCGAACTGGCCAGCATGGCGCGGCGCACCTGCCGGTCCGCCCATGATGCGCGCAGGCCCGACAGGTTTTTGCGGAAATAGAGCATGACCAGCAGCAACGGCACGGACCAGATGATCCGGTGCGCGACGACTTCAAGCGCGGGGACGCTTTGTAACAGCTTGAAATAAATCGGCATAACGCCCCAGATCGCACAGGCCAGCAATGCCTGGATAAGCCCCAACCGGCCGGTTGATACTTGAGCGATCATGCTGCCGGATTAGGACCGGTAAAACATGGTGGCAATCTAATTTAGCTTTGGGCGCTGATAGTTTGGGGTTGAGCCTGATGCGCTCCGTAACACCGGAGCGGCTTTATCAGATAATTCCGCCGCCTATCCACAGGCGTAGAGCACAAATCGCCATGACGACAAGGCAGAAATACAGGCCGCTATTGCGCGAGGAAATCAGGCCAAACAAGGCTCCGACTCCGGCAATCGGCAGGATCAGCCAGTTGGTCCAGCCGAGCAAAGGGACCAGTCCGACAAAAGCGAAGACAAGGGCTATACAGCCAATGATGATAGAAATTACATTTGCCATAACTGTGTTATAGGCATAAATCACCGGCTTTGACAAGCCTTTGAAATAGAGGGGCATTTAAAGCCGCCATGTCTGGCGAAAGTGAAAGGAATCGGAGCATGAACCAAAGCGTAGATATCAGCCAGATCAGGGTTGAAACCGAACGCCTGATCCTGCGCCCGCCCTGCGGCGACGATTTTGAACAATGGGCAGCGTTCGAGGCGGACGAGCAAGTCATGACCTATCTGGGCGGAGTCAAAAGCAGGGCGGAAAGCTGGCGCAATATGTGCAGCGTCATCGGAGCATGGCATGTGCGCGGCTTCGCCATGTTTTCGCTCATATTGAAGGATAACGGCAAATGGATAGGCCGTGTTGGTCCCTGGTATCCCGAATGCTGGCCGGGCACGGAAGTCGGCTGGGGCGTGGCGCAGGAATATGCGGGCAAAGGCTATGCTCTGGAAGCAGCGGTTGCGAGCATGAATTACGCGGTCGATATTCTGGGGTGGAGCGATATTTGCCACACTATCGATCCGGAAAACCTGCCGTCGATCAGGCTGGCCGAGCGGCTTGGTTCCACCAATCGCGGACCCACGCAAATTCCGGAGCCCTATCAGGATGCGCGGGTTGACGATTGGGGCCAATCGCGGGAGCAGTGGCTGGAAAACCGGAAGAAATTTCAATAGGCTCATAAAAAACCAAATACAGAGCCAGTTAAAGTGCCAGAAATAAGGGAGAGAATGACCATGACCAAAGAACGCTATCTGGATCCGACGCGGGAGAGCTTTGACGCATTCAAGGCGCTGCCCCGTGATGTGCCGATCAATATGCTCAACCTTGTGCAATTTTACGATTCTGCGCAATATCCGGAAGACCATCCCAATGCGGCAAACGGATGGACCGGCGCGCGGGCCTACAAGGAATATAGCAAGACCAGCGGCCCGGTTTTTCAGCGGGTCGGCGGAACGATCATCTGGCGCGGAGCGATGGAATCGATGGTCATCGGGCCGCAGGATGAAAAATGGGACAGCGCCTTTATCGCCCGCTATCCCAGCAGCGCCGCCTTCATGGAAATGATTACCGATCCCGATTATAAAAAGGCGGTCGTCAACCGTCAGGCCGCTGTGCTGACATCCCGCCTCGTCCGGTTTGGCGAGCTGGGCGGCGCGGACGGCTTTGGCTGAACTTCCCGAAACGGGACAGGTGATAATCAGATAGTGGCGGGTTAAGCCATTGCTGCTAACCGGTAATTAACTATTCCGGTGCAGTTTCGCAGCCAAAATCACGGAGCATTTTGCATGGCACTTCTATCCCGCACCCTTTTGCTGGCGGCGACTGCGGCCCTATTGCCGCTGACTCTGGCTGCTTGCGGCAATAACACGGATAATGACGCAGAGCTGGCGGAACTGGATGACAACCTGACCGTGGACCCGGCCATGCGGGAAGCGCTGGAAGGGCCGATCATGGTTGATCCCGACCTTTCGGACCAATCCAATGTGAATGCGATCCGCGCCGCCAACGGCCCGGTAAACGGCATGGTTCCGCCGATTGTCAATCAGGCAGGCCAGATAAAGGGCAAGTTGCTCAACGCGCCGAAACCGCGCCTGATGAACGCCAATGATGAATGTGAAAACTGCGCCGGATTGAACGGCATAACATTGGGCGCCAAGGCCGCGGCCCAGAATGCGCAGAGCGGCAACGCCCTTTGCGACCGCAAAATCAGCTATGACATGGGCTGGGCCAACCGGATGCCGGCAGAGTTCCCTGTCTATCCCAAAGCCAATATCAGGGAAGCTGCAGGCGCCGATTCGGGTGCATGTGATATCCGTCTGGTCAGCTTTGTAACCGGCGGCTCGATCAAGAATGTCGTGGATTATTATTACACTTTGGCCAAGCACGGCGGCTACAGCACGGAATATCTTTTGCAGGACAACAAGCATGTGCTGGGCGGAACACGCGCTTCCGACGATGGTGTCTATCTGGTCACGGCCAGCAAGAATCCCGGCGGCGGCACGCTTGTCGATATTGTCGCTACCAACGGGAATTAGTGGCGGTTATCCGGCGGGTTCACATTCTAAAATGAAGACCCGTTAGAGTGATTTCGAGTGAAATGGAACATTTCACGGCTCGGAAATCACGATAAAACAATAGATTAGGCCCCAATTTTGATTCAATCAAAATTGAACAGGGTCTAGTGGTCGCCCCCAAACTATTCGCGGTAACTACCACCGCCATCGACGGTAATGTCATTGGCCGTCGTAAAGCTACTCGCGTCGCTGGCAAGCCATAGCATCGCATCGGCCACTTCGCGCGCCAGTCCGACCCGCTTGATCGGGTGGTTGCGGTTAAACACTTCTACCGCTTCTTCATGGGAACCGGGATAGGCGGCCAGATAACGCTGATACATCGGCGTATCAATGGCGCCGGGATGGACCGTGTTGACGCGCACCGGATAATTTTGCGCGGCGCAATGCAGAGCAAGCGATTTGCTAAGCGCTGTAACCGCAGCCTTGCTGGCGCTATAGGCCGCAAATTGCGATCCGGGACGCATGGCAAGCATCGAACCGATATTGACGATCGCGCCGTCTTCGCCGCTTTCCAGAATGGCGGGAAGACCCACGCGGCACCCGTTAAACGTCCCGTGCAGGTTGATATCAATCGTCCGGTTCCAGCTTTCCAGATCCACCGTATCAACCGGACCCGGTTCGGAAATCCCCGCAACATTGAACAGGGTCGTCAGCTTGCCGAATTTAGCCTTGGTCGCCGCAACTGCCGCTTCCCACTGGTCCAGATTACGGACATCAAGCTCCACAGCCGCCGCGCGCTCTCCCAGAGACGCCGCATGGGCCTGCGCCTTTTCAAGCTGGATATCGCCCAGCATGACGGAGCCGCCCTCTTCGACGAAGCGTTGCCCCGCCGTGCCGCCAATTCCTTCGGCTCCGCCGGAAATCAGCGCGACCTTTCCGTCCATCATGCCCATATATCGGCCCCCTTGTTTGAGTTCAGCGTTTATCAAATTGAATGGGAAGACTTGTCAGGCCGCGCAGCATCATGTTGGGCGGATAGGTCAGCGTCGCGCCTTCCTGTATCCGGATATTATCCATCCGCTCGGCAAATTGCTGGAACGACACGGTCATTTCCTTGCGCGAGAGCATATTGCCGACACACATGTGGATGCCTTTGCCGAACGCGAGATGGGTGCGCGCATTTTTGCGGTCCACGCGGAATTCGTTGGGGTTCTCGAAATGCTTGGGATCACGGTTGGCGGCATGATAGCGCATCATCACCATCGCGCCCTTGGGCAGAGTGACGCCGCCAAGCTCCGCATCGCGGTGCATCACGCGCCAGATGCCGGAAGATCCGCTCGACATACGCAGCACTTCTTCAACCGCGTTGGGGATGAGCGAGGGATCATCCTGAATCTTCTTATACTGGTCCGGATTGCTGGCAAATAGCCGGACCCCTTCACCCAGGGCAGCGGTAGTTGTTTCATTACCAGCCACCATCAACTGCTGCACAATGGAAAGCGATTCCGCGTCATCCAGAGGCCGCTCGCCATCCACCCGCGCATTGACGAGGTCGGAAAGTATGTCGCTTTTCGCCTCTTTACGGCGGTCATCCATATTGGCTTTCAGGACATGCTGGAACTCGACCACCTCGCGCGCGGTTTCCAGTTGCCGCTCGCGCGTCATCATACCGGACAGGCGATCGACAAAGGCATTGGTCCACCGTTTGACGGTTCCCGCATCGGCATGGTCCAGCCCAAGCTGTCCGGCAATGATCTGCACCGGCATCGGGACGGCATATTCTTCCATGAACTCGCATTCGCCCTTGTCTATAAAACCGTCGATCAGGCGGTTGGACATCTCCCTGATGCTGTCTTCCAGTTTGTTGACCTTTGGCATCGAGAAAGCGAGATTCACCAGCTTGCGAAAGCGGGTATGGGTCGGCTGATCTGCCGTCAGCAACGTATCTACCTGCGGGTAGCCCGTGGACAGGATGGCTTGCAATTCCTCGTCATTATCCAGATCCGCTGCACTTTTACCGCCGGATAGCTGCGCGTTGAAATTGTTGGAAAAATCATCCAGCCGCCCGACCGCTTCGCTTATGAGGTCATAGTCGAGGACGACATAAGCCCCGCTGGCTTCGTCGAGAAAGACTGGCGATTTCGCGCGCTGCTCTTCATAGAAATCATAGGGATCGGCCAGTATGTCAGGCTGGAATAGGGATTTGGCAGTCTGCTTGTTCATCTGTTTAATCCTGTTTTACCATCAACCAAAAGCGGGTGTGGGCAGGCCATCGGCATTATAAACCGGGCTTTCGGCATCAACGCGATATTTCGCGCTGATCGAGTCAATCAAACCGTAATCCGCGATATGATCGCGCATCCCGGCGTAATGATCTCCCTTGAAATGCCGGGCGAGGGAGTCCTCGTCCGTCCATTCCTCAAACACTATGATCCGGCCCGGCAAGTTGAGGTCCGCTCCCCAACTATAGCGCAAACAGCCGTTCTGGGAGAGCGCGCCATCAATGAAAGGCTGCGCGGATTTCAGGCAGGCGTCGCGCTGCGCCGGTTCCACATCAATATGCGCGGCAATCAGTATCTTGGCCATATTTCGATCTTCCTAAAGCTTTTGCCCGCCCATTTGAGAGACAAGGTTGAATATCCGTTTTGAATAAAACCAATGACCGTCAATCTTGACGAACTCGTCATCATAGCGCCCGCCAGCAACGCGTGGCTCGCCATTTTCGACCAGTATTTCGTGGGTTTGATAGCGGCCGGTAGCGGTATCGCCGGTGATCTCCAAGCTGCCCGGTATTCCAAGGAAGCTGACGGAATCAAACCGGCCCATCGCGCCGACCCAAAGCTTTACGATATTCTCGCGGCCTACGACTTCCGTGCCCATCAAAGACCAGACGGCATCCTCTGTCCACAAGCTGCCCCAGTCATCGGGATCGGTGCGCAGCACAGCATCGCAATAGCTGTCGTGTAACTCGCGGATAGCCAGACGGTCTTCTATCGGCCCTGAAAACATAGACGCACTCTCCCATTATATGGCCGGTTTTCAGGCCTTTAAATGGGGTGGATTACACGGCAAAAATGCCCGCTGTGCAAGCTGCCATAAGTGTTAGCTCGGGAAGCTTAATCGCCGCTTATGCGTTCAATATCCGCGCCAACCGCGGCCAGTTTTTCCTCCAGCCGCTCATAGCCGCGATCAAGGTGATAGATGCGCTGTAACTGTGTTTCCCCTTCGGCGGCAAGCGCGGCGATCACCAGGCTCATCGAAGCGCGCAGGTCGGTGGCCATGACCGGCGCACCCGTCAATTTCTTGACGCCGCGGACGACGGCGGTGCGGCCCTTGGTTTCGATATCCGCGCCCATCCGGTTAAGCTCTGGAACGTGCATATAGCGGTTTTCGAAAATCGTTTCGGTCAGCACGCTGGCGCCATCGGCCAGGCACAGCATCGCCATGAACTGCGCCTGCATGTCGGTGGCCAGCCCCGGATAGGGCGCAGTTTCCAGCGTCAGCGGCTTTAGCTTGCCATCGGAAGCGACCCGGATGCCCTTGTTATAAGGCTCGATATGCAGGCCAGCTTGTTTCAATGCAGCCAAAGTGGCTTCCATTTCGTCGGCATTGGCGCTGACCAGATCAACCTCGCCGCCGGTAATCCCGACCGCGCAGGCATAGCTGCCCGCTTCGATCCGGTCCGACATTACGCGGTAAGTGCAGCCGTGCAGACGGGGAACACCGTGGATTTTAAGGTCGGACGTTCCGATGCCTTCAATCTCTGCGCCCATCGCGACCAGCATGTTGCACAGGTCAACAATCTCAGGCTCCCGCGCTGCGTTTTTCAGGCGGCTGTCGCCTTTGGCCAGAACGGCGGCCATCAGGGCGTTTTCGGTGGCGCCGACTGATACGACGGGGAAGGTAAACTCACCGCCCGGCAATCCGCCATCAGGCTGGCGTGCGGTGACATAGCCGCTGGTGGTTTCAATCGTTGCGCCCAGCGCTTCGATCGCTTTCAGGTGCAGGTCAATCGGCCGGTTGCCAATCGCGCAGCCACCGGGAAGCGATACCCGACACTCACCCGCGCGGGCGAGCAGCGGCCCCAGCACAAGGATAGAAGCGCGCATCTTGCGGACAATGTCATAAGGCGCTTCGGTCGATGTGATCTTGCCGGCTTTCAGGGTCATCACCCGTCCGAAATCTTCGGGCCGTGCACCCTCGACCGTGGTCGAAACGCCAAGCTGGTTGAGCAAATGGCCGAAACTGTCCACGTCGGCGAGGCGCGGCAGGTTACGCAGCGTCACCGGCTCGTCGGTCAGCAACGCACAGGGAAGCAAGGTCAGAGCGCTGTTTTTTGCACCGGAAATCGGAATGGGGCCGGACAGCCGTTTGCCGCCGCGAATTGAGATAATATCCATCGCGACGGTTTAGCGAAAATGTGACAGCGCGCAAGTCAGATCGCGCAGGGTATAGCGAGAAACGGCCCTGATATTATCAACCTGATGTTATCAATATGCCGGATCAGTAATCATGGCCGGGATTGGTCCGTTTCAACTTCCGCATCAAACCGGGCCAGACAAGATTGTCCCCCATGCCCGGCATGAACAGCGGTGATGCCTGCTGGAATACCCGCGCGCCCATTGTTTCCGGCTCTTCGTGCAGAGCGGCCTCGTCACCCACGGCCTGCGCCAGTATCTGGGTCTTGCAGGCATTTTCCAGCAGATACATCCGCAAGAAAGCCCCGGCGCAATTCTTGCCGATGGTCAGCGTGCCGTGGTTCCGCAGGATCAGCAGGTTTTTCTCGCCAATATCCGCGATCAACCGTTCGCGTTCATCGAGGTCCAGCGCGATGCCTTCATAATCATGATAGGCAAGGTCATCATGCACCTGCATCGAAAATTGCGTGTAGCGGCGCAGGCCCTCTTTCTGGACCGACACGGCAATACCATAAGGCGTATGGACATGGATGACGCATCCCGCATCTTCGCGCGCGCTATGCACGGCACTGTGGATGGTGAACCCGGCAGGATTGATGAAATAGGGCGTGTCCTGTTTGATATTGCCCTGAATATCGATCTTGATCAGTGACGATGCGGTCATCTCGTCAAACATGACGCCATAAGGATTGATGAGGAAACGCTCCTCCCCGTCCTCGTCCGGCAGGCGCACGGAAATATGGGTGAAGACCAGATCGGTCCACGCGTGCATGGCGCACAGCCGGTAGGTCGCGGCGAGATCACAGCGCAATTTCCACTCGGCGTCGGAAACCTTGCCTTCCAGCCGGTCTATCGTCGCCGGATCGGGATTGGTGAAGCCGGGCGTGACATCTGCGCTGCCGGATTTTTCTATTGCGGTGGCCATATTTCTCTCCTCAGAATCATAACGTTCCTTTGGCTGCATAGTGGCATAGTTTCGATGGCATGGAACAGGTTTTTGTGCAGGCGTGTTTGCCGCCGCGCGAAATCCGGTTCCGCAGATAGAGCCGCAATAGCTCTGTCAACACGCGGGAAATATGGCTAGCATGGTGATTCGTCATCCACTGGAAGGACCAGTCTATGTCTGAATCTCCGCAGCAAACCGGCCCCGACACGATCATTCCCGAATCCATTGTGATTGACACAGACATTGTCGAAAATGGTCAGCCGATACGGCTTTGCCTGCGCCCGCTCAGCGAGTCCGACCATGACCGGATAGAGCGCGGCATCATGGGATTGTCCCAGCAGTCGCGCTATTTGCGTTTTTTTTCCGGCTTCAAATCGGCCCCGCGAAATTTGGTGGAGCAATTAACCGCCGTGGACGGGATGAACCATATCGGCTGGGGCGCGGTCAACCTTGGCATAGAGGGGCATCCTGCAATGGGCGCTGTCCACGCGATCCGCCAGAGCGAGGATGAGGACACAGGCGAGTTTGCGATAGCCGTGCTTGATCAATATCACGGCAAGGGCGTGGCGCGGGCACTGGTCGCTGCCTTGTTCCTGAACTGTGTCAGGCGCGGGATGCGGGAGCTGGACATCGCGGTGATGCGCGAAAATACCAAGGGCGCGCATCTGGTTTCCGTGCTCACCGCCAAGTCCACGCATAGCGACGGTGCGGTCGTCTATTCCCGGCTTGAT
>JADMKQ010000209.1 GCA_015478735.1 Sphingorhabdus sp. | reverse complement strand
TTTGCTGTCCAAGGGCGCAGAGCCGGTAGCGGTGGAGACCGGGCCGATGGAATTGCATATTCCTGCCATCCGCGGCATCGGCGGCGCCATCCTCTATCTCGTTGACCGCTATGCCGATGAAGAACGTAGTGATGCGCTTTCCATTTACGATATCGACTTTGAATATCTGCCCGGTGTTGACCGCAACCCGGTCGGTGCGGGTTTCAACATCATCGACCACCTGACTCATAATGTTTACGGCGGCAGAATGGCTTATTGGGCGGACTATTATGAAAGCCTGTTCAATTTCCGCGAGATCCGCTTTTTCGATATCAAGGGCGAATATACCGGCCTGACGTCAAAAGCGCTTACCGCACCGGATGGCAAGATCCGCATACCGCTTAACGAAGAGGGTGAAGGCGGCAAAGGCCAGATCGAGGAGTTTCTGCGCGAGTTTAACGGCGAGGGGATTCAGCATATCGCGCTGATCTGTGACGATCTTGTTGCCAGTTGGGATAAGCTGAAAGCACTGGGCGTACCGTTTATGACGCCGCCGCCGGACACATATTATGATATGCTCGATGAGCGCCTGCCCGGCCATGGCGAGGATGTGTCGGCGCTAAAAACCCGCGGCATATTGCTCGACGGAACCACCGAGGGCGGCCAGCCACGGCTGCTGTTACAGATTTTTGCCGAAGCACAAATCGGCCCGGTATTTTTCGAATTTATCCAGCGCAAAGGCGATGACGGCTTTGGCGAGGGTAATTTCAAAGCATTGTTTGAAAGCATCGAGCGTGACCAGGTGGCGCGCGGTGTGCTTGACGTCAAGGAGCCGGCACAATGACCAGAACTCCCCAAATAAACGGTATTCACCATGTCGCCTATCGCTGCAAGGATGCGAAGGAAACGGTCGAGTTTTACCAGCGCGTATTGGGCATGCCGTTCACCGTCGCTTTTTCCGAAGACCATGTTCCCTCCACGGGGGAATATGACCCCTATATGCATGTGTTTCTTGATGCAGGCGGCGGGAATATATTGGCGTTTTTTGAACTGCCGGAACAGCCGGACATGGGCAAAGACCCGAACACGCCGTCATGGGTCCAGCATATCGCTTTCCAGGCCCCGACGATGGACGACCTTGTGGCCGCAAAGGCACGGGCCGAGGAAGAAGGGCTTGAGGTGATCGGACCGACCAACCACGGTGTTTTCAAATCCATCTATTTCTTTGACCCCAACGGCCACCGGCTCGAACTCGCCTGCAATACCGGCACAGAGGAAGAA
The DNA here is from genome assembly GCA_015478735.1 of Sphingorhabdus sp. Classification (GTDB taxonomy): domain Bacteria; phylum Pseudomonadota; class Alphaproteobacteria; order Sphingomonadales; family Sphingomonadaceae; genus Parasphingorhabdus. Next base: position 9,729 of record JADMKQ010000209.1, on the reverse strand, counting down.
ATGGCCGAGCTGCGGCGGGTTGCCCCCGAAATGCTGGAAGAATGGAGCCGCACCAAAAAGGCACCGCAACATGCCGCATGGCTGCATGAAAAGGCCCGCGACGATTATTGAGCGATACCATAGAGCGGCCCACCTGTCGCTCGGCGGTTGATTGTTGCGGCGATCCGGCGCACACTCATCGCCTCACGTCGAAAATCAGAACCCGTATCCAATAACAAATGGGGACCCTATGAAACTCGCGACGCTCAAAAACGATACACGGGACGGCCGGCTGGTCGTCGTTTCCAAAGACCTGACGCGGTGCTGCGAAGCCAGCAACATTGCCCCCACACTGCAAGCGGCCCTCGATAATTGGGAAGAATGTGTGCCAAAGCTTGAGGCTTTATACCGCGATGTCGAGCACCAGACAGTTCCGTGCGAGCGTTTCCACGAGCGCGAAGCCCATTCCCCTCTGCCCCGCGCTTATCAATGGGCCGATGGCAGCGCCTATATCAACCATGTCGAACTGGTCCGCAAAGCACGCGGAGCGGAAGTGCCGGAGAGTTTTTACAGCGATCCGTTAATATATCAGGGCGGCTCCGATGCGTTTCTGGCTCCGCGCGATCCGATCCCGCTGGGCGACCCGGCATGGGGATGCGATATGGAAGGCGAGGTTGCAGTCATTACCGATGATGTGCCGATGGGTGTCAATGCGGAAGAGGCAGCGAGCCATATCAAGCTCATCATGCTGTGCAATGACGTATCCTTGCGGGGCCTTATCCCCGCCGAGCTGGCCAAGGGTTTCGGCTTTTTCCAGTCTAAACCTCCCAGCGCCTTCTCCCCCGTTTGCGTAACGCCCGATGAACTGGGTGATGCGTGGAAAGGTTCTGTGATTCATTTGCCGCTGCAAGTCGATTATAACCGCGAACCCTTTGGCCGTGCCAATGCAGGCGACGATGCGACCTTCAGCCTGGCACAGCTTGTCGCCCATGCCGCCAAAACACGGCCCCTATGCGCGGGAACGATTATCGGTTCGGGCACCGTGTCCAATCAGGGCGCGGACGGCGATCCCGGCAAACCTGTTTCCGAAGGTGGGCTTGGCTATAGCTGCATCGCGGAAATCCGGATGATCGAGACCATAAATGGCGGTGAAGCAAAGACGCCGTTCATGAGCGCAGGAGATACCGTGAAAATCCAGATGCTGGATGAAGACGGACATTCCATATTTGGTGCGATCCGGCAGGAAGTGGTCGCGGTTTAGGGGAGGTTTTTTATTATTCCCCCTCCCTCTATTTCAAAACCGCGTGGTTGCGCTTTCCGTCGCTTGTAATCTCCACCGCCCGGCCAATCAGATCCGTATCGGCAGGCGTATCTTCCAGCATACCGAAACATGGCGTGCCGTTTTCATCCACCATCCACAGCGTCGCGGAGCCGGGAACGCCCTTCACATAAGGTGTGCCATAGCTTTTGATGATGCCGTTGCCGCTGGTGAAATGGGCCGGCTTTGTGCCCTTGTCCGCTGGCATATAGTTGGGCGCTGCGATCCGGTCGGGGGACCAGCCGCCCGCTACCGGCTGGGCCGCGTAAATACCGACGGATTCCTTGTTAATCACGCCGCCATTGGCTGAAATCATGCCGGGCTTGCTGCCATCTTTTCGCAAGTGCTGCACCAGCGCGACAATCGCATGGGTGCTGTAACTGTTGCCGGGTCCGCCAAAAAAGCTCAGCCCGCCGGTCAGCGTATAGCTGGATAATGGTCGGTCCAGCTGGTTGAGCGCCTCTATCGCCAGCGACACGGCAACCGGGAAACAGCTATATATGTCAATCGGCCCAATATCCCCCGCCTGCAATTCCGCAAGGTCTAGCGCCTTTGTGACCGCCCATTCAATCGCCGGAGAGCGCGACAGGTCCATCTGTTCGCTGATAAGCGGCGCGCTGGAATCCGCGCCGCTGTGCAGGTAAATCATCCTGTCTTCGGCTATGCCAAGGTCGGCGGCATGGCCAGCGGTGGTCATAATCACCGCTCCGCCCAATGCCACGGCATCCTGCGCCACCATCCAGCGGCGATAGGGATCATTGAGCCGGTAATTACCGCCCTCATCGCTCAGCAATTCGTCTACGCTCCAGTCTTTGGCAAACTGGGCATGTTCGCGCGTGGATGCCACACTGGAAAAGGCCGACCAAAGCCGAGCCATATCCTTCGCATAGCTTTCCCGGTCCATATCCAGCCTTTTACGCCGGGCATTTTCTAGCAGCGCATAGGCCATTGGCATGGAAATGATACCGTGGCGGATCTCATACATAGTGAGCACGGCAAAATCCGAACGCTTGTCGAGGAAATCACGGTCCGAAGGCAGGTTCCAGTCCATTTCATGCCCGGCTTTTTTCGCGCGTTTCACGGTGCCGACGGATTCCGCTCCGCAAATGACAGCCGCTTTTATCTTGCCTTCATGTAGCTGCACGGCCAGTTCGTTCACATATTTCTGGGGACTTTGCCCGCCGACATCGCCGTAGATCAGCTGCGCGGGTTCAACGCCGGAGGCGCTGGCAATCGCGTCCGGAAAATTGGCCGGTGATCCATATTGATGGCCCACACCGCTGTCATAGAATAGCCGCGTTGCGAGCAGGCAATCGATTGAATCCGCAAGCCCGGGGGCACCGCTATCGTTCAGCGCGGCCTTTACAGCGCCGGAAGCCAGATCGACCGGAGATGGCCATTCCAGACCCAATGACTGGCCACTTGCTTCACCCACGCCAATCAACACCGGCGCTTGTCGGTCAGAAAAACTCATGCTCGCATATCCCTCAAATAAACAGTTCATCAATCGATTAAAACTGATAACAGACGTGGCAACCGATGCACCTAATAAATTGAGGATATAAGAAATGACCGGATGGCCAGAGCTGAAATGGGATGTTGAACCGACAGGACCGCTGAAGGGTTTGAAAATTGTCGATATGTCCACGGTTGTGCTCGGCCCGTTTGCGACGCTGAACTTTGCCGATATGGGCGCGGATGTCATCAAGATCGAAAATGACGAAGGCAAGTTTACCGGCGACATGATGCGCATGGCCGGTGACAGTCCGACCGGCGATCTGGGGCCGATTTTCACAGCGCTGAACCGCAACAAGAAATCGATCACATTGAATGGCAAAGTGGAAGCGGATAAAGCCGTTATCGTGGAACTGCTCAAACATGCCGATGTGTTTTTCCACAACGTCCGTATGGCCGGAATGGAACGGATGGGGCTTGATTACGAAGCGGTAAAAGCCATTAACCCCGGCATCGTCTATGTCCACTGCGCCGGTTTTGGCCAGGGCGGCGAATATTCCCATCGGCAAGCTTATGACGACCTGATCCAGTGTTCTTCGGGCTTTGCATCTTTGTTTGAAATGCGCGGCGATAGCGGGCGGCCGCTTTATATGCCATCGCTGGTGGCAGATAAAACCATCGGTCTGTTCGCGACCAATGCCACGCTTGCCGCCATGTATCACAAGGAAAAAACCGGCAAGGGCCAGTTTGTCGAGGTGCCGATGTTCGAAGCCTTTACATGGTTTAATATGGTCGAAAATCTCTGGGGCGAAACCTTCATTCCCGGCAATGGCCGTCTTGGTTATACGCGCTCGATCAACCCCAATCGCAAGCCCTATCCGACGCAGGACGGCTATATCGGTCTGGTCCCCTATAATGACCAGCAGTGGGAGACTTTTTTTGAACTGGGCGGCAAGACCGGCGTGTTTGATGATCCGCGTTTCTCGACTTATTCGGAGCGCACCAAGAACATTACCGAGCTTTACGGCCTGATCGAGGAAATCGCGGCGACCAAGACAACGGACGAGTGGCTGGAACTGCTCGACAAGCATAATATTCCGGCGATGCGCTATAACCGGATCGGCGATGTGCTCAACGATCCGCATTTGCAACAGGTCGGTTTCTGGGCCGAGCGCGAAGGCGAGAAGATCGGGAAATACCGCACCATCAAGCATCCCGTGCTTTATTCCGAAAGCCCGGCGAATATCTTTGCCGACCCGCCAACATTGGGCGCGGATAATGACGAGATCAGAAGCGCGATGGGCCTTTCCAAAAAAGGTGAATAGGCAACGCGAAGCACGAACGAGCCAAATAAAAACCCCGGGACAATCGCTTGCCCCGGGGTTTTTTTATACATCTGACCGCTTGCGATCAGCCTGAATAATAAAGGTCGAACTCGACCGGGCTTGGAGTCATTTCCACCCGGCTGACTTCTTCCCATTTCAGCGCGGCATAAGCGTCGATCTGGTCCTTGGTGAACACGTCGCCTTTCAGCAGGAATTCGTGATCGGCTTCCAGAGCTTCCAACGCTTCACGTAGCGAACCGCAAACCGTAGGTACTTCAGCCAGTTCTGCTGGCGGAAGGTCATAAAGGTTCTTGTCCATCGCTTCGCCGGGGTGGATTTTATTCTCGATCCCGTCAAGCCCGGCCATCAGCAGTGCCGCAGCAGACAGATACGGGTTGGCGAGCGGATCCGGGAAGCGGAACTCTACGCGCTTCGCCTTGTCACCTGCGCCATAAGGAATACGGCAGGATGCAGAGCGGTTACGGCTGGAATAAGCGAGCAGAACCGGCGCTTCAAAACCGGGCACGAGGCGCTTGTAGCTGTTGGTCGTCGGGTTGGTGAACGCGTTACAAGCCTTGGCATGTTTGATCACACCGCCGATATAATAGAGGCAGGTTTCTGACAGACCGGCATATTCATTACCGGCGAAAAGCGGTTTGCCTTCTTTCCAGATCGACATGTGCGTGTGCATGCCAGAGCCGTTATCGTCGCGGATTGGCTTGGGCATGAAGGTCGCCGTCTTGCCATAGGCGTGGGCAACCTGGTGCACGACATATTTGTAGACCTGGATCCGGTCAGCGGTTTCGACGAGCGTGCCGAACATCATGCCCAGTTCGTGCTGCGCGGCGGCAACTTCGTGGTGATGCTTGTCCATCGGCAAGCCCATTTCCTGCATCGTGGCAACCATTTCGCCGCGAATATCGACAGCGCTGTCAACCGGAGCAACCGGGAAATAGCCGCCCTTGACGCCGGGGCGGTGGCCCATATTGCCGATTTCATATTCGCGGCCGGTGTTGGTCGGCAGCTCGATATCGTCAATGCGGAAGCCGGAGCGGTCATAGCCGTCTTCAAAGCGGACATCGTCGAACATGAAAAATTCAGGCTCCGGTCCGACATATACGGTGTCGCCAATGCCGGTGGATTTCATATAGGATTCAGCGCGTTTTGCGGTCGAGCGCGGGTCGCGGCCATAAAGTGATCCATCGCCGGGTTCGACAATGTCACAGATCAGGATCATCATCGGTGTGGCCGAGAACGGGTCCATATACATGGCGTCAAGATCGGGACGCAGGATCATGTCGGATTCATTGATGACTTTCCAGCCGCCAATGGAGGAACCGTCGAACATGAAGCCCTCTTCGAGCATATCTTCGTCAATGACATTGGCGCACATTGTCAGATGCTGCCATTTGCCGCGCGGATCGGTGAAGCGAACATCGACCCACTCAATATCCTCTTCCTTGATTAATTTCATGATATCTGCAGCAGTATTAGCCATTTGCTAGTCCCTTGGTTAAAAATGATTTGGAAAAGTTAAAATCAAAATTCAGCTGATGTCTTTTATGACATCGTGCCTTTCATAGTTCCGCCCTAAATTGCCCTGTTTATCATCGCGCTGCCTTAAATTGCATCGTTCTTTTTATAGCGCTGCCCTAAATTGCATCGTGCTTGTCCTAAGCGCTGCCCTAAATTGCATCGCTGTCCCGCTCGCCGGTGCGGATGCGCAGAGCGGCTTCGACGGGTATGACAAAAATCTTGCCATCATCGATGCGACCGGTTTGTGCAGCGGCAGAGATTGCCTCGACCACGCGTTCCGCCATCGTGTCATCGACGACAACTTCCAGCTTCACCTTGGGTAGGAAATCCACGACATATTCGGCTCCGCGATACAGTTCGGTATGGCCTTTCTGACGGCCAAAACCCTTGGCTTCGGTAACGGTGATTCCCGATACGCCAACTTCGTGCAGCGCTTCTTTCACCTCATCAAGTTTGAAAGGCTTGATGATTGCCTCGATCTTTTTCATTTTGTTCTTTCCTATCCTTATGCTCCGGCCACTACAGCTTTGGCACGTGGATGCAGCACCAAAGTCGGGCGCATTTGCCCTTTGCAATACAAATACCATGCCAAATCGGGATTGTGCAAGGAATCGCATATAAACTGCTATAGCCAAATCCAGACAGTTGCAATGCCGCTCAAAAAACAGGCAAATGCGGACTCGGGAGCCTAAAAAGCAGGCAGGTTTTTGCTTTCAGTAAAGGCGCTTGATGCACAGAAAATAAGCTGGATTCCCGCAGCGCGGAATGACGATAGTTGGTTAGCCGGTTAACAAGCTACAGCCCATTTACCGTGCAACCGGTGCAGTCACGTCCACCACATTTTCCTTGGTCCAGTGGGACCGTTCGATGACATAGTGGCGCAGCGATTCTACCTGGGCAGGTGTCAGCTGCGAAAAGCCTACCATGCCCCGGTCTTTCAGCGCGCCGCCGCTGACGATGGAAGACCAGGTCTCTGCATCGGCCAGCGTGGCGGATATACGCAGGTCCGGCGTAAAGCCGTTGCCAATCGCGCTGTCCCCGTGACAGACAAGACAGTAGCGGCCATATAGCGCCTTGCCCTCTGCCACCTGAGCAGGGGTTCCGGTTGGTTCCGGCGGGTCCCAGACGATTTCGTTTTGCTGCGGAAGCGCAGGCAGGCTGGTCTTGCCGCCCAGCTTCATCACGATCAGGCGCGGGATATTCGGGATCTGGCGTGATGCGCCGCCCGCAACCCCCGCGGTGAGCGGAAAGGCTCCGCCCTTGCTGGTCAGGAAGGCGATATATTGCACCCCGTCGATCATATAGGTGGAAGGGGCGGCGACAACGCCTGACTGCACGTCCATGCTCAAAAGCTCTTCCCCGCTATCGGCAGCATAGGCTTTGAACAGGCCAAGGCTGGTGCCCTGAAACACAAGATTTCCTGCGGTGGTCATCGTGCCGCCATTCCACGCGGCGGGATAATCCACCGACCATGCGACCTTGCCCGCTTTGGGATCAAAGGCGACAAGCTGGCCAGTGGTTGACGCGATAGCTGCCTTATAAACCTCTTTATCATCGGGTAGCTGGGCAATTGACCAGGCAACGCCGACATTAAAGCCCTGCCGCCCACGGCTTTTATCCACTTCCGAGGATGGAACTTCATAACCCTGCGGCACTTGCTGCGCGGGGATATAAACCAGCCCGGTGCCGGGATTATAGCTCATCGGATGCCAGTTATGCGCGCCGAGCGCCCCCGGAATGGCGATAAACGGCTCTCCGGTTTTATAGAATCGCGCAGCCGGATTCTCGATCGGACGGCCGGTTTTCAGGTCATAGCCTTCTGCCCAGTTGATATTTTCGACGAAAGGTTCCGCGCTCAACAAGCGGCCATTGGTCCGGTCGATTACAAAGAAAAAGCCGTTCTTGGGCGCATGGAACAGCACTTTGCGCCTTTTGGTAAGCGCGGTTTTTTCACTTTCGGCTTCCTCGCCCTCTTTCCCTTCGGCATCGCTACCGCCGCTGACCGGCCAGTCAATCTCTGCAATGATGATCGACTGGGTGGCGGTATAATCCCATGTTTCGGCGGGAGTTTCCTGATAATGCCAGAGATATTTTCCGGTATCGGGATTAACCGCGACGATGGAAGACAGGAACAGGTTGTCGCCTTCTCCGCCGGAGCGTAGGCCGTGGTTCCACGGATTGCCGTTGCCGACGCCGAAATAAAGCTGGTCTAGCTCTTCGTCATAAACGATGCTGTCCCACACGGTTCCGCCGCCGCCGGATTCTTTCCAAGCACCGTCACTCCATGTCTTGTTGGCCGCTTTTGCGAAAATCTCGTCGCTGGCTGCGCCGTCTGGTTTCCCCTCGGGATTGGGGACAGTGTAGAAACGCCATTTCAGCGAACCATCAGCGATATTATAAGCGGAGACATAGCCGCGCACACCAAATTCTGCGCCGCCATTGCCGATAACGACCATGTTCTTGACGATGCGCGGTGCGCCGGTAATCGTATAGGGCTTGCTGTTATCGGTGGTCTGGCTTGCCCATAAACGCGCGCCGGTATTGGCATCAAGCGCGATCAAGCGGCCATCAAGCGTGCCGAAAAATAGCCGCCCGCGTGAAATGGCTACTCCGCGATTCACTACATCGCAGCACGCATCAATCGCTTTGGAACCATCAACTTCGGGGTCATAGGACCAAAGCTCTTTGCCGGTTTTCGCATCATAAGCGAAAACCTTGGACCATGCGGTTGTGATGAACAATTTGCCATCGACCATGACGGGAGTTGCCTCTTGCCCGCGGGCGTCGGGTAAATCCTTGAACCAGGCTATGCCCAGGTCACTGACATTGCTCTCGTTGATCTGGTCAAGCGGGCTGTGACGCTGTTCCTTGGAACCATAAGCGACATTGCTCCATGCAACATCCTTTTCGGCAACAGGAGCATCTTGCTCCGTCTTTTGATTCTGACAGGCAGCGAGCAGGCATGTTGCAATAAATAGTCCCAACCGACGCATCGTCACTTCTCCCCAGACACCAAACCTGCGCGGGCCCGGCTTTTTAACTGACTAGCTAAATTAAAGCCGCCCGGTCAAGGCTGTTGAGTGATGTGACTATACTTGTTTGAGGGAAAAGGACATATCCGCTTATAAATAAGGGGGGCAGTCCAGACCGGCCGGGCTTTTTGTGAAAATCTCGCATCCGGTTTCGGTGATACCGATACTATGTTCAAACTGCGCCGATAACGAGCGGTCACGGGTTACCGCGGTCCAGCCGTCATCCAGCATTTTGACCGCATATTTCCCGATATTGATCATCGGTTCGATGGTGAAGAACATGCCGGGGCGAAGTTCCGGACCTGTGCCGGGGCGTCCAGCGTGAACGACTTCGGGCGCATCGTGAAACAATTGTCCCACGCCATGTCCGCAAAAATCGCGCACAACGCTGTAACGCTGGGCCTCTGCATGGACCTGAATGGCGTGTGATATATCGCCCAGATGGTTGCCGGGCTTGGCTTGCTCGATGCCGAGCATCAAACATTCATAGGTGTTCTGCACCAGTCTCGCTGCCTTTACAGGTGCCTTGCCGATCAGGAACATACGGCTTGTATCGCCGTGCCAGCCATCGACGATCACGGTCACGTCAATATTGGCAATGTCGCCTTCTTTCAGTTTCTTGTCACCGGGAATCCCGTGACACACAACATGGTTGATAGAGATGCAGCAGCTATGCGTGAACCCGCGATAACCAAGCGTTGCCGGAATACCACCGCCGCGAAGCGTATGTTCGCGCACAATGTCGTCAAGCTCGCCAGTGGTCACGCCCGGCACGACATGCGGCACCAGCGCGTCGAGAATCTCGGCGGCCAGTCGCCCGGCTTTACGCATACCCTCGAACGCTTGTGGTCCGTGAAGTTTGATGGCGCCTGTGCGGCTTTGCGGTTGGTCTTCTTCTACTGTCAGATAATCGGTCATGGTCCGTATATATGGACTTTATCCCCGTTTGACGAGAGGCAATCAGCCATATTATCTGTTTTGCGGAGCAGAGCAGGTTGGATTGATCCTCAAAATGGCGTTGATGATTTGTCCAACTGCTCTATATCCGGATGATATGAGCAAATCCCGCATTTATACCGCTGCG
>JADMKQ010000208.1 GCA_015478735.1 Sphingorhabdus sp. | reverse complement strand
TGAACCTGCCAGCCCCTGGAACGCAGAGCCGATGCCAGACCAACCAGATCACCGCTATAAGTTACCTGCATGACCGATACTCCGCCTAGTGCCAGGCTGCCGGTAGATGCAGACGATACGCCCGGAACAGACCGTACCGATGCCTCACCCCTGCTCACCGCGCCGACGTCAGGCGTGTCAAACTGGACTGCAACATTTATAGCCGCACCGGTTGGAACCGGTATGCTGCTCACACTACCATTTCCGGAGGATGTGCCTACAGTTCCACTATCTGCGCCATAGCCTTCAGCGGCCAATTCTGCTTCGATTTCCTTCTCCAATGCTTCCAGATCAATCGGATCCTCGATGATAAGGGACTCATCGGCTTTCAGGACGCCTCGTGACAGTGCATTGGTGTAAATAGTATCCAGACGGACAATCCCTTGATCCAGCATTCCCGGAATACCGTCAGGCGATTTGGTCTTCAGGGAAAAACTGTCGATATATTTATTATCCGGCCCATAGCGCGCACTAAAATGCGCGATTACCGGCCCGCCCGGATATTCGCGTTCCATACGGACAATGGGAATGATGACATCAGCAGCGCTGAATTGATCCAATATCGTACGCCACCAGCGCCTATCGCTGCGCTGTGCCTGCCCAGCGGTTAAAATCAGTGATTCGCTTCCCGAACCATAAGGACGGACATAATCAATCGCGCTATTGCCCGAGCGGAACCGGGCCCATGCCTTCTGCCACTCGGTTCTGTTTTCAAATACCTGCGGCGATCCACCGCCCCACATTATAGGCAAGACCAGTAATGGCGGCGAACGCAATCGTCGCCCGCTAACGCCTAGAATCTGACCTGTGCGGGCGCGGTCGAACATAACGCCCAGCGTAGCGATATAGCGGGTAGGCCCAATCTGTTCTTGTTCGATAACAATAGCCGAAACAATATTGTTTAACGTGCTGTCAGGCAATCCGCTGGTTTCGCTGCCTTGAGTTCGAGCATAGAGCATTTTCCAAGCTTTACGCTGAGCTTCTTCCCATCCTTTTTTGCGGGCTTCATTGGCGTCTTTGCCAGTGGTATCGACCTTAACCCCGAAAACTTCAAAGTCGCCCGTACTCGCAAGCGGCGCAACACCACGGTCGCCGCCTTCAAGTTGAGCATAAACAACTCCGGCAGCGGTAAGACCGAGCACCACAAAAACAGCAACAATCTGGGTTTTAAAACTGGTCAAAATTTTCATTTCTGCTCTTTTGACGATTATGGCGTGGAAATCCAGCCGCGACTTGTCTAATCGCCTATTTTATGAGTGATAAACAAAACAACGGGCGAAATGAACCGGAATCATACACCTATGCGAAAGCAGGTGTATCGATTGAGACAGGCAACGCGCTAATTAAAGCTATTGCACCGCTTGCGAAGGCGACTGCAAGGCCAGGGGCTAATGCCGAATTGGGTGGCTTTGGCGGATTTTTTGATCTGAAAGCCGCAGGTTATGATGATCCGTTGCTGGTGGCGGCCAATGACGGCGTTGGAACAAAGTTGAAGCTGGCGATCGATTACGACCGGCATGACAGTGTTGGCATCGATCTGGTAGCAATGTGTGTTAACGACCTGATCGTTCAGGGTGCAGAACCGCTATTCTTCCTCGATTACTTCGCGACAGGCAAACTTGAGAATGGTGTCGCGGAACGAGTCGTGGCTGGTATTGCCGAGGGTTGCAAAATGTCGGGCTGCGCATTGATTGGCGGCGAGACAGCGGAAATGCCCGGCATGTATGCAGATGGCGATTATGATCTGGCAGGTTTTTGCGTTGGCGCTGTGGAACGGTCCAAAGCATTGACGGGCCGCGAACTCGCCGACGGAGATGTTCTGCTTGGCCTGGCTTCTTCCGGTGTTCACTCCAACGGTTATTCACTGGTTCGCAGGTTAGCCGAAGATAAGGGCTGGAAGCTCGACCGTCCGGCACTATTTGATCCGGACACCCTGTTGATCGAGGCATTGATTGCGCCGACGCGGATCTATGTGAAATCACTATTGCCGCTGATACAGGCGGGCCGGATCAAGGCGTTGGCGCATATTACCGGGGGCGGATTGCTTGAAAACATACCCCGCGTTCTTCCTGATGGTTTGCGTGCCCATGTCGATGCCAATAGCTGGGATCAGCCGCGCTTGATGGCTTTCTTGCAAGCGCAGGGGAATATCGAGCCGGAAGAAATGGCGCGGACGTTTAACTGCGGGATCGGGATGATTTTGGCTGTCTCGATGGAGAACATGGAGTCTGTAACGGCAGATCTGGAATTGGCTGGCGAGACGGTTCACCGGGTTGGCGTGGTCAAGAAGGGCGAGAAGGGCTGCACGGTAACGGGAAGCATGGGGACGTGGTCTGCCATGAGCGATTGGACCGCAAGCCATGATGGCTAACCGATGACATCAGAACGGGTAAGGGTTGCTGTCCTAATCTCTGGACGAGGGTCCAACATGGCTGCGCTCATCTATGCTGCAAAGGCGGAAAACTGCCCTTTCGAGATCATATTGGCGGCGTCCAACGACCCGCAAGCCCCCGGTCTGACTTTGGCTGCAGCGGAAGGTGTTGAGACATTTTCTCACCCCCACAAGGGTATGAGCCGCGAAGGCCATGACCAGATCATGCACGAAGCCATTACCCGCGTCGGTGCAGATTATGTCGTTCTGGCGGGCTATATGCGGATTTTGAGCGATAGTTTTGTCCGTAAATGGCAGGACCGTATGCTCAATATACATCCCAGCCTGCTGCCCAAATATAAAGGGCTGGACACCTATCAACGCGCTCTCGACGCGGGTGACGCCCATGCAGGCTGCTCCGTCCACCTTGTGACCCCCGAACTGGACGACGGACCAGTGCTCGCGCAAACCAAAGTAGCGATATTGCCCGGCGATACAGCTGATATTCTGGCCGACCGCGTGCTGATTGCCGAGCATCAGCTTTATGCTGCCACGCTCGCCCGTTATGTCACCCGCGAACAAGATCCCGACTGGATATTGGAACAAATCCGTTCCCGCGCGCTTGCTTTGGAAGAAACCCACGAACGGGCCAGCTTCGGCTCCCCCGGCTGGCGGGTTGGCGGTGAGAAAGCAGGGAAATATTTCGCTTATTTCTCTCACCAGCATCATGGCGAGGCAGGATCCTCCCTGCTCGTCAAAACCAGCGGTCTGGACGAACAGGCATCGCTATTGGAAGCCGATCCCGATCTATATTACGCCCCGAAGTTTTACGGAAAATCCGGCTGGATCGCGATCCGGCTAGACACCGGACGTACTGACTGGGACCATATTGCAAGCTGGCTGCAAAAAAGCTGGCGCATGGTTGCTCCAAAAAGGCTCACCAGGTTGGCGGATATTGCGAACCAGTTTTAGGCCCGCAAACTGGGCCTACGGAACTACGCCTTCCACAACCGATTTGGCATTATCCACCCGGATCGCGGCGCCATTGACGAATTTCGATTCATCGGAAGCAAGAAACAGAACCGTGTTTGCAATATCATCGGGTTCGCCTAACGCGCTGGCTGCAGGCCCTTCACTGGCCGGGCGTAAATCGGTTCTTCCTGCCATTTTCGGACCGATCGCTTCGACCATCGGTGTTAATATGCCAGCGGGATGAACGCTGTTACAGCGAATATTATAGCCATTGTTGACGCAGTGAACGGCGATGCTGCGAGTCAGGCTTTCAACCGCGCCTTTCGCCGCCGCATAGGCTGCGACAACCGGCTCCCCCTGAACCGAAGCGATGGACGCCATGTTGATAATCGACCCGCCGCCGGAGTTTTTCATCGCTGGCACGGCATATTTACATCCATAAAATGTGCCATCGGCGCTGACCCCCATTACAAAGCGCCATTCGTCTGCTGTCTGGGTTTCGATGGTTCCGGGCTCCACAACACCGGCATTATTGACCAAGATGTCGAGCTTTCCATGCCGCGAGACGACATCGGCAATTAAATCTTCCCATCCGGATTCGTCGCGAACATCCTGCATGATAAACTCGGCCGCCGCGCCGATTTCTGATGCGACTCGTTGGCCGCATTCTTCATCTACATCGGTAAGAATGACAGTCGCGCCTTCTCGTGCGAAGATACGGGCATCCGCCTCACCCAGTCCCTTTGCCGCGCCGGTGATAATCGCAACTTTGCCTTTGAGCCTGCCCATTTTCATCCTCTCTTTTTTATCAACTATCCACGGATTAGCACCACATGCTACGCAGCGTCCCTAGCAATATAAAGGAGAGGCAGGGTGGACGGAGTTTCTGAATTACTGGCGCGAGAAGAAATACGCGACCTGCTACACCGCTATTGCAAGGGCATTGACCGCCGCGACTGGAAGTTGGTGCGGTCCTGTTTCGCGGATGACCATATTCACAAACATGCCGAATATTCGGGACCACCGGATGAATTTATCGGCTTTGCCAGCGCGATATTGGAAAAAGTACCTGACACGCACCATTCGATTGCCAACGTGCATTTTAACTTCAGCGAAGATGGCCTAAGCGTTTCGACCGAGGCCAATTTCGTTGCCTATCATTATATTGAGGAAGGCGCAGACGACTTCACACCCGTCCCCACCGAAGGCAAGGCAACCGACTGGATTGTCGCTGGCCGCTATTGTGACAAGTTTGAAAAGCGGGACGGAAAATGGATCATCGTCCGGCGTGAAGCATTCCACGATTGGGAGCGCTATGACGTGGCTAATCCGAGGGAATAGAGCGGAGCGTTAAAGCCGTAATATTGCGGATAGGTAGTGTTTTGTCCGTTAGCCCTGAGCTTGTCGAAGGGCGTTTCTGGATTAAGCACAGTATCAAGGCCATAGACGCCCTTCGACAAGCTCAAGGCTAACGGAAATGCTTTAACGTAAGCGTAAGCAAAACGCCGTCATTCCCGATTGTGCAGGAATGACGGCGTTTTGATTTTAAGGCTTCGATTGGTTTCCGACGATTCCCGACTTTGCGGGAATGACTGATAACTTTCCCTGTTCGGAAAAATTATCCTACGATTTCGTCTTCGTTGAAGAAGTAAGCGATTTCGATCGCTGCGTTTTCGTCGCTGTCGGAACCGTGAACCGTGTTGGCTTCGATGCTTTCGGCCAGTTCTTTGCGGATCGTGCCAGGTGCAGCGTCAGCAGGGTTGGTGGCACCCATGATGTCGCGGTTGCGCTGCATGGCGTTTTCGCCTTCCAGCACCTGAACGACAACGGGGCCGCTGATCATGAAATCGACCAGTTCACCAAAGAAAGGGCGTTCTTTATGGACAGCGTAAAAACCTTCGGCCTGTTCACGGGACATCTGGATGCGCTTGGAAGCGACAACGCGAAGGCCAGCTTCTTCAAGCATCTTGGTGACAGCGCCGGTCAGATTACGCTTGGTTGCGTCTGGTTTAATGATCGAAAATGTGCGGGTAACGGCCATGGATTTGCTCCGTGATAATAGCTGTGGAATAAGAGTGCGCCGCCCTTAGCGGCTGCATTGCGACATGGCAAGCGTTTGAGCGCGTGCGATTGCCTATGGCCCCTGAACCCAGCGCCCGCCATCCTGCTTCCAGTAACGCGGCTCCACGCCCTCTTTTGTGGACAAGAATCTCCATGCCGCGCGGGCATTGTCTATCTGTTCCGGCGTAAACAGAAAAAATGCACGCTCGAAACCCAGAGCATCATCCCGCCACTCGCCATCGGCAAGAGCGATATAGCGCGCTCCGTTCGGGGCATCGCATGTGGCGGAAATCAGGATCGGCTGTATGTCATCGCGCCCCTTCCCTGCTATCTCATGCGCCAGAAAGCTGGTCGGACCGGCGTCCCAAAGCGCGGTGCTCAGCTTTTCCTGCTGCTCCTCAAACGCGGAGACAAGCAACATCCTTTGCCCGCTATCCAACGTTTTCTGGGCCAGCACCGGCACCAGTTTATCCGCTGGATCGCGGGTCAAGTGATAGAAATCGACCTGCACCGGTCAAATGGCCTTTCGAACTGGCTTATTTCTCAAAATTGTCCGCGACATACTGGTCGAGCAAACGCACGCCAAAGCCGGTTGCCCCCTTGTCCCAGACCGGGCCGGGCTTGTCTGCCCAGACCATTCCGGCAATGTCGAGATGCGCCCATTTGACGCCGTCCTTGATAAACCGTTTCAGGAATTGCGCGGCGGTAATCGATCCTGCCCCTTTGCCGCCGACATTTTTCATATCCGCAATCGGTGAGTTGATCTGCTTGTCATAAGCGGCGGTGAGCGGGAAGCGCCAAAGCGGATCGCCAGCCGTTTTCCCAGCCGCCAGCAATTTGTCAGACAGGTCATCGTCATTGCTAAAACAACCGGCATGTTCATGGCCCAGGGAAATGATGATAGCGCCGGTTAGTGTCGCCAGATTGACAACCACTTCCGGTTCAAATGTTTCCTGAGTCCAGTGCAGCGCATCGCACAATACCAGGCGTCCTTCGGCATCGGTGTTGATAACCTCGATCGTCTGGCCGCTCATGCTCGTCACCACGTCGCCGGGACGCTGTGCTTTGCCGTCGGGCATGTTTTCGACCAGGCCGCAAACGCCGATGACGTGAGCCTTGGCTTTACGACCCGCGAGCGCTTTCATTGTTCCTGCAACCGCGCCTGCGCCGCCCATATCCCATTTCATGTCTTCCATTCCGGCAGGCGGCTTCAATGAAATGCCGCCGGTATCGAATGTCACGCCTTTACCAACGAGCGCGAGCGGTTTTTTCTGTGCGCCATTGGTGCCATCCCAGCGCATCGCCAGCATTCGCGGCGGACGGGCGGAGCCCTGTGAGACGCCCAAAAGCGCGCCCATGCCCAGCTTTTCCATTTCTTCCTGACCGAGCACGGTAAATTCGACGCCCATGTCCTGAAGCTCTTCGCAGCGGGCAACAAAGCTTTCGGGATAGATGACATTGGCCGGTTCCGACACCAGTTCGCGGGTCAGCGCCACACCGTCGGCAACGGCGGACAGGTCTTTCCAGATTTGCGATGATTCCAGCGCGGCATCGAGGATCGTAATCGCCTCAAGCGTCGGCTTGGTGTTTTCCGGCATGGTGGTGCGATATTTGTCGATTCTCCAGCTACGCAGTTTTGCACCGAACAACAGCCGGGCCAGTTGTTCTTGCTCCAGCCCGCTATTGTTTATCGCAAGGTGCTTCACGCCCGATGTGATCAGCTTTGCAATCACCGCGCCACCAGCGGCTTCGCAATCACTGCGCTCCCCTTTGCCGGTTCCGGTCAGGATGACCTGAATCACTGCATCGCCCTCTGTCACAAAGGTCTGGAATGTCTGGCCGCACTTACCCTCAAACCGTGCCGCTTTGGCAGCAGTGCGAACCATGTCCGCTTGCTCCAACGGTATATTTGCGGTTTCCAGCGCATCCTTACCAACCGCAAAGGCAATTGCATCTGGCGTGGAAGAAGGGCTGGCAGCAAATGTAAATTTCATGGGTGAAGCGTCCTTATCAATAGATCATCCGCGCTGATGATTGCGGATTTTATCATCATCTGTTCAGTGCCCATCAATGAAAGATTGGCTCTATTTTTGCAATGACGATTTAACCAGCGCATGAATGCGGAAATCTGTCACAGAAGATTTGCAGGAGACGCAATCTGGTGCAATAGGGCAATAGTCGAGTTGGTGACGAAAGAAACCGCGCCAATATTTCATGGGATCAAAGGGTAGGTAATCTCGTCGATGAAATCTTCAATCGCTTTGATTGCACTGGCTGTACCGCAGGCTTGTCTTTTGGCTTATCCCCATAGCGCTTTCGCGCAAAGCGAACCTGTGGTTGTTCCGGAAATAGCGGAGCCAGAGGAAGCCGCTCCGGCAGAAACTGACAATCCCGACGAAATCGAATTTAGCGCCAACCTGGTGGAATATGATTTTGAGAGCGATATTGTCACCGCATCCGGCGATGTCCTGCTCAACCGCGACGGGTATAGGTTGCGTGCCGATAGTGTCATCTGGAACCGCAATACCGGTGTTGTAGAGGCAAAAGGCAATATCCGCTCCACCAGTCCCGAGGGCGATACCGCTTATGGAGACAGCATAATCCTGACCGACAGTTTACGGGACGGCACGGTAGAAAACCTGCTGCTCGTAATGGAAGATGGCAGCCGCCTAGCCGCGCGGAAAGGCGAGCGGTTCGCAGACGGATCAATGACACTGGATAACGGCGCTTATACCGCCTGCCCTGTCGTGTCGGAAGAAGGCTGCCCCAAAGATCCAAGCTGGCAGATCAAGGCCGTGAAGGTCCGCTATGATCCTATAAAAAAGCGGGTGCGCTATGACGGCGCGCGGATAGAAATATTCGGACTGCCGGTCATCCCCCTGCCCGGCCTGTCGCATCCGATCAGCGACGAAAACCGCAGCGGGCTTCTGGTCCCCAACCTCCGTTTTGATTCGACTAACGGGGTCGCTGTTTCCGTTCCCTATTATTTCAATATCGCTCCCAATCAGGATGCTACTGTAACAGCGCAAGTCTTTACCGAAGTTGCTCCGTTAATCAGCGGAACATTCCGCAATCTGGATGAAAAAGGCGCGTTCCAGATTACCGGTTACGGCACTTACAGCTCGCGTGTTCCTACTGGGGTAACGGGGCCATTACCCGACGCCGAGAAGGATTTCCGCGGCTATTTTGCAACCAGCGGACGCTTCGTTCTTGACGAGAACTGGACGATTTCGCAATCAGCGCGGATCGCCTCTGACCGGACATTCTTGCGCCGCTATGACATTAGCGATGATGACAGCCTGCGCTCCACGATCAATGTCGAGCGGATAGACGAGAGCAGTTATTTTTCACTCGCAGGCTGGGCGTTCCAGACATTACGCGCCGGTGATCCGCAAAGCCAGGTTCCTGTCGCTCTGCCCGTAATCGATTACCGCAAACGCTTTGCCGACCCGATACTAGGCGGTCGCACCCAGATACAGCTTAACAGCCTGGCCATCGGACGGGCCGGCGGACAAGACACGCAGCGCGCCTTTGCTTCTGCACGCTGGGATTTACGTCGGCTCACGAGCATGGGTCAGGAAATAATCCTGACCGGCTTTGCCCGCGGTGATGTCTATAATAGCGAAGATAACGCTCTTAACGAGACTGCGCTTTATCAGGGTAATTCCGGCTGGCAGACGCGCGGGATTATAACCGCTGCGGTGGACGTGAAATGGCCGCTGATCGGACAGGCATTTGGCGGCACCCAGACCCTGACCCCCAGGCTTCAGGTTGTAGCAACACCGGCAATAGCCAATGCCAAGGTTCCCAACGAAGATTCCCGCTCGGTTGATCTGGAAGACACCAACCTTTTCTCGCTGAACCGCTTTCCCGGTCATGACCGTTACGAAGATAATGTCCGGGTCACTTATGGCGTGGAATGGAATCTAAACCGGCCCAATTTGCGGATTGATGCCATTGTCGGGCAGAGCTACCGGCTGGCCAATAACAGCAATATTGTTCCGGAAGGCACCGGGCTTTCGGAACGCTTCTCCGATATTGTCGGTCGCACCGAGGTCCGTTTCAGCGATGTCGTCAAATTCACGCACCGCTACAGGCTGGACAAGGATAATTTCTCGATCCGGCGAAACGAGATTGATGCAACCATCGGATCGCAGAATACTTATGCTCAAATCGGTTATCTACGGCTGAACCGCAATATCGGTGACGGGATCGAAGATCTTAGTGACCGCGAAGAAGTGCGCGTTGGCGGGCGTTACCAGATTGACAATTACTGGTCGGTATTCGGTTCCGCGATTGTTGACCTCACGGGAATTAAGGAAGATCCACTATCCTCTTCCGATGGATTTGATCCCATCCGCCACCGCCTTGGTGTTGCGTATGACGATGGCTGTCTATCGCTTGCCGTCACTTGGCGTTATGATTATGAGGATACCGGTGATGCCCAACGCGGCAGCACTTTCCTCTTCCGGGTAGCGTTACGCAATTTGGGTGTGTAAGGCATATTGTGGCGATGTGGGATCGCTCATATTGGGTTCAGCCATATTTTGATATTGATTAGCGCCGAATTGTTCTTAGTATTTGAAAAGAAACGAAATATGAATTTTATGCGTACCAGAACTTTTAGCCGTAACGCAAAATTTGCTCTTGCTGCAACTGCCGCTTTGTTCGCCGCTACATCTTCGTCCAGCCAAACGGTTCCGGAAAGTTCCGCTCCGCAAAACGACCTCAACATCCCTGAGCAGCTTACCATATTCGGTCAGAATGATCCCAATGTCCGCCGCGCAACGGCTTTGGTCAATGGCGACATTATTACCGGAACCGATGTCGGACACCGGCTCGCGCTTATTGTCGCGGCCAATGGCGGCAATGTTTCTGAAGAGGAAAAACAGCGGCTGCGCCTGCAGGTGCTTCGTAACCTGATCGACGAAACGCTTCAGATCCAGGAAGCCGAAGCGAACGAGATCGTTATCGGCCAAGAGGAAGTAAACCAGACCTTTAATCAGGTCGCCCAACAGAATTTCCAGCAAGATATTGGTGCGTTTGACGAATATCTGCGGTCCAAGGGATCATCTGCTGCTACTTTGAAGCGTCAGATCAAGGGCGAACTGGCCTGGAACCGCTTGCTTCGGCGCAATATCCAGCCTTTCATCAATGTCGGTGAGGAAGAAGTAAACACGATCATCGAGCGGTTGAAAGCATCCAAGGGCACTACCGAGTTTCGCATTGGCGAGATTTACATGGCAGCTACCCCCGAAACGGCTGAACAAGTCACATCGAACATGCGCCAGATACTCGACCAGATCCGTCAGGGCGGCTCCTTTGTGGCCTATGCCCGTCAGTTTTCCGAAGCCTCGACAGCGGTGACCGGCGGCGATCTTGGCTGGGTGCGCCCTGCACAATTGCCGCAAACGCTGGCTGAGGCTGCCGAGCAGATGGATGTTGGCCAGGTTGTGGGACCAGTGCAGGTTCCGGGCGGTTTTTCGATCCTCTACCTTATCGACGAGCGCCAGATTTTGACGGCTGATCCGCGTGATGCGCTTTTGAGCCTGAAACAGCTTTCCATCGGTTTTCCCGCCGGAACGACCGAAGCACAGGCAACGGCGCGCGCGGCACAATTTGCCGAAGCTACCCAGGGCATCAAGGGTTGCGGCGCGGCCAATGAAGTCGCCGCCTCTATCGGCGCGGACGTGGTGGACAATGATCAGGTTCGCCTGAAAGACTTGCCCGGACCGCTCCAGGAAACTCTGGCCAATCTGCAAATCGGTCAGGCCAGCCCGCCTTTTGGTTCTGTTGCTGATGGTGTGCGCGTATTGATCCTTTGTGGCCGTG
>JADMKQ010000207.1 GCA_015478735.1 Sphingorhabdus sp. | reverse complement strand
GGAAGATCGGCAGTCCGAGCGGGCGTAGATTCTGGGCAAAGGATTTAGCGGCCTGTGTTTGCTTGCTTTGGCTTCCGTCCAGATTGAGCGGAAAGCCGACGACAATGCCCACAACAAATTGTTCGGCAATCACGGTTTTGATTCGCTCCAGATCCTTGGAAAACTTCCGCCGCACGATAGTCTCCGCAGCGGTCGCGATCATCCACTGGGCATCGCACAGTGCCATGCCGACGGTTTTCGTGCCGACATCCAGCCCAAGCAACCGGCCGCCATCTGGCAACGCATCCCGGAACAGCTTTCTGTCCTCTGTCATTAACGCGCTAGAAATGATGTCATCCTATTCATTACATCTGCGCGAATATTGCTCCAGAACAGGCTGTAGTCATAGACGTGATAATTGTTACCGGGCAGGGTATATGGGCCCATTTTCGGCGGATCACCGATAAGCAGGAAACCCCGATCATCACAACGTGCGGGGACAGAGCCGATGACAAGCTCAGCATCACTGAGATCATCGTTAGGTACCAAAGTGCCAAGATTTTGCTCCGCAGATGCCTCGGAATCCACATCACCGTTTATCGGGTTTGAGCACAGCAGCTTTGTATCCTTACGCGGCTCGCCGTTAAATCCGATTGTCGTGTCGTAAGTGTCGACAATACGTTTATAATCAGCGGGTTCGGCAAAGCTTTCCCAGCTGAGCAGGCAATTAAACTGATCTGGCGTCTCGCATATCGCAAGCCCCAGAGCAGGAACATCGGTCTCCACCGAAACCGGCCAGCCAACGATATAGGCGGCAACAATGCGTCCCGCCAAGGGCGTCCCCGCCACCCGGTCTTTCAGCAAGTTGGTGAGGTGCAGGCTTCCCTGGCTATGTCCGGCCAATATCATCGGTTGTCCATCGGGAACTTCGCGGATGAAATAGTCAAAGGCTTGCAGAACATCCTGATAAGCAGCGTCGAGAGCCTGTTGTCCCTCTTCCTTGTCGGTCAGGAACGCGCCAAGCGTGGCCTGCCGGTAGCGCGGAGCCCATATATCGCCCACATGGTTGAAGGCGCTTGCCTGACCGCGGAGGAAAATCTTTGCGCGATCCTCTGTTTCCTTGTGCCCAAGCGGTGCGTTCCAGCTATCCTTGCTAATGAATGAGGTCGGATGGATGAAGAAAATAGCCGCGCGGTCTTTTCCTTGCAGAACAGTATTTTCCGGCGTTTCGGCATCGTCCTCAGCGGCTTCTTTGCCGTCTACGACCGCTTCGTCTGCTTTTGGCTCTTTAGGCAACCATAATGCCGGGTTGTCCTTTGTAATTTCGGGGCGGGCATACCACATCGAAATGTCCGCATAGATATTGTCTTCCAGCACTTCCTGCGGCTGAAATTCTGTGCTTGGAACAAAAACAACTTCGGCGAGGTCTTCACCAAAGATGCGGAGTATAAAAGCCCCGGCAATAAAAAGAACGACTATGATAGCAACGATATAAAGAAACTTACGCGCCAATTAATTTACTCCAATATCGGCCATGCCTCCTCATTCAACTTGAAGAGGCCCCGCACCAGTGCTAGCGGCGCGCAGTACACAAATTTCTGCTTCATTACCCGAAAAAAGATGAACCGATAAAGAATGAAATATGTCAGTCGATAGAGAAACCGTAAAAAAGATCGCGAATTTGTCGCGGATTGCTGTGACCGAAGGCGAAATTGACGCGCTGGTGCCAGAGCTTAATAACATATTGGGCTGGGTGGAACAATTAAGCGAAGTTGATTGTTCCAAGGTCGAACCAATGACAGCAGTTATTCCCAATAAGCTGCGCTTGCGTGATGATGTCGTGGACGACGGAAATGTCCGGGACAAGATTTTGGCCAATGCTCCGGTTGCAGAACATGGCTTTTTTGCCGTGCCAAAGGTGATTGAATAATGACCGAGATTTATGAACTGGGTATTGCTGGTATCCGCAGCGGCGTCGCATCCGGTGATTTCACTGCGAAGGAAGTGGCAGAGACATTTATCGAACGGGTGAGTGCTGCAAAATCGCTGAATGCGGTTCTGGTGGAAACGCCCGATCATGCCCTTGCGGCGGCTGAAGCGACAGATAAAGCCAGAGCGGCAGGCGAAACTCTGGGCAAAATGGCCGGTGTTCCGATCGGGATGAAAGACCTGTTTTGCACCCAGGGCGTTGCAACTACGGCAGCCAGCCTGATTCTGGATGGCTTCACCCCGCAATATGAATCCACAGTATCGTCAAACCTGTTCAAGGCTGGTGCGGGTATGCTCGGCAAGCTGAACATGGACCAGTTTGCGATGGGATCGTCCAACGAAACCAGCGCTTTCGGCAATGTTATTTCACCATGGCGTCGCAATGATGGCGGCAATGCGGATATTGCTCCCGGTGGTTCATCAGGTGGTAGCGCGGCGGTTGTTTCCGGACGTATCTGCCCGGCAGCAACCGGCACTGATACCGGCGGCTCCATTCGTCAGCCCGCTGCATTTGTTGGTATTACCGGATTCAAGCCGACTTATGGCCGTTGCTCGCGCTGGGGCACGATTGCCTTTGCCAGCTCGCTGGATCAGGCAGGGCCAATGGCGCATGATGTGCGCGATTGTGCAATCATGCTGGAAGCGATGGCCGGCTTTGATCCCAAGGATTCGACATCGCTTGATTTGCCGGTTCCCGAATGGGAAGCTGCTCTGAACAGCAATCTTACCGGCAAACGTATCGGTATTCCCAAAGAATATCGCGTCGATAATATGCCGCCTGAAATTGATGCTTTATGGCAGCAAGGCATACAGTGGCTGAAAGATGCCGGTGCGACGATTGTTGACGTGTCATTGCCGCACACAAAATATGCTCTGCCCGCTTATTATATCATTGCTCCGGCAGAGGCGTCATCCAATCTCGCGCGCTATGACGGCGTGCGTTATGGTTTGCGTGACTTGCCGGATGGGGCAGGGCTTCAGGACATGTATGCCGCTACCCGCGAAGCCGGTTTTGGGCCTGAGGTAAAGCGCCGTATCATGATCGGCACCTATGTGCTGTCTGCGGGCTATTACGACGCTTATTACACGCAGGCGCAAAAGGTGCGGACGCTGATCTCGCGCGACTTTGACAAGGCGTGGGAAAGCTGTGACGTGCTTTTGACCCCAACCGCACCAAGTGCAGCTTTCGGGCTTGGTGAGAAGAACGACGATCCTCTCGCCATGTATCTGAACGATGTATTCACCGTGCCGAGCAGCCTGGCTGGATTGCCCGCCATGTCGGTTCCGGCAGGGCTGGACCGACAGGGACTTCCGCTCGGCTTGCAGCTTATCGGCAAAGCGCTGGATGAACAGACGGTGCTGAACGTAGGTCTGGCGCTGGAAGAACATGCCGGTTTTGTTGCGAAGCCGGAGCAGTGGTGGTGATAAAATATCCGTTGGTCCTGCCAAGGGACTTATCGAGAGTTTTAACGGCGGGCTTCAACAGCCCGGCGGCGACGGGAAGATAGAATGACTGAATCAACATATCGTATCCAGGGTGCAACGGGTGAGTGGGAGGTCATAATCGGCCTTGAAGTGCACGCGCAGATCACCTCGAACGCGAAGCTTTTCTCCGGTGCTTCGACTGAGTTTGGCGCTGAGCCCAATACGCAGGTCAGCCTGGTTGATGCCGCAATGCCCGGAATGTTGCCGGTGCTGAACAAGGAATGTGTGCGTCAGGCCGTTCGCACCGGCCTCGCCATCAACGCCAAGATCAACAAATATTCGCGTTTCGACCGCAAAAACTATTTCTACGCCGATTTGCCGCAGGGCTACCAGATTTCCCAGCTTTATCACCCGATTGTGGGCGAGGGGAAAATAGAGATTTCGCTCGATGAGAAAGATCCCGATGCCCATGGCAAATTGATTGGTGTCGAGCGCATACATATCGAGCAGGATGCCGGAAAGCTGATGCACGACCAGCATCCGACGATGAGCTATGTCGACCTGAACCGCTGCGGTGTGGCCTTGATGGAAATCGTGTCCAAGCCGGATATGACTTCCCCGAAAGAAGCAGCCGCTTATGTTCGTAAGCTAAGATCAATCCTGCGATATGTCGGAAGCTGTGACGGCAATATGGAGCAAGGCTCCATGCGTGCCGACGTTAACGTATCTGTCCGCAAGCCGGGCGGAAAGCTGGGCACGCGGACGGAGACGAAAAACGTCAACTCGCTGCGCTTCATTCAGCAGGTTGTCGAATATGAAGCCCAGCGCCAGGTTGATGTGATCGAAAGCGGCGGAACAGTGGTTCAGGAAACCCGGCTGTTTGATCCGGACAAAAACGAAACCCGCTCCATGCGCTCCAAAGAAGACGCGCATGATTATCGCTATTTCCCCGATCCGGATCTGTTGCCGCTGGAACTGGAAGATGACTTTATCTTCGATTGCAAAGCCAGCCTGCCGGAACTTCCGGACGAAAAACGGGCCCGCTATAAAAATGTTCTGGGCCTCAGCGCCTATAATGCGGCTGTTTTGACCGCAGAGCATGAAACGGCGATCTGGTTCGAGCAATTGCTGGAAACCACTGACGAGCCAGAAAAAATTGCGAGTTCGGCCGCAAACTGGCTCACCTCAGAGCTGTTTGGTGCGTTGAACAGGATGGGGCTTTCCATTGAGCAAAGCCCTGTATCACCCCAGCAGGCTGCCGAGCTTTTGGGCTTGATAGCTGATGACACTATTTCCGGTAAAATTGCCAAGCAAGTCTTTGAGATCATGCTTGAAACCGGTGATGGTGCGGCCAAGATCGTTGAAGAAAAGGGACTGAAGCAAGAGTCCGATACCGGCGCGATCGAAAAGGTTATTGCTGATGTTATGGCGGCCAATGAAGACAAGGTTGCCGAATATCGCAGCGGTAAAGACAAGCTGTTCGGATTTTTCGTTGGTCAGACAATGAAAGCGATGCAGGGCAAAGCCAATCCGCAGGTGGTCAACGAGTTGTTGAAAAAATCTCTCGGTGAGGCAGGATAGTTAGCGACGCGAACGCGCAAAGCGGGCTTGCCCTTTGGGAAGCTATCCGCTAGGCGCACGCGTCAATCAAAATTCGATATTTGTTTGAAGGTGTAACTCGTGCGGGCGTGGCGGAATTGGTAGACGCGCCAGATTTAGGTTCTGGTATCTTCGGGTGTGGGGGTTCGAGTCCCTTCGCCCGCACCACTACACCAAAAACAGGTCGAAATAGAAATTATGAAGGCATTGAAGGGTAATCATGCAGATTGTTGAAACGCTGAACGAAGGTCTGAAACGGGCCTATGACATCAAAATTACCGCGAAGGACATTGAAACCCGCGTCAATAATGAGGTCAAGAAACTGGCACCGCAGGTCAACATGCCCGGTTTCCGCAAAGGCAAGGTTCCCGCGAATCTGGTGCGTAAAATGCATAATGACGCATTGATGCAGGACGCATTGAGCAGCACGGTTCAGGAAGGTGTCGAAAAGACCATCACCGACAACAAGCTGCGCCCCGCGATGCAGCCAAGTGTTACCCTTGGCGAAGGCTATGAGCCCGGCAAAGACGCCGAAGTAAAGGTTGAGCTGGAAGTTCTTCCCGAAGTTCCGACTCCGTCCGTTGACAATATCAAGCTGGAACGGTTGACCGTTGAAGCGGATGACAAAACAGTCGAAGAATCACTGCAAAAATTTGCAGAGAGCCAGAAGCAGTTTGAAACAGCTCCCAAAAGCCACAAGGCAAAAATCGGCGACCAATGCCTGATCGACTTTGAAGGCAAGGTTGACGGCGTCCCATTTGACGGTGGTAAAGGCGAAGGCATGGCTATCGAGCTTGGCTCTGGCCGCCTGATCCCCGGTTTTGAAGACCAACTGGTTGGCAAAAAAGCCAATGACGAGGTTCTGGTAAAGGTTACTTTCCCCGAAGATTATAATGTCGAAACCCTCAAGGGCAAAGACGCGACATTTGATGTTGTGGTTGCCGAAGTCCAGACTCCGAAAGAAGCAAAAGCCGACGACGAAATGGCGAAAGCCATGGGTCTGGAAGGCATTGACCAGCTTCGCGGTCTGCTGAAAGGCCAGATCGAACAAGAGCTGAACGGCCTGACCCGCACACATATGAAGCGCAAATTGCTCGACCAGCTTGCTGCGTCGCATGATTTTGAAGTGCCACCGTCAATGGTTGAAGCCGAGTTTAACCAGATCTGGCAACAGCTGGAGCAGGAAGCTGCTCAGGACGAAGATCCTGCAAAAGCGAAAAAGGAAATGGAAGACGAGAAGGACGATTATCGTGATATCGCCGTTCGCCGTGTCCGCCTTGGCCTGTTGCTCTCCGAAATTGGCCAGGCCAATGGCGTAGAAGTCAGCCAGCAGGAAATGTCCATGTTGATGCAGCAGGCTGCACAGCAATATCGTCCTGAAGACCGCCAGCGGTTCATGGAATATATCCAGCAGGACCCGATGGCCGCTGCCCAGCTTCGTGCACCTATGTATGAAGACAAGGTTGTAGATTTCCTGTTCGACAAAGCGGAGATCACCGACAAGACGGTAACGCGCGAAGAGCTGGAAGCTGCAATCGAAGCCGAAGACGATGCGGAAACCAAGCCAGCTGCGAAAAAAGCGCCGGCGAAAAAGGCTGCGGCTAAAAAACCTGCCGAGAAGAAAGCGGCCGAGAAAAAGCCTGCTGCAAAGAAACCGGCTGCTAAAGAAAAGGCTCCTGCAAAAGCTGCTCCGGCCAAGAAAGCTGCTGAAAAAGCACCTGCCAAGGCTGCTGCCGACAAGAAGCCTGCCGCGAAAAAACCAGCTGCAAGCAAACCGGCTGCAAAGAAGCCAGCCGCTAAAAAGCCTGCTGCAAAGAAATAAGCTGATTCATCCGGTGCGGGGGCAACTCGCACCGGATAATAGAATTTTACGCATATCTGTGATAAATTATTGACCTTTTTTGGTCATAATTGATGAATTGGTTGGGAAAAAATCCTTAACCGACTTGAACATTGTTCGAGATACACCGATGTAGGTTCAGACTGTGGAGATTCCATTTGTGGCGGCTCCATTATATCAACCTGACTTTTCACAGAAGGCACTAAAACACCATGCATAACCCGATCGTTGATGCCCTTGTTCCCGTCGTTATCGAGCAATCCAACCGCGGAGAGCGTAGCTTTGATATTTTCTCCCGGCTGTTGCGGGAACGCATTGTCTTTGTAACCGGACAGGTTGAAGACAATATGGCGTCGATTATCACCGCCCAGTTGCTGTTTCTGGAATCAGAAAATCCGAAGAAAGATATCTATCTTTACATCAACTCGCCCGGCGGCGTCGTAACCGCTGGCATGGCGATCCATGACACGATGCAATATATCCGTCCGCGCGTCGGAACAGTTTGCGTCGGGCAAGCAGCATCCATGGGCAGTTTCTTGCTGGCAGCGGGTGAACCGGGTATGCGTATGGCAACAACCAATGCCCGCATCATGGTGCATCAGCCATCGGGCGGTGCACAGGGAATGGCTTCTGATATCGAAATTCAAGCAAATGAAATTTTGCGAATTCGCAGACGGATGAACGAACTTTACGCCAAATATACCGGCAAACCGCTCGAAGAGATTCAAAAGGCGATGGACCGCGACACTTTCCTGGAGGCGGACGAAGCCAAGGCATTTGGCATTGTCGACGAAGTCTATGACAAGCGTCCGATCCCGACGGAAGATAAGGATTAATTCTGTTAATTTGCCCTAAATGAAAAATAAGCCACATTTGATGGACTTACGCAAACGCGGCGAATCGTTGCGGAAAAAAGCTGTAGCAATTTGTGGTTTCAGGGTTAAATTGGTACTTCTGGCCTAGTTTTGAGGACTTTTTATGACGAAATTGACGGGATCTGATTCGAAGAGCACGCTATATTGCTCCTTCTGCGGAAAGTCCCAACATGAAGTCCGCAAGCTGATTGCAGGACCTACCGTTTTCATTTGTGATGAATGTGTTGAACTTTGTAACGACATAATTCGTGAAGAAACCAAAGGCGCCATTACCGGCAAAAAAGACGGTGAAGTGCCCACACCGCAGGAAATCTGCGATGTTCTGAACGATTATGTGATCGGTCAGGACCGGGCGAAGCGTGTTTTGTCCGTCGCGGTGCACAACCATTATAAGCGGCTGAACCACGCGTCGAAATCCGGTGATATCGAGCTTGCCAAGTCGAACATCCTGCTGGTCGGGCCAACCGGCTGCGGCAAAACCTTATTGGCGCAGACTTTGGCCAAAACCTTTGATGTGCCGTTCACGATGGCAGACGCCACCACATTGACCGAAGCAGGCTATGTTGGCGAAGATGTCGAGAATATCATCCTGAAACTGCTGCAGGCTTCCGACTATAATGTCGAAAAGGCACAACGCGGCATTGTGTATATCGACGAGATCGACAAAATCAGCCGCAAGGCGGAGAACCCGTCGATTACACGCGATGTTTCCGGTGAAGGCGTTCAGCAGGCTCTGTTGAAGCTTATGGAAGGCACAACGGCCAGCGTTCCGCCACAGGGCGGCCGTAAACACCCGCAGCAGGAGTTTCTGCAGGTTGATACGACGAACATCCTGTTCATCTGCGGAGGCGCATTTGCTGGTCTGGAAAAGATCATCGGTGACCGTCTGGAAGGAAAATCCATCGGTTTCGGCGCTCATGTTTCTGCACCTGAAGAACGCAAAGTCGGCAAGATCCTGCAACAGGGCGAGCCGGAAGATTTGCTGAAATTCGGTTTGATACCGGAATTTGTCGGTCGTTTGCCGGTTATCGCGACGCTTGAGGATCTTGATGTCGACGCTTTGGTCCAGATTTTGAAAGAGCCTAAAAACGCTCTGATCAAGCAATATGCGAAATTGTTCGAGCTGGAAAATGTTGCGCTGACATTCACGGATGACGCTCTGGTAGCGATTGCCAAAAAGGCGATTGAACGGAAAACCGGTGCGCGCGGGCTGCGCTCTATCGTCGAGAATATCCTCCTCGATACGATGTTTGACTTGCCCGACCTTGATGATGTGGACGAGATCGTCATCGACAAGGACGTGGTTGCCGGAACAAAAGAACCTGTGAAGGTGATTGCGAAAAGCGCCAAAGCCAAGAAAGAAGACGCGGCTTAACCAAAGTCACATTGCTGATTTGCAAAACGCTGCGCCCGTATTCTATCGGGTGCAGCGTTTTTCATAAGCGGCCTATTTATATACGCAGGCGTCCAGGCCTTCGTTTTTCACAACATTGATCCGTGCGGCAATCGTATTGCCATAGCGCCGCGTAAAGCCGCTAGCGCCGTTAACCGCGCGTTTTTTGGGCAGGGGCAGGGCGGCGGCTATCCTCGCTGCTTCTATCTTTGTCAGATCCGCTGCGTCCTTTTTGAAATAGCGCTGTGCGCCGGCTTGCGCGCCATAAGTCCCGATGCCGGTTTCCGCGATATTCAGGTAAACTTCGATAATGCGCTTCTTGCCCCAGATTTTTTCGATAAGGAACGTGAAATAGGCTTCCAGTCCTTTGCGGAAATATCCGCCGCCTTGCCATAGAAAGGCATTTTTTGCTGTCTGCTGCGATATTGTAGACCCGCCGCGTATGCGCCCGCCCTGGCTGTTATATTCGATGGCTTTGGCGATAGCGTCCCCGTCAAAGCCGTTATGGCTGCAAAACTTGCCATCTTCCGCCGCAATGACCGCGCGGGTGAGGTTGGGGGAAATCTCGCTAAGCGGCACCCAGTCCTTTGTTATGCCATTATCGTCAAGCAGCATTGTTGCCGTCACAGGCGGCGGTATAAACGCGTAAAGCCCGACCCAGATCAGCGTTATCAGGATGAAATAGATGATCAGCCGGAAAAGCAGCTTGATGAAACGGAAAGAAGAACTGCGCTTTTTGGTTGCCATAAGGCTGGATAAACAAAAAGCGCCCCGAAAACAATTGAGTTTCGGGGCGCTATAAACTTTAGATTTTTTGGGAAGTTACGAAATCAACTCGCTGCAAGCAGGTGCTTTTCTCCAGCAATGCGGAGCATCGCTTTTTGTAGCTTCTCGAACGCGCGGACTTCGATCTGCCTGATCCGTTCGCGGCTTACATCATAGACCTTGCTGAGGTCTTCCAGCGTCTTTGGATCTTCCGACAAGCGCCGCTCGGCCAGAATGTGCTGCTCACGTTCGTTCAGTGATCCCATTGCCTCGCGCAGCATTTCGTGCCGGAAATCGGCTTCCTGAGCATCGGCAATCTGCTGGTCGTGCAGCGGGCCATCATCTTCTAAAGTGTCCTGCCACTGACCGGATTCGCCGTCATCGGACAAAGAGACGTTCAGCGATGCGTCGCCGCCCATCGACATGCGGCGGTTCATATTGACCACTTCATGTTCGGCTACACCCAGATCGGTGGAAATCCGGGCCACGTCTTCGGGTGACAGGTCACCGTCTTCAAACGCTTCCAGATTATTTTTCATCCGGCGCAGGTTAAAGAACAGCTTCTTCTGTGCAGCGGTGGTGCCCATTTTAACAAGGCTCCAGCTACGCAGGACATATTCCTGTATCGATGCGCGGATCCACCACATGGCATAGGTTGCCAGGCGGAAACCTCTATCGGGTTCAAATTTCTTCACGCCCTGCATCAGGCCGACATTACCCTCGGAAATCAGGTCCGAAACGGGTAGGCCATAGCCGCGAAAGCCCATGGCGATTTTGGCCACGAGTCGCAGGTGGGACGTAACAAGCTGTGCAGCGGCTTCCTGATCTTTATGTTCAGCATAGCGCTTTGCCAGCATATATTCTTGTTCGGGTGTTAATAACGGAAATTTGCGGACTTCCGAAAGATAACGGTTCAGGCTCGCATCCCCCCCTAAGGCAGGGATTTTTGCCGGAACATTGCTATTATTAGCCATTTCTGTTCCTTCTCTGGTTTGCCTCCGGGCCTCATCAAGCACCCGTTGGTCGTAATCATATAGTATCAACTTTCTATACGCGCAACTTACTGAATAGTTCCTGCATATCGTGTGGAAAATCACGGTTAAATAACAATTTTTCATCGGTTACGGGATGAGTAAACCCTAATGTAGCGGCATGAAGGGCCTGTCTGCAAAATCGAATATCTTTTCTGCGAGAAAGCAATGATTTTTGACGAACGCCATAAAGCGGGTCACCGATAAGGCTATGGCCGATATGGGACATGTGGACCCGCACCTGATGCGTCCGGCCCGTTTCCAGCTTACATTCGATCAAAGTAGCCCCGTTTAGCGGCTCTTTGGTGGTGTAATGGGTGATCGCTGTCTTGCCCTTGTCATCGCCGACCACGGCCATTTTTTTCCGGTGGACATTGCTGCGGCCGATATTGCCCTCGATCGTCGCAGATGGCGG
>JADMKQ010000206.1 GCA_015478735.1 Sphingorhabdus sp. | reverse complement strand
GACGTTCAGACCGTGGGCAAATGCGATAGCCGCGCCCTGTTTCATATTGTCGTGCAGGTCATTGGCGTAAATTGCAGCCTGATGCTCATCGGGAGCAAGGATCATAACAATGTCGGCCCATGCAGCGGCATCGGCGTTGGTCATAACCTGAAAGCCAGCACCTTCTGCTTTTTTGGCTGTTGCAGAACCGGCGCGCAGGGCAATAGCTACGTCTTTGACACCGCTGTCGCGAAGGTTTTGTGCGTGGGCATGGCCCTGGCTACCATAGCCGACAATGGCGATTTTCTTGTCTTTGATGAGGCCGAGATCGGCATCTGCGTCATAATAAACTTTCATATTCTTTCTCCAGTTATTTCGTCACCCTGAACTTTATTCGGGATCTGCGAGCCAGTGAATGACGCCTTGGATGCCGGAACAAGTCCGGCATGACGAGTGATTAAATGACTAATAAACGATGGTTAAGCGGTATCCGGACCCCGTCCAATTGCAACGACGCCGGTGCGGCCAACTTCGACAAGGCCAACTTCGCGCATCAGGCTGATAAAGGTTTCAATCTTGCCGGGGTTACCCGTAATCTCGAACACAAAGCTTTCGGTCGTCGCATCGACAACGCGGGCACGATACACATCGGCCAAGCGCATGGCTTCAATCCGCATATCACCTTTGCCGGCGACTTTAACCAGCGCCAACTCGCGCTGAACATGGGGGCCAGCCTCTGTAAGATCGCGGACACTGTGAACCGGGACCAGCCGGTCAAGCTGGGCAATGATCTGCTCGATCACATGCGGCGGACCGGAAGTGGCAATGGTAATCCGGCTGATCGCGTGGTCGGCGCTGATATCGGCCACGGTCAGGCTTTCAATATTATAACCGCGAGCCGTGAACATGCCTGCGATTCGCGCCAATATACCGGCCTCGTTATCGACCAGAACGGCGAGGACGTGCCGTTCAACCTGTTCTTCGTTGATATGCATTAAACAAGCGCCTT
Organism: Sphingorhabdus sp.; assembly: GCA_015478735.1. Lineage (GTDB taxonomy): Bacteria > Pseudomonadota > Alphaproteobacteria > Sphingomonadales > Sphingomonadaceae > Parasphingorhabdus. Next base: position 10,345 of record JADMKQ010000206.1, on the reverse strand, counting down.
TGCGTTATCGTCCAGCGAGCCTTTGATGTCATCTTCCGACAACAGCATTTCGGTATGCGCCGCACCGGACGGTATCATCGGGAAACAATTGGCAAGCTGCGCCACGCGGCAATCCACCAGGACCGGGCCGTCGGTTTCAATCATTTTCGCAATTCCCGCTTCCAGATCGGCAGGATCCTCGATCAACACGCCGGTCCAGCCATAGCTTTCCGCCAGCTTGATAAAGTCGGGGAGGCTTTCGGAATAGCTGTTTGAATAGCGGCTTTCATAGGTCAGATACTGCCACTGGCGAACCATGCCCATATATTGGTTGTTGAGGATGAAAATCTTTACCGGCAGTCGGTATTGGCTGGCCGTGGCCAGTTCCTGGATATTCATCTGGATAGACGCTTCACCGGCAATATCGATAACCAAAGCATCAGGATGCCCTAGTTGCGCACCGATAGCCGCGGGTAGACCATAGCCCATCGTGCCCAATCCACCGCTGGTCAGCCATTTGTTCGGATGCTCAAAGTGGAAATGCTGGGCAGCCCACATTTGATGCTGTCCGACCTCTGTCGTGATGATCGGATTGCGTTCATGCGTGGCTTCCCACAATTTGCGGATAGCCTCTTGTGGCATGATTTCGGTCTTGTTTTCCGGAATGGAAAGACAATTGGTTGCGCGCCAGCCCTTGATCCGCGCCCACCATTCTTCATAATCCGGTGCGCGGAACTTGCGGCCTTTCAGGACAGCGAGCATTTGTTCCATGATCCGGCCGACATCGCCGATAACCGGCAGGTCGACACGGATGGTCTTGTTGACCGATGACCGGTCAATATCGACATGGATTTTCTTGCTGTCGGGAGAGAAAGCATCGATTCGGCCCGTGATGCGGTCATCAAACCGTGCGCCAAGGCAGATAATCAAATCGGCACGATTCATCGCCATATTGGCTTCATAGGTGCCGTGCATGCCAAGCATACCAAGCCACTGGTCAGAAGATGCCGGAAATGCACCAAGGCCCATAAGGGTCGAAGTAACCGGCGCTCCTAAAAGCTCCGCCAACTCACGCAATGTCTCGCTTGCCTTCGGGCCGCTGTTGATGATGCCGCCGCCGGTATAAAGGATAGGCGCCTTTGCCTGCATTATCATTTCGACAGCTTCGTTTACGGCTTTGAAGTCGCCATCAGTCTGCGGCTGATAACGGCTGTTCTTCAGGCCGTTATGCCGGTTGAACTCGGCTTCCGCGACCTGGACATTTTTGGGAATATCGACAACAACCGGGCCGGGGCGGCCATGGGTTGCAATATGGAAAGCCTCTGTCAAAACAGCAGCCAGATCGGACGGTTTTTTGACCAGATAATTATGCTTTGTGCAGTGGCGGGTAATGCCAATGGTATCCGCTTCCTGAAACGCGTCGGAACCGATCAGATTGGTGGCAACCTGTCCGGTGAGGACAACCATGGGAATCGAGTCCATCAGCGCATCGGTAATGCCGGTAACCGCATTGGTCGCGCCGGGGCCGGAAGTTACCAGAACAACGCCGGGCTTGCCCGTCGAACGCGCATAGCCTTCGGCAGCATGAGTCGCTGCCTGTTCATGGCGCACAAGAATATGCTTGATTTTGTTGTGCTTATACAGGGCATCGTAAATGGGAAGCACAGCACCGCCCGGATAGCCGAATACGGTATCGACACCCAGATCAAGCAGGGTTTGTACCAATATATCTGCACCGCTTTTCTCGGCCACTTTAAACTCCATTATCACGATTAAACCCACGACAAGTGGGCGGTTAATAGGCGATGCAGCATTGCAAGGCAATGCGCAACATCCGCTACGAATGGGCGAGCTACATTTCTAAATATGTTGTGTCAAGGACAAATAATGTAATTATATTTCAATATTATTGATATTCACATCATTTATGGTCGCATCATGCCTCGGCCAGTCCGCTGGGCATTGATTCCGGAACCATGTATATTGCCGCTTGGCATATTGCCGTGTAGCCGCCATCGCCCGCACCTTTGCCTCGCCCAAGTCCATCTCCCCGCGTATCACGGCGCTAAGCTCGGGAACGCCGATAGCCCGCATAACCGGGCAATCGTCAGGAAGACCTTTACGCAATAGTGACTCCACTTCCTCCATCGCGCCTTCATCGATCATGATCTGAAAACGCCTGTCACACCGCTCATACAACCACTCGCGCGGCGGAAGCAGTACCAGTGGGCGCAAGCTGATCTCGTCTGCTATTCCGCCGATCAGATGTTCATGCCAATGATGCAAAGGCTTGCCAGAAGAACGCACAACTTCAAGCGCCCGCATGATCCGACTTGAATCGCGAGGGTTCAAACGCTTGGCAGATACAGGGTCTTCACTTTCTAAAAGAGCATAAGCATCACTCACATCCATATCCCGGATATGCGCCCGTATAGCAGGGTCAATATCGGGTATCGGTGCAATGCCGTTGAGCAGAGTGCGGACATAAAGCCCCGTTCCGCCAACCAATATGGGAAGCTTATCATCCGCATGGGCAGCGGCAATTTCCGCCTTCGCATCCTCCGCCCAACGGGGAGCAGAACAAGCCTCCGCACCGTCGATATAGCCGTAAAGCCGGTGGCTGATTCCGGCCATCTCTTCCTCGCTTGGCCTTGCGCTCAAAATACGTAGATCGGCATAAACCTGCGCGCTATCTGCATTTATGATCACAGAGGGTTGCTTTTTGGCGAGTTGCAGTGCCAATGCGGATTTGCCGCTGGCCGTCGGACCGACGATCAGGGCTACATCCTTCTTAGTCTTGGACCCGTTGTCATTTGGAGAAAACATGCTCATCGCCACGCTAATAGCAGCAGATCAATTGGAAAAGGGAGAGCTAAGTTCGGCAGCCGATCGCTTGTCGGATATTGGCGCCAGGATTAGCCGCATTGGTGACATAGTGGATGGCAAGGCCGCCGACATTCATTTTGAAGGGGATCTGGAAAAAGCACGACAGGTTTTGCAAGTCGATGGCGCTATGATCGACTTTGTAGTTCAACCGGCAAGTGGCCGCGAAAAAAAGCTGCTGATCTCCGACATGGATAGCACGATGATCACGATTGAATGTATTGATGAGCTGGCAGGCTATGCCGGTATCAAGGATCAGATCGCAGCAGTAACCGAGCGGGCCATGCTCGGCGAACTGGATTTTGAGGAAGCCTTGCGGGGCAGGGTGGCCTTGCTTGCCGGACTGGAAGTTTCGGCCATCGACCAGTGCCTTGACGAAAAGGTTAGAGTCATGCCCGGTGCCAAGACATTGGTTCAGACTATGGCTGCTCGCGGAGCGGAGACGATATTGGTGTCGGGCGGATTTACCCGCTTCGCCGACCCGGTAGCGAAGGATATTGGATTTGCCAAGGTCGCCGCGAATATTCTGACAGAAGCTGATGGACGCTTGACCGGCGCATTAAACGGCACTGTCGTCGATGCCGCGCACAAAGCGGAAATGTTGAGATTAAGCGCTCAATCCGCAGGTCTGTCTCTCGCTGAGTGCATGGCAGTGGGGGATGGGGCCAATGATATTCCTATGATTGCCTTGGCAGGCATGGGTGTTGCTTATCACGCCAAGCCAAAGGCCGCAGCAGCAGCAGACGCCGCGATCAGCCATAATGACCTGACCGCGTTGCTATATATTCAGGGTATTGCGTCTAAAGACTGGGTGGCAGGTTAAGCCTGCGTCAGCGAGACTTTACAATACAATCATTGCCAGCGGCTTTGACTGTAGAGCATATCATGCTGGCCTGATCTTTGGTTGCAAAGGGTCCGGTTTGCAACTGTGTGATGGAACCAGCCCTGACCATATAGGATTGCAGTCCGTTCAATGCGGGCACTCGTTTTCCCAAGCTCTCCCAAAGCGCCTCGGCTCTTTTCTTGTCGTTGAAAGCGCCAAGCTGAGCCCGCCATTTATCAGTGGCTGCGGGTTTTGCGGGGGTAGTTTTTGTCTCTGGTTCCGGATCTGGATTAACCGACGCAACCTGCACAGGTGCTTCGGAATCTGCGGGCTTAACTACAGGCTTTGGTGATGGCACCCTAATAGATGTTTCAGCCACTGCTGCTTGCGCTGCGTTTACTGTCGCCGATGATGGCACCTGCGCCGTTTCAATCACTGCCGTCGATGGCGCTGCTCGCAAACCACTCATCTGTGCTGTGCGTGTTGTTCTTTTTTCACTCTCTTCCATCTGACCGGCGAGCGCAATCGCGCTGCGTCTTTGTTCCAGCGGGATATATTTGTCCATTTGCACCATATTGGATGTCGCCTGCGGTAAGCCGGCAGCAGAGGCGCGGGTTATGAGCGCATAAGCCTTAACCCAGTCCTTTTCGACAAAATCACCATTAAAATAGCCCGTGCCCAGAATATATTGCGCGCGAGGTTCACCGCGTTCTGAGGATGCTTGCAAATAGGGCAGGGCTTCCTTGCGCCGTTCGTTTTGAAAAAGGATCAGACCGTAATTGTCGCTGGCCTGCAAATGCCCCTGATCTGCCGCTTTCTTATAATATTGCTCTGCGATAGCCAAATCCATGGCTACGCCGCGGCCAAGTTTATAGGCTTGCCCCATGTTAAACTGCGCGTCCGCGTCGCCTGCATCGGCGGACCCGCGCCATTCGGTAACAGCGGCATCATAGTCGCCTCGACCCCAGGCATCCACACCGTCCTTAACCGTGGCCAATGCTGGTGATGCCAGTCCGAAAAGAGCGGTAGCGAATAGCAGGTGATGTGCGAGTTTGAATTTGCTCATGAAGTCAGGCCCCCTGGTCTGCGTAATTGTAAGATCTATCTTATCCATAATTTGCGATTAATGCCAATTCGCAAAAAATTGGTAACCCTGTTCATAAAATTGATTGCACCTGTTCCTTGTGTTTGGCGCTGCTGGAACAAGTTTTCGCTGCCCCAAAAAACACTAGGTGCGCGTTAACCCTATTTTAGAGCTGTTCTGTCAGAGAAGACGGTGAATTAATTTCAGGCGACCGGGACAACCGGTGATGAGACAAGGGGAATAGAGTGCGAGTTCTAGCAATGGCATCCCAAAAAGGTGGTTCCGGCAAGACAACATTGTCGGGGCATTTGGCCGTACAAGCCCAACTGGCGGGCGCTGGCCCTGTAGTGTTGATCGATATCGATCCCCAGGGTTCGCTCGCTGACTGGTGGAACGAGCGGGAAGCGGAACTCCCTGCTTTCGCACAGACCACCGTTTCACGCTTGGCGACTGATCTTGGCATATTGCGGCAGCAAGGTTTCAAACTGGCCGTGATTGATACACCGCCAGCGATTACAATGGCGATCCAGTCCGTGATTTCGGTGGCCGAATTGATAGTTATTCCGACACGTCCCAGTCCGCACGATTTGCGTGCTGTGGGTGCAACGGTCGATCTATGTGAGCGTGCTGGCAAGCCACTTCTGTTTGTCGTCAATGGCGCTACCCCGAAAGCCAAGATTACTTCGGAAGCTGCAGTGGCTTTGTCACAGCATGGCACCGTCGCACCGGTAACCGTCCACCACCGAACAGACTTTGCAGGCTCCATGATTGACGGTCGCACCGTTATGGAAGTTGATCCGCAGGGCCGCTCTTCCCAGGAAATCCAGCAACTCTGGAGCTATATTTCCGACCGGTTGGAGAAAAACTTCCGCCGCACGGTATTTTCGTCTCCCGGCATGGCATCGACAAGTAGTGCCGGTGCATATCGTCCCAGTGGCAATTTCGGTCGCCGGGTCTTCGGGTCTTAGGAAGGAGGAGCAGAGAATATGAGCGAACCTAAGCCATTGGCATCCCTGTCATCCGCCCTTCTGGCCCGCAAAGGCGGTGCAAGACCCGCAATGCGGCGTCAGGGTATAGCGTTTCCGTCCTATTCCGATCATGCGAATGAAGACCTGGGCTGGAATGATATGGGATATGACACCAATCCCGACCATGAAGCGCCTCTGTCAGATGAATTTGGTCCGGAAGAATCAGGTCAATATCAATATAATCCCTTGGCCGGAGCGATTCCGGAAGTTGTTCCTGCCGTTCGCAAGCAACAGGAAGAAATTGCGGCTAAGCTGAACCTGCAAACGCAGCGCGAGCGTGAAACCGTGGCTGAGCCAGAGCAAGAGAAAACAGCTCCTCGCAAAAAAGCTGCTGTTGTCACAATTAAAACCAAGCTGCCTTCGGCTCCGCGTCGCCCCGTTCAACAGGCGCGCACTGGCAAGGCCAAGGTCGCTTTTACGTTGCGCTTGGACGCTGACAGGCATCTGAAATTGCGGTTGGCAACGGCGGTCAACAATGTGTCGGCGCAGCAGTTGGTAACCAAAGCCTTGGATAATTACTTAAAGACTATCCCGGAAATAGATGAATTGGCTGAGCGGATTCCGTCACGCTGAACGGTTTTAACAATTGTTATTAAACAGATTTACGAGGGCATTGCGATGAATGGCAATATAATAATGAAACTGGCCGCCTCGACCTTGGTCATTTCTGCGTCCTTAACGGGTTGCGGCCCAGTCGGAGGCGATTCGGTCGCGTCTGTATCCAGCAAACCGGTATCGCCCAAAGATGCTACGAAATATGCGGAGAAAGCTGAGATAGCGCTTGCAAAGGGCAATGTTGAGGATGCGATTGGCTATGCCGAGCATAGTGTTGCCGCTATCGGTCATGATGCGAATACGCGGGCGCTGCTTGGTCAGGCCTATCTGGCTGCTGGCCGGTTCCATTCGGCAGAGCGCAGTTTCCTTGATGCGATGGATCTGGGTAAAAGTGATGCCCGCACGATCCTGAGCCTCGGCCTAGCGCAACTCGCACAGGGCAAGGCTAACAAAGCCCAGCAATTGATTGAGAATAACCGTCATTTCATCCCGACAGCTGATTATGGTCTGGCTCTGGCTTTGGCAGGCGATGCCAAGGGCGCGATTGCTGAGCTGGAAGAGGCCATTCGCAGCTCTAATGTTACAGCTCGCACGCGCCAGAATCTGGGCTTGGCTTATGCTCTGGATGGTCGCTGGAAAGAGGCCAAATTAATGGCTGTGCAGGACATTGCTCCGACCAATGTGGATGCGCGGATCATGCAATGGGCACAAATGGCGCGTCCGGGTGCCTATGAGCTTCGGGTAGCTTCTGTTCTGGATGTGAGACCGGCGCTTAGCGATCCTGGCCAGCCCGTGCGTCTGGCGCTCAATGTCGCACCTGTTGCACCGGTAGCCCCTGCGGTGGATTATAGCCGCGAAGTCGCCAGTTTTGACCGTGACATCGCATTACCGACAACTGAGGTGACTGAATCTGCGGATATGGATTTCAAGGCCGATTTTCTGGCCAATGATGACAATATGCTGGTGACGAAGGTCGATGTTCCTGCAAGCGCTGCAGTAACCAAAGCATCGTTTACAAGCGCGGCAGTGACGCCTTTGATCAAGACCGCCGCTCCGGTAAAGGCTGCAGAAATTGTCAAAAAACCTGCGGTCGAAAAGATTGCTTTCACACCGCTCGAACAGAGCCAACCTAATGGCCAGTATCTTGTTCAAGTGGGTGCATTTTCTTCACCGGAAAACGTGCAGCGCGCTTGGGTGATCCTGTCTGCAAAGAATAAAGAATTAAGCGGGCATCAGCATGTAAGCTCAACTGTGAAACTCAACGGGAGAACGCTGTATCGCTTGTCCGCTGTGGGTTTTGGTAGTGAACAGTCTGCAAAAGCAATGTGTGGAGGAATCAAAGCAAGAGGGGGCGGTTGCATCGTTCGACATGTTCGCAATCTTGGCCCGACCGAACTGGTTGGGACTGTGAGCGCCAAAACGCCGCGACAGCTTGCTTCACGGTAAAGATTTCTGACAATCCAATTCCGGTAAGGGCGGGAAAGCTAAATTGCTTTTCCGCCCTTATATATGGCGCGGACACGTCCTTGAACGGGCAGCTTGTCAAAAGGCGTGTTCCCGGCGGAAGCAGCCATTTTCCGGCTGTCAATCTGCCATGGTTTTTCCATATCGATCAATATCAGATCCGCCTCATACCCTTCAGCTATCTGTCCTGCATTCACACCGAGTATTTTTGCCGGGTTGGTTGAAAGCAATTCAAACAGACGACCCAGATCAATCAGCTCGTCCCGCACCAGGTTGAGCGAGAGCGCGAGCAAGGTTTCTCCCCCCGCCATGCCGGTTTCCGCTTCGGCAAACGGTAATCTCTTGCCTTCCGGGCCGCGTGGGTCATGGCCAGAGGAAATAACATCAATCGTGCCGTCTTTAATGGCTTCAAGGCAGGCTTGCCGGTCTTCTTCACTTCGCAAGGGAGGTGACATTTTGGCGAAGGTCCTAAAATCACTGATCGCGATATCGGACAGGAAAAGATGCGCCGGTGTAATACCGCATGTAACGCGCAGGCCCTCTGCTTTGGCGGCGCGGATAAGGTCCAGTCCCGCAGCCGTCGTAACCTGACGGAAATGGATATGCGCGCCGCTTTCTCGCACCAGAGCTATGTCGCGGGCAATGGACAGCGCCTCCGCACTGGCCGGAGCACTCGATAGTCCCAGCCGCGTGGCGGTTTCACCAGCCGTAGCGACTGCATCAGCGGTAAGGCCGCTATCCTCGCTATGCACGATGACCGGCATGTCCAGCGACCGGCAGTAATGAAGCAGTTTGAGCATTACTCCACTATTTGCAATCCAGTTTCTGCCTGTTGCCACAGCACGTGCGCCTGCTTCTTTCATCAAACCGATTTCAGCCAGTTCAGTGCCTTTCAGCCCCTTTGTTGCCGCAGCAAGCGGATGGGACCAAAGGCTTGGCTTACCTTCGGAAGAATTATGTTTGATCATAGCCGGCAGATCGAGCACCGGAGCCTGGTCGGGCATCAGGGCTGCCCTTGTGATCCCGCCAAAGTGAAAGGCCGGCTTGTCGATCTTGAAGACAGCAAGGTCGATAATGCCGGGGGTCAAAATTGCGCCCTTGCAGTCGATGCTATTGTCGCCCGATGGCGCTTCCTCACTCACGCGAGCAATAAGATCACCATCTGTTGCGACGTTCAGGGGCACGGGTGATTTCGTTCCGGGAACCAGAACCTTTGTGTTGGTAAAGACCTGCTTCATGACCAACCCTCCATGTTGCGAGATCGCCGTGTCAGCACGTCGAGGCAAGCCATCCGGACCGCGACTCCCATCTCCACTTGCTCTGTTATCGCGGATCGTTCGGGATCATCGGCAATATCACTGCTAATCTCTATGCCGCGGTTCATTGGGCCGGGATGCATAACCAGAGCATCCGGTTTAGCCAGCGCCAGCCGTTCTCTGGTCAGACCATAGAGGTGATGATATTCGCGCGCGCTCGGAATGAAATCTCCGTTCATCCGCTCGTTTTGCAGCCGGAGCATCATCACAACATCCGCGCCGTCAAGCGCTTCGGCAAAGTTCGAATAAGCTTCGACATTCAACCGCTCGATCGCAGGCGGCAAAAGCGATGTCGGCGCACAAACCCTGACTTTCGCACCTAATGTGGTCAGGCAATAGATATTAGAGCGAGCGACACGGCTATGCATGACATCTCCGCAAATCGTGACCGTAAGTCCGCTGATATCCCCCTTGCGCCGCTGTATCGTTAATGCATCGAGCAGTGCCTGAGTGGGGTGCTCATGGCTGCCATCGCCAGCGTTCAGGACAGGGCAGTCCACCTTGTCGGCAATTAATTGCACCGCGCCGGAACTGCCATGACGGATGACAATCGCATCTGCGCGCATGGCATTGAGAGTGACCGCTGTATCAATCAGGGTTTCGCCCTTTTTAATACTCGATTGCGCGGCGTGCATATTAACGACATCCGCCCCCATCCGCTTGCCGGCAATCTCGAACGAAAGCAGCGTGCGCGTGCTGTTCTCGAAAAAGGCGTTGATAACGGTCAAGCCATCGAGTCGACCGGAATGTTTGATCGATTTGCGGTTAAGCTCGACCCATTGCTCGGCCTCCTTCAGGAGAAACAATATCTCCCACGGCTGCAAGCCTGCTATGCCCAAAAGATGGCGATGTGGAAAAGCGTCCGATCCCGCAGGAAACTGATGTCCGGCGGTGGATGGTGAACCTGTTTGCTCTGATGTCATTAAAATCAGGCCTATAGTGGCATCATCCTATCGCGGCAAGCCCGTCAATCGCTCCCTGCAAAATATAAGCGGCGGCCATCTGGTCGATCACCTGGCTGCGCTTTTTGCGGCTAACGTCAGCGGCAATCAGGTCGCGTGTAACCGCCTGAGTGCTCCAACGCTCATCCCACAAGAAGATCGGCAGTCCAAGCGGGCGTAGATTCTGGGCAAAGGATTTCGCGGCCTGTGTTTGCTTACTTTGGCTTCCGTCCAGATTGAGCGGAAAGCCGACGACAATGCCCACAACAAAT
>JADMKQ010000205.1:8278-11346 GCA_015478735.1 Sphingorhabdus sp. | reverse complement strand
GCGCTTATTTCGCGCGCCAAGGGTAACAAATCTGCGCTGCACACTAAAATGCTCGGCTGCGATTGGTTCAACATGTCGGCAAGCTGGTTTGGGTGTAGTCGTGGGTTGAGAGTATGGCATATCGCCCCCATCCCCATGATCGCATACCAGGCTTCCACATGCGCCTGCGTATTCCAGGCAAGCGTAGCCACGCAATCCCCTTTCGTAACACCTAATCCGCTAAGCCCGGTAGAAATGCTCAGCGCCCGCTGCTCCAATGCCTTATAACCGATCCTTGAAACCTGACCGTTGCCTAACGCGGTAATGACTTCTTTCTGCGGATGCCATTTTGCTGCGTGGGCAAGAAATTTGTCGATTGTCAGGGCATAATCCTGCATTTCTCCCATCTTCATCGACAATCTTTCGATACTGACGGTAGCGGCGGGGATATAATCCCCACATTCCAGTTCCATTGCATATCACCAGTCGCCATGCGTCGGCAAACCACCTCTTCGTGCAATGCATATCGCTGGCCTGATAATCCGGCGATTGCTTTCGGTTTGTTTGCAAATACCATGGCTGACTTACCCTCACTATACGCGGGCCAAGAAGGAGCATCGGCGGCAACAGGTGTTCCATTGCGAGCGAAAGATACCCAATAATTCATTATATTGTCGGATAATTCGCGTTCGCGTGCTGTGCGTGGAATCTTTGGCCACTGGGCGGAGGTGTTTTTGAGGGTTCCGAAAACATAAGGTATTTCAGCAGCATGGAACGCATGGAGTCCGTTTTCGTCTGCGGCAGGATATCCGTGATCGAACATGTAGAGATAGGATGGCAGTCCTAGCCCGGATTGGCGGAAAACCAGCCTTTCCGCCGTCCATCCGTACATCGCGTCACGGGTTGCGGCGAGCATCGATTCTTCCATATTATCGCTGGGGTAAAGCGTCAGATAGAGGTCTGCGAGTTCCCCGTATCCGCTGCGAATCCTCTCTTCATAATCACTCGCGTCCGATGGTTTGGGCGGCAAGAGGAAGCGTAGCGAGCGTATTTCGCCTTCATTAAATCCTGCTAAAACAGGGACTTGCGCCTGCTCACCGCGATCAAAAGTTTCGGCTATTTGACGCGGCAGAAAATGCCCATCCACTACCCCGAATGGCGCAAAGCCTGTTTGTGGTGCGCGGGCCGTCAAATCATGCGGGTCGATTGCTCGCATCTCTGCAATATTAGCGGCGCCCAGTTTTTCCTGCACCGACTGACCTATGGCTTCGAGCGCCGGATGACCAAATCGTTCCTCTTTGAGCGAAGGCGTCGAAATCATATAAGCGCTTTGCACTATCGCTTTGCCAAACAGGCCGTGCGCAGGCGGGGACGCCATAAGATACATCACGCTTAGCGCGCCTGCGGATTCCCCGGCAATCGTCACATTATCGGGATCTCCGCCAAAGGCAGCGATATTGCGCTTCACCCAGCGCAATGCCTCTATCTGGTCCTGCAACCCGTAGTTTCCGGATATGCCGAGATTTGATTCCGCGCTCAGTTCAGGGTGGGCAAAATAGCCCAATATGCCGAGCCGGTAATTTATGGTGACAACTACCAGGCCTTTGCCTGCCATGCGCGCGCCGTCATATATTTGCGTGCTGCCCGCACCCGTCATTAATGATCCGCCGTGTATCCAGACTAGGACAGGCGCATTTTTGGCACCCTGTTTGGTCCACACATTAAGCGAGAGGCAGTTTTCGCTCATCGCTGCATAGTCTTCGGCATAGATGCTGCCGGGACGGGATTTAGGCTGGATACAGGCCGGACCGAATTTTTTCGCCTTTCGCAGACCTTCCCAATCGGGAAAGGGAACAGGCGGCTGCCACCGCTTCTCGCCTATGGGTGCGGCTGCATAGGGTATGCCCTTAAAAACAAGCACATCGTCTTTCTGCACCCCTTCGATGGTGCCGACTGGCGCCGAAACGACAGCTTCATCGCTGCGCCCCGACGCCCCCGCCCCCGGAGAACTTGCCAAAAAGCCGCCCAGCATCGCCCAGGTCGTTATGAAAGCCAATTGGCGCTTTATATGTTTCCGCATGATCAAACCCATTCTGCCGGGACGCTTATCTTGTCACCCACAGCCATTAAAAATCATATCCCAGCCGCAAACCAAATGTCATCGGACGCAGCCGTGCATAACGGCCATCAAGAAACGCTTCCGGATGGACATAGGTGATTTTCTTACTGTCAAAGAGGTTTTCGATATAAGCTGTTGCCCTGAACGCCCCGAAATCTGCCCCGGCCACAAGATTAACCACAGTATAGGCATCGGTAAAATCATAAGTCGGATTTATCAGGTCCGGGCTTCCTGGAACATTGGGAAACAGGCCCGGAAATTTGCCGACATGTGCGACATTTGCCGAGACAAAGGCATCAGTCTTTGCACTCATCGCAAAATCATAGCGCGCCGTGGCTGAACCCTGGAAATGCGGTGATGCGAGCTGAATTCCTTTTTCGGCCCCGGACATCGCAGCTTCTGCATCTGTCAGTTCCGTGACTTCGGAATCATTGAATGAACCGTTCAGGAAAAGCCCCAGACCGCGAAAAGGACGGGCAGCGATTTCGAACTCGATTCCCTTGCTCACCGCTGCGCCGATATTGGTAGCGAACTGTATCTGGTCAGATAGCCGGTTGGCTTGCACCTGGATATTTTTCCAGTCGATATAATAAGCTGCGATATTGGCTCTCAGATCACCGCCGAGCCAACTTCCCTTGATCCCGATTTCATAGTTGGTCAGCGAATCCGATGAAGCACCATCAGGAATAACAATGTCATTGGGATCCAGCGCGCTCTCAAGCCCTGCCCGTGCGTTAGCAACCGGCGAGCGAAAACCCGTAGCAACCGTCGCATAGGTAGTCAGGTTTTCGGATGGCTTGAACGACGCACTGATCTTGTAGGAAAGTTTATCGGCATCAACCTTGACACCTTCTGCCGCCACAATCGGCGTCGTAGTGATTGGTATATTGGTGAACCCGCCCAGCGCAATTCCGAGATAATTACTGTTATAGCCACCTTCTTCCGTGAAGGACTGAACATCGGTCGCAGT
>JADMKQ010000205.1:0-8268 GCA_015478735.1 Sphingorhabdus sp. | reverse complement strand
CAGTATAGCGCATCCCCCCGGTAAGCCAGAAATTATCTGTGAACCGGTAAGTCAGCTCGCCAAAAACAGCCTTTTCATGCTGCTTAGTATGAGCGCCAAATTGCTGGTAATATTCACTATCAAGCCCCGTCAGACCCCGCTCCTGAAGGAAATCAACCGAAGACCGGTAGCCGTAATCGACATCACGACGCTTGTCGAAATAGAAGCCACCAATGATCCAGTCGAACCGTCCCCCGCTTGCCGATGCAAGACGGACTTCCTGCACAAAAATATCATCATAAGCCAGCGCATCAAGGCCGAAGGGTATAGCCTGGCCAAATGTCCCCGCAAGATCGACCACAAAAAGCTGGTCAAAGGTGGAATAGGTCGAGGAACTGGTAAGCGTGGCGAACCCCAGATCGTAATCCAGTGCAAAATTATAGCTGGTCAGCTTGGCATAAAACTCGTCCGGCTGATCCGAATTGCGAACAAAGTCGCCTAGGTCGGGGTTAGTAAGCCCCGAATCCTGCGGCTTGCTATTCTCATGCATCACCATTGCGCGCATCGTGAGCCGGTCCGTCGGCTCCCATTGCAGCATTGCACGGCCACCGATAGATTTCAGCGTGTTGGCATTATCTATGCCCGTGCCGATATTATCGACCCACCCCTCTTCATTGCGGTGAAAGCCGACTGCGCGAAATGCCAGACTCCCCTCCACAATGGGCACATTGATCATAGCGTTATAACGCTGACGAAGGGAATCGCCGCCCGTCACTCCTATATCGACCAACGCGGCGGCTTCAAATTGGTCAACATCCGGGCTTTTGGTCAAAATCCGCATCGCGCCGGCAAGCGAGTTTGATCCGAAAAGCGTGCCCTGAGGACCGCGCAGAAACTCGACACGTTCGACATCGAACAAGGTGGGATCAAGGATGGTCGAGTTACCGTTGGCAGAAATCGGCAATTCGTCGATATAGATCGCCACTGTTCCCTGAAGGTTTGCACCATAGCCATTTGTTGCAATGCCGCGTGCAGAGAAATTGTTGAAGTTTGCTGTGGGCTTATTGACCACGACACCGGGCGTTTCGCGGGCCAGGCCTTCATAGCCGACAATGCCCTTTTGCGTCAGTTCCTCTTGCCGATAGGCCGTCACACTCAGCGGCACATCCTGCAACCGCTCTTCACGCCGCGTCGCTGTTACGACGATCGTCTCGTCATTTGACCTTTCGGCATTCTTGTCCGGTGTGGCAGTGCCCTGTGCCGTTCCGGTCTGGGCGATGGCCGCATCCGATAATAATAAAAGTCCGGCAGTCGATGCCAGAAGCAAGCTTTTCATCTCATTCTCTCCCATTCCCGGCGCTTATTTGACGCCTTGGATATCCTTGGTGACAGAAAAATTACCTCCCGTCAATACTAACTCACACGAGCGTGAATAACTTTACTGCTGCTCTGAATGGGTATTTTCTAGCGTAAAACAGTAAGATTCATTGTAGCGTCAGTAATGAATAGCTATATTGCTTTTATCGCAACGCCCTGTAAGCTTTGAAAAAATTGTGATCGTGCAGTCGCTGATAATGTCTGTTCACTGCCACTTCCTACCTGCTTCATTTTAAGCCGGTATGGGAATGAAAAAGAAAGCCAGTTTAATATGAAAATTCGCAATATTATAGCAGCCACGATGCTGGCTGGATTAGCAGCAGGTTGCACAACCATGGCGACGGAAACGGAAGTGGCGGATAAGCAGGCAATGAAAACCACGATTAGCGGCGAAGTTTACTACCGCGAGCGGATTGCCTTGCCACCGGGAGCAGAGCTGTCTGTCGTATTGCTGGATGCGTCCTTGAATAACCCGCTGGCCCACCTGTTTGCCGGAACCAACATAGCTCTGGATGGCAAAAATGTGCCGGTCCCGTTTTCATTTGTGGCGGACCAGTCCATGATGATTCCCGGCGACACCTATGAAGTGCGCGCCGTAATCCGGGCCAAAGCCGGTGAGATGATCTGGAGAACCAACGTCGGGCATATTGTTGACCTGTCCTCGACGGCTTATGATGCAGGCAAGATTGAGCTGGTCATGGTCGAAGGCTCTGAAGAAACGGATAGCTCTGCGTTGCAGGGAGCTGAATGGATTGTTGAGGATATTAACGGCGGCGGCGTCATTGATTACAGCAAAGCGACTATCAGCTTCAGCGAAGAAGGAAGAATCTCTGGCACCGGGGGCTGCAACATTTTTTCCGGCCATTATGAAGCATCCGGCAGCACTCTGAAAATCATGAGCGGGATCGCGATGACACGAAAAGCCTGTGCACCTGCATTGATGCAGCAAGATCAGCGGCTGATGACAATATTGCAGAGTGGACAGAGCTATTCGATCAAAGACGGGACTCTGACGATCCTGAATGCGAATGGCCGGTCTGTGACCGCGCGCCGCGATTAAACGGGATGATTAAATGGCGTGATTAACATTGCGGGCAAACCCAGTACTATTGCCTAGACCCTGTCCAATTTTGATTGAATCAAAATTGGGGCCTAATCTATTGTTTTATCGTGATTTCCGAGCCGTGAAATGTTCCATTTCACTCGAAATCACTCTAGATTGCCCGCAATTTTTATCCGCGTATCAATGCGCTTCATCCCAATTCTTGCCAATACCTATATCCACATCCAGCGGCACTGACAGTTTTACCGCTGGCTCCGCTGCGCCCGACATAATTGTTCGGATCACTGCGGAGGCTGCATCGACATTCTCTGTCGGTAGCTCGAAAACCAGTTCGTCGTGCACCTGCATCAGCATTTTTACGTCAGGCAGGCCCGCATCCGCCAGCGCTGGACCCATCCGGGCCATAGCGCGTTTGATGATGTCGGCACAGGTTCCTTGGATAGGAGCGTTGATTGCTGCGCGTTCGCTGCCCTGGCGCTCAACCTGGTTGGATGACCTGATCCGGTCGAAATGTGTTTTCCGGCCAAATAATGTCTCGGTAAAGCCGCAGTCCCGTGCAGATTGCAGCGTTTCGGAAATATAGTGGTTTATACCGGGGAAGCGTTCGAAATAGGTGTTGATCATCGCCTGCGCTTCGTCCGGATCGACCTCCAGGCGTTTCGCCAGCCCCCAGCGGGAAATACCGTAGAGAATCGCGAAATTGATGGTTTTGGCGCGCGCACGCGTGTCGCGATCGACAGAGCCGAACAATTCCTGCGCGGTGCGGTTATGAATATCCTCACCAGCGGCAAAAGCGGCTTTCAGCGTATCGACATTGGCAATATGCGCGGCAAGGCGCAGTTCAATCTGGCTATAGTCGGCGGCCAATATGACATTGCCAGGTGCGGCGACAAAAGCCTGACGGATTTGCCGGCCGATTTCCGTGCGGATCGGAATATTTTGCAGATTTGGTTCGGTCGAAGACAGCCGCCCGGTCTGCGCTCCGCTAAGCGAATAGCTGGTGTGGACGCGTCCGGTTTTCGGGTTAATCTCTTCTTGTAGCGCGTCGGTATAGGTGGATTTCAGCTTTGCTAATTGCCGCCAGCCGACAATTTTCTGTGCAATCGGCTCGCCGTCGCTGGCCAGCCGTTCGAGCACCGTGACATCGGTCGAATATTGGCCGCTTTTCCCTTTCTTACCGCCTTTCAGACCCAGTTTCCCGAACAGGATCTCTCCCAGTTGCTTGGGACTGCCAACCGCGAAACTCTCGCCCGCCAGATCATGGATTTCCTTTTCAAGTATTTCCATATTCGCTGCAAAGCTCTGGGATAACCGCGCTAGAACCTCGCGGTCCACCAACACGCCCGTTTCCTCCATCCTGGCGATGACGGGGACAAGCGGGCGGTCAACCATCTGGTATATGCGCGTCGCTCTTTCCGGGATCATACGCTGGCGCAATATTTCCCACAGGCGCAATGTAACGTCGGCGTCTTCCGCGGCATATTCGGTCGCCTTGTCGAGCGGAACTTCGGCAAAGCTGATCGCTTTTTTACCGGTGCCGGTCAGTGATTTGAAGCTGATGCACTCATGGTCCAGATGCAGCTTGGCAAGCTCGTCCATGCCGTGACCGTGCAGACCTGCATCGAGGTTAAAGCTCATCACGAGCGTGTCATCAAACGGCGTGACGCGAATATCATGCTGGGCAAGGACGGTGATGTCATATTTCAGATTTTGCCCGACTTTCAGAATAGCGCTATCCTCAAGCAAAGGCTTTAACCGGGCCAAGGCCTCACCGACCGGAATCTGCTGGGGAGATTCGGCAAACATATCGCCGCTGCCATGCCCCAACGGTATGTAGCAGGCCATATGGGGACCGGTCGCCATGCAGATGCCGACAAGGCGCGCGGATACGCTTTCCAGACTATCCGTCTCGACATCAATCGCAAATGTTCCGGCCTTTCGTGCGCGGTCAATCCAGAGGTCAAGACTTTCCAGGCTTTGCACACATTCATACTGGTTGCGGTCAATCGCTGGAACCGGGACAGGTTTGGCCTGCACAATGGATGAACCGGGCATCTCATTCCCTATTCCGCCATTAGTATCGGGGTTTTGCGGCTCTGCCTGATCGCCATCCAGTTTTTTGAGCAGCGAGTTAAACCCGTGATGCGTCAGAAAATCCCGCAGTGGTTCTTTCGGGATAGCCTGTAGCTCAAAGCTTTCGAGCGGGTCGGGCAGCGGGCAATCATCTTTCAGTGTCACCAATATCCGCGACAGACGCGCCAGCTCGATATTTTCCAGGATGTTTTCCTTCATCTTGGACTTTTTCATATCAGGAGCGGCGGCAAGGACGCTTTCGAAATCGCCATATTCGTTGATAAGCTTGGACGCGGTTTTGGGGCCAATGCCGGGTATGCCGGGAATATTGTCCGAGCTATCCCCCATCAGGCCAAGCACATCGCCAAGCCGCTCTGGACCAACGCCGAATTTTTCCTCTACCGTCGCCTTTCCCATGCGGACATTTCTCATCGTATCGAGCAGGTCGACACGGCTATTGTCCGTGGGCTCGATCAATTGCATCAGATCCTTGTCCGATGACACGATGGTAACTTTCCAGTCCTGCTCCAGCGCGACTTTGGTATAGCTGGCGATCATGTCGTCCGCTTCGACACCCTCTTCCTCAATAAGCGGCAGAGAGAAGGCCCGCGTAGCGTCACGGATCACCGGGAATTGCGGGCGCAGATCTTCCGGAGCTTCGGGCCGGTTAGCCTTATAATGCTCATAAATCTCGTTGCGGAAGCTCTGCGATGATTTGTCGAGGACTACCGCCAGATGAGTCGGTCCGTCGGCTTTATGCAAATCTGCTGCAAGTTTCCACAGCATCGTCGTATAACCATAGACAGCACCAACCGGCTCACCGCGAATATTGGTCAGTGGCGGCAAACGGTGATAGGCTCTGAAAATATAGGACGAACCATCAACCAGATAGAGATGTTTTTGTTCGTTGATGCCCTTGTCAGGTGGCGTGAGGGTGGAGGTATCTGTATCTGTCATGCCCACATGACTAGCAGTGCAGGCCGTCTCCGTCATTGCTAATTTGCATATCCGGTTACGGAAATGTGCCGCGCCGCATCACGCGCGTATGGAGATTGGACCTTGCCTCATTTTCGCTTCATAAAAGGGGCGCGGCTTGTCGCGCATATCCGCCGAATAGCGCACCCATTGATTGCGGCCGCGGCGCTTGGCTTCAAACAGGGCGCTGTCTGCGTTCCGCATCGAAACAGCGCGTTCGTCATAAGGGGACACGCCGGTCAGACCGATGCTGACTGTCATCCTGCGGGACACGCCTTTTTGTGGCTCAAACAATATATTCTCGATCTCGTAACGGATCATTTCCGCGATAATCTCACCCTCGGCCTCGGAAGTATTCGGGAGCAATACGCCAAACTCCTCTCCGCCGATGCGACCAACCAGATCGCCTTTCCGCAGGAGATATTTGAATACGGATGATATTGAGATCAGCGCCCTGTCGCCCACCGGGTGACCATAGCCATCGTTGATAGATTTAAAATGATCCGCGTCGATGATGAGCAGAACATTATTCTCTGACTCCATCCGTCGCTCTTCGAAGAGCCTTATAAAATGTTCCCGGTTGGTCAGACCAGTCAAGCCATCAATATTCACCCGAAACTGCAGATCCTGATTCACTTTCTGGAGCTTTTCTTGCGTATCTTTTAGTTTAACCGCCATATCAATTAATTGCTGGCGCTGTTTTACGCCATAGAAATTGGCCGGAAGGCATATAATCCATGGCACGAAGAACCCGAGAACCAGAATATTCCAGAAACCGTCATCAATTCCAAAAAAAGCAAGATATCCGAGTGCCGTAGCCGTAAATGCGATTAAAACTTCAGCAGCCGAAATCATGCCGGCTTGACGTGCGAGGGAATAGTCAGTTGAGGCATATTTCGTAAGGACTTTGTTCATGCCCGCCCCATAAGCCCGAGAGGTTTCGAGCTAGTGCAAATATATGGTTAAAGAGACGTTCTGGATACCGCGGCCGTAATGATTCCGCCTTTTGTATCAGGAACCTACGGTCGCTCCGTACAGATCATGCGCATCGGCATCTTCGATCACTACATCGACGATATCACCTACCGAAAGATCACCGCTTACGTTACGCAAAAACACATTGCCGTCAATTTCCGGCGCATCGGCCTGTGACCGGGCAGTCGCGCCAATATCGCCATCTTCATCGGGCTCCCCGATTTCGTCGATGATGACAGGCAAGGTCCGACCAATCTTGGCTTGCAGTTTTGCGGCGCTGATCGCAGCGGTTTTTTCCATCAACCGCTGATAGCGTTCTTCCTTAACCTCTTCGGGCACAGCGCCGTCGAGAGCATTGGCGGCCGCACCTTCGACAGGTTCAAAACGGAAACCACCAACCCGGTCGAGTTGGGCTTCATCAAGCCAGTCGAGCAGATACTGGAAATCCTGTTCTGTTTCGCCGGGGAAACCAACCACGAATGTCGAGCGGATGGTAAGGTCAGGGCATATTTCGCGCCAGCTTTTCACGCGCTGCAAAACCTTTGCTTCGTTCGCGGGGCGCTTCATGCGTTTCAGCACATTGGGCGCGGCATGCTGGAACGGAATATCGAGATAAGGTGTGATCTTCCCATCCGCCATCAGTGGTATGACTTTGTCGACATGGGGATAGGGATAGACATAATGGAGGCGTGTCCACACCCCAAGTTCGCCCAGCGCTTCGGCCAGATCAGTCATATGGGCGCGCACTTCCCTGCCCCGCCATTCGCGCGGCTGGTGCTTGATATCCACGCCATAAGCCGACGTGTCCTGACTGATGACCAGCAATTCCTTGGTGCCATTGGCGACCAGCTTTTCCGCTTCGCGCAGGATCGCATCCGGCCGCCGCGATACCAGATCACCGCGCAGGGACGGGATGATGCAAAAGGAACAGCGGTGGTTGCAGCCTTCGGAAATCTTCAGATAGCTATAGTGTCGCGGCGTGAGTTTCAGCCCGGCATCGGGCACGAGATCAATGAAAGCCCCGCGTGCTGCCGGAGCGGCTTCATGGACGGCATTGACCACATCTTCATATTGATGCGCGCCGGTTACCGCCAGAATATCGGGGAAACGCGCACGGATCAGTTCCGCCTCATTACCCATGCAGCCCGTGACAATCACCCGGCCATTTTCAGCCATAGCCTCGCCAATAGCTTCCAGCGATTCTTCTTTGGCGCTGTCGAGAAAGCCGCAGGTGTTGACCAGCACGACATCCGCGCCTGCATAGTCTGCCGACATCTGATAGCCATCAGAGCGGAGCTGCGTCAAAATGCGTTCACTATCGACCAGTGCCTTGGGGCAGCCAAGGGACACCATGCCGACTTTGGGCGGAGAGGGGATTGCTGTTGCCATATTGGCGCGCCTTTACGACCTATTTTCCCGTGAGTCACGCCCCGTTTGCAGGCGCGCCTAACCGGTGCGTCTGCCAGCGTTGCGGCTTATGTGGATTTTCCGGAAATCTGCGTATAAAAGCAGATATTTACAAACGGGGAGGATAAGATGGATTTACTTGAGGTAAACTGGCTCGCCATATTTGTGGCTGCGGTTAGCGGCTTTCTGGTCGGCGGCATCTGGTATGGCCCGATCATGGGCAAGAAATGGATGGGCGCAGTCGGCTTGACCGAAGAAGATGTCCAGGGTGGCAACATGACCCTGATCTATGGCGGCGCGTTTGTATTTGCCCTGATCTCTTCCGCCATGCTCGCACACATGTTCTTCCGTCTTGGCCAGCCGGTGTTCCACATAAAGATGATGATCTCGACCGGCATCGCCCTCACCTTCATCATCCC
>JADMKQ010000204.1 GCA_015478735.1 Sphingorhabdus sp. | reverse complement strand
GGCGATAGATGTGCCTTATATCGACATGGGGAATGAAGAGGGGCTGGCCGAGGAATGTGCCCGCGCCAAAGCCATGGGCTTTCATGCCAAGGCCGCGATCCACCCCAAGCAGCTCTCCGCTATCCAGACCGCGATGCGTCCCAGCGAAGCCGAAATTGCGGAAGCACAGGATGCCGTAGCGGTTTATGATGCAGCCGGTGGCAAAGCCATTTCCCATAACGGAAAAATGCTGGAGGCACCCATTATGGAACGGTACCGCCGGATACTTGCGTCAGTATAAAAACCAATAGATACAGATAGATACAAACAATCAGAAGGATATTTAATATGCGTGATGGAGTAATTGAAGTCAGCCCCGGCCGGTTCCGGGAAACCTTTGGCCGCTATTTCGAGGATTTCGAAGTAGGTCATATTTACGAACACCGTCCCGGCCGCACGATCACCGATACCGACAACGTGCACTTCACATTGTTGACGATGAACACGCACCCTGCGCATTTCGATTATGAATTTGCCAAGAAGACCGAGTTTAAAAAGCCGCTCGTCTGTTCGCCTCTGACCGTGGCATTGATGGTCGGCATGAGCGTTTCCGACACCAGTCAAAAGGCGGTTGCCAATCTTGGCTGGGACAAAATTAAAATGACGAAGCCGATGTTCCCCGGTGACACGCTTTATGCAGAAAGCGAAGTTCTGGAAAAGCGTGAATCTTCATCGCGCCCTGAACAGGGAATTGTGACGATCAAAACCGTCGGCACAAACCAGCACGGCGATGTCGTGTGCACGTTCGAGCGCACGATGCTGATCTGGAAGCGCGGCTTTGGCAACACTGACGATTAAGTTTGCTGAATAATTTGCGCGTTTAAGGAGTAGAACATGGCGAGTGCCGCAGAAGTGAATCAAATAAGAACAATCGACCCGGACGACGAACGGGCATTTCTGGAAGCCATTGAAAAATGGGTCCAGGGTGAAGTGAAACCGGTGGTCATGGAACATGACCATGGCGATATCTGGCCAAAGGAACTGGTCGCCCAGATGACCGAAATGGGTCTGTTTGGGGCTACTATCAGTGAAGAATATGGCGGGCTTGGCCTGCCAGCGACCACCTATGCCAAAATTATCGCCTATATCTCGTCTTACTGGATGGCGATTACGGGTATCATGAATTCGCATTTGATTATGGCTGCAGCAGTCGAACGTTTCGGCACCTCGGAACAGAAATCGAAATGGCTGCCCAAATTTGCCAGCGGCGAAATTCGCGGTGGTCTTGCGTTGACTGAACCAAATGCCGGAACTGACTTGCAGGCAATCCGTACCGTTGCGCGCCGTGAAGGCGATGAATATGTCATCAACGGCACGAAAACCTGGATCACGAACGGTATTCAGGGCGAATGTTTTGCTCTGCTCGTCAAGACCGATCCCAAGGCAGACCCGCGTTACAAGGGCATGAGCCTGATGATCGCGCCCAAGGGTGAAGGCTTTGGCGTTGGCAAGAAGTTCGACAAGCTGGGCTATAAATCCATCGACAGTGCCGAGCTGACCTTTGACAATTACCGCATTCCAGCCGAAAACCTTATCGGCGGCGTTGAAGGCAAAGGCTTTTTTCAGGCAACCGGCGGTCTTGAGCTTGGCCGTATCAACGTTGCAGCGCGCGGCGTTGGCCTTGCCGAGGGATCTTTGCGGCTGGCAACCGAATATGCACAGATCCGTGAAACAATGGGTAAGCCCATTTGCGAGCATCAGGCTATCCAGTTGAAGCTGGGTGAAATGGTGACACGGGCACGCGCTGCACGGTTGCTGACACTGGATGCGGCAATGGCATATGACCGCGGTGAACGCTGTGACATGGAAGCCGGAATGGCCAAATATTTTGCTTCTGAAGCGGCAGTGCGCAACTCGGAAGAAAGCCTGCGTATTCACGGCGGTTACGGCTATTCCAAGGAATATGATATCGAACGCTATTACCGCGATTCCATCCTGATGTGTATCGGTGAGGGAACCAACGAAATGCAGCGCATGATTATCTCTAAGCAATGGGTAAAGCAGAATCCGGCATGAGTAAAAAGCTCCCCCTAGAAGGCTTTCGTGTTCTGTCTGCCGAGCAATATGGTGCTGGCCCTTATGGCACCATGTATCTCGCGCAGATGGGGGCGGATGTTATCAAGATCGAACCACCTGCCAAAAATGGAGTGGGTGGAGGCGATACGGCCCGTCATGTCGGGCCGCATTGGCTGCGTGAACAGGAAAGTCTTTATTTTCAAAGCTTTAACTTGAATAAGCGGTCTTTGACACTGGATTTGCGAACCGATGAAGGGCTGGAAATCCTTCATAAGCTGGTCAAGAACTCGCATGTCATGGCCAATAACCTACGCGGCGATGTGCCGGCAAAAATCGGTCTGGATTACGAAAGCCTGAAATCGGTTAACCCGGCTATCGTCTGTGCGCACTGTTCCGCCTATGGCCGCGATAATGAACGCGCTCAGTGGCCGGGCTATGATTATCTGATGCAGGCAGAGGCCGGTTTTTGTGCTTTGACGGGGGAGCCTGATGGCCCGCCGGTCCGCTTTGGCCTGTCGATGGTGGACTTCATGTCCGGCACGCAAATGGCCGTTGGCTTGCTTGCCGCGCTGCTGGATGCCCAGCGGTCGGGTGAAGGCTGCGACGTGGATGTCGATCTGTTGTCCGCTGCGGTTCACCAGACCAGCTATCCTGCACTTTGGTATATGAATGAAGGCGATGTGACCCAGCGCGTGAAACGCGGTGCGCATCCGTCTGCTACGCCTAGCCAGATGTTCAAGGCTGCGGATGGCTGGATGTTTGTGATGGCGCAGATACCAAAATTCTGGCCGATCCTTGCCGAGAAAATCGGTCATAGCGAGCTGATCAATGATCCGCGTTTTGATACGCCTGCCAATCGCCTGAAAAACCGCGAGACGCTTTCCGGAATATTGGAAGGCATTTTTGGCGAGCATGAAGTCGCGCATTGGCAAGGCTTGCTGGAAGGACTGGTTCCGATCGCGCCGGTTTATAATCTGGATCAGGCACTCGACAATCCGTGGCTGAAAACCATCGGTATGCGCGATACGATCAGCCATCCCGACAAGCCGGAAATGGATGTTCTGTCCAGCCCCATCAAGCTGAATGGCAAGCGCCTTCCCAACAAGGCTGCCCCTTTATTGGGTGCAGACAGCGATGCTGTATTGGCTGAAATGGGCTATGATGCAGATGCGGTTGAGGGACTACGTGCAAAGGGTGTGATCTGAATAATGGCAAAACTCACAGGCATAAAAGTCGTCGATCTTTCGCTTTTCCTCCCCGGACCGATGCTCACCTTGATGATGGCGGACCATGGTGCCGACGTTATCAAGGTCGAGCCGCCAACCGGTGATCCGGCGCGGCAGATGGAACCTGTCGAGGCCGGTCAATCGGTCTGGTTCCGCAATCTGAACCGCGGCAAAAAGGCGCTGGCGCTTGATCTGAAGAGCGAAGAAGGGTGTGAGCGGCTTTGGGAATTGCTCGCCGATGCAGACGTTATGATCGAAGGTTTCCGGCCTGGTGTGATGAAGCGGCTGGGTTTCGATTATGAGGCTGTTGCGGCGAAAAATCCGCGGATTGTTTATTGTTCGATTTCCGCTTTCGGGCAAGACGGCGAGATGGCGCACCATCCAGCCCATGATCTTGCCGTGCAGGCGCTTTCCGGCTTTTTGTCAGTCAATGATGGCGAAGATGGGATGCCGGTTGTGCCGGGCGCCCCATCTGCCGATATGGCGGCGGGGCTGAACGGGTTATCTGCTGTGCTGATGGCGCTGATCGGGCGTGAAAAGACAGGCAAGGGTGATTATATCGATGTCGCGATGTATGACTCGCTTTTGCCATGGTGTGCCCATATCGCTGGCGATGCGATCAGCGGTGGCAATAGCCCTGTATCACAGTCGCAGCGTTCGCTTGGCGGGGCAGCTTTTTATAATGTTTACAAGACGCTGGATGGTTTGCATGTTGTTCTGGGTGGCCGCGAGGTCAAGTTTGCGAAGAACCTGCTAACCGCGCTTGACCGTATCGACCTGCTTCCATTGGCCGAGGGAGAGGCAGGCGCGTTGCAAAAGCCGCTCGTTGATTATCTGCGCGGCATATTCTCAACCAAAACCCGCGATGAATGGGTCGAATGGTTTGCGGACAAAGACGTCGCCTTTTCGCCCGTTCTCGATTTCCGCGAAGCGCTGGATCAGGGCTTCGTGAAGGAAAGGGGCTTGCTGGTTGAAGCAAACGGAACGCACCAGATTGCACCTGCTTTCCGGTTCCAATCCGAAGCCGATTGGCAGCCAACCGATGCGCCGGAACTGAAATAATGAGTGACCCGGCCTCCCTTGATATGGCGCAAGCCAGTTTGACCGAAAAACTTGCAGCGCATTTGATGCGGCCGGTGGACGGTGGAACACGTCAGCGGGCCAGGCTACATTTGCTGGACTGGCTAGGCTGTGTTGCGGGGGCGCTGAAAAGCGAAAAGGCCGGGCGCTATGCTAAGCGTCTGGATCATCCGGAATATTGGCTCGGCAATATACTTGAGATGGATGATGTGCACAGGTCCGCAATCCTGCACCCCGGTCCGGTTATCTGGCCTGCGGCGTTAAAGGACGAAGCGGATCTGGAAAAGGCGCTGAACTCTGCGATCATCGGTTATGAAGCGATGATTTGCGTCGGCGCAACGTTCGATAGCCATCATTATAGCCATTTCCATCCGACCTCTACTGCCGGATTTTTCGGCGCTGCCGTTGCCCACCTTCATCGTCGTCTGGGCCAAGATACCGCATTGGCAGGCGATTATGCTTCTGCCATGGGATTGGCGGGAACGGTTGCTGGCGGACTTTGGCAAACAAGGCACGAAAATGACGACGCGAAGCAATTCCATGTTGCCCATGCGATAGCAACGGGTGAGCAGATTTCCGCTTATATAGCGGCTAATATCAAAGGCTCCCGCTTCATTCTTGAAGGGACGCAAGGGCTTTACGCGGGGACTTGCGAAAACCCCAAGCCAATGGATTTTGCCGCTCAATGGCGTATCCATGAAGTCAGCTTCAAGCCTTGGGGCGCATGTCGCCACGCGCATCCGGCGATAGATGCGGCGCTGCAATTAAAAGCGAAAACGGGGTCATTGTCCGGCGAAATATTCGTCGAAAGCTATGCGGATGCGATCACATTTTGCGACCGGCCCGACCCCAAGACGGTGCTTGATGCGAAATTCTCTTTGCAGCATGCTGTAGCAGTAGTGGCAGAACGCGGTGTTCCTGCGCTTACAGATTTTGAACCGGATGCGATTGAAGAACTGGCCGCGTTGCGAGCGCGCATCAAAGTATCGGAAGCATCCGATATTACAGCGCGCTACCCGGAACATTATGGCGCACGCGTCACTTGCGGCGGTGAGACTGTCGAGCTTGTAGATACGCTGGGCGATCCCGAACGCTGCATGAGTGAAGAGCAGATTATCGGCAAGGCGCGCCAGCTTATCGCCTGGGGCGGATTGGTTGACAAAGAAGCCGACCGTGCGATTGAACTGGCACTGAAGGGTGATGATGCCACTGCCATTCAAGCAATGCTGAAGGAATGGTTGTCATGAGTCACGTTCAGAAAATCCTCGATTTCGCGGCGACAGAGCATAAGCTCTCCGATCAGGCGAGAGCGGACACGGCGCGACTATTGGCTGATACTCTAGCCGTAGGTGCGGCCGGGGCAGCATCGCCGCACGCACAGGTTTTGCTCCCTGTTGTGCAAGGCTGGGGAACTGGCAATGACGCGCGGATCATTGGTGGCAGTTTGAAAGCTCCCGCTACGTCAGCGGCTTTCTTTAACGGTTTTGCTATCCATTGCCTTGAATGGGATGCGGTGCATGAACAAGCCGTTGTGCATGCGCTTTCCGTTGTCACTGCGGCTTTGCTCGCGGTGTCTGACCGGATGGGTGGTTCTGAGCCAGAAGCTTTTCTGACAGCGCTGGCTGTTGGTGTCGATATTGCCAGCGGGATAGGCGTTGCTGC
The DNA here is from genome assembly GCA_015478735.1 of Sphingorhabdus sp. GTDB lineage: Bacteria > Pseudomonadota > Alphaproteobacteria > Sphingomonadales > Sphingomonadaceae > Parasphingorhabdus. The sequence continues at coordinate 5,329 of JADMKQ010000204.1, read as the reverse complement.
TACTGGCCCGATGCAGTTTTTCCGTCCCGCAACGGCCGGGGTAATTGGCGCATCGCTCGCTGCTGCCCGCTTGCAAGGGCTATCGCGTGAGCAGATGGCTGATGTTCTGGGGCTTGCTTACAGCCATGCCAGCGGAACGATGCAGGCGCATGTCGAGGCCTCCATCGCTCTGCCGTTGCAGATAGCCAATGCCGCACGCGCCGCAATTTCATCCGTTGATCTGGCTGCCGCGGGAATGGATGGGCCTCACGATGTTCTGGAAGGGCCTTTTGGTTATTTCAAGCTGTTCGAACCGGGCGATCTGGCGCGTTATACTGATACGATTGGCAGCAAATGGCTGATCGAAGAAGTGAGTATCAAGCCGTTTCCATCCGGCCGGGCGAGCCACGGAATATTGGGCGCGATTGATGATATGCTGCGCGACGGGACGCTGGACCCGCAATCGGTGCAGTCTGTTGATATAGAATCCCCGCCGCTCATCCACCGGCTTGTCGGGCGGGCCTATAAGGCGGATATGACATCAAGCTATGCGCGGCTGTGCTTGCCGTTCCTTGTGCCGCTCATGCTGCGCGACCGGATCATTGATCCGCGCTGTTTTATCGCCGAGGAGTTCGCCGATCCCAAGCTCGCTGCGCTTGGCGAAAAAGTGGTGGTCAGGATCGACGATAATCCCGATCACAACGCGCTTGCACCCCAAAAGCTGGTGCTTCATCTGGCAGACGGCGGCGTGATAGAACGCACCATTAATGACAATCTTGGCAGCCCGTCCGCGCCAACTTCGCCTGCGCAGACGCAATCCAAATTTGACCTCGCACGCAGCCTTGCCGGTGACGATTGCTCTTCGGTAATTTTTGACAATCCTCTAGCCTATGCAACGGAGCCACAATGAGTTTTCCAACCTATTTCGAATGTTTTGACGCGAAAGAAATGCTGGACCAATATCCGGTCGGTGATGCTTTTGTTCACCGCTACACCAATATGTCGCGTGACGAGCTTTATGCCATTCAGGACAAACAGTTTCAGAAATTGATGAAGCGCGGCTGGGAAATTCCGTTTTACCAGCGCCTTTGGGGCAATCAGGGCATCGAAGCCGGAGACGTCAAATCTCTGGCCGACATCACTAAGCTGCCGGTTTATGACAAGTCCGATCTAATGGCTTCGGTCAATGAATATCCGCCTTATGGCGACTTTGACGGACGCGGCGATACGCCAGTGGTTTTCCACACGACATCCGGAACAACAGGCCGGCCGCAGCCGCTTATGTTCGGACCAAAGGGTCGGGAAATTACCAACCTGCTGGTTGGACGTATGTATCGCTGGATGGGGCTTGGCCGCGAAGACGTGGTTCAGTCGGTTTATGGCCACGGCATGATTAACGGCGGGCATTATATCCGTGAAGCGGTCACCCACTACACCAATTCGCTGTTCCTGAGCGCAGGAACCGGGATTGAAACGCGGTCGGTCAACCAGGTCAACCTGATGGCAGATTTCAATGTAACCTGTATGGTTGGTTTTGTTGACTATGTCCGCAAACTGGCTGAAGTTGCGGAAGCGGAAAACCTGTTTGACCGGATCAAGCTCAAGATGATTATCGGTCATCTGGGAACCGAGGACCGCGCATCGACTGAAGCCGCTTGGCACGGCGCGAAAGCCTATGACTGGTATGGTGTCGGTGATACCGGAACGATTGCTGGTGAAGGACCGGAGCGCGATGGCATGTATGTCTGGGAAGACGCGCAATATCTGGAACTGCTGGATGTCGATACCGGGGAACCTGTCGCTCCGGGCGGCACAGGTGATATGGTTGTCACATGCCTGTTCAAGGACGATGTTGCACCGTGCATCCGCTTTAACACCCATGACATTACCGAGGAACGGACCGATACCAATGCGACAGGCATGGTGTTCAAACGCATCACCGGGTTCAAGGGACGCAGCGACAATATGGTCAAGCTGCGCGGGATCAACATCTTCCCGCACGCGATTGGCGCGATCATCGAAGGTCGCGGCGATCTGACCGGCGAATATGTTTGCCGCGTCACCCGTGATGAAGCGGGCCGTGACAGCATGCACGTCACGCTGGAAAGCCGCGGTGCCAGTGAGCAAAGCGAGATTGCGGAACTGCTCCGCAAGGGCATTGGCATCGAGGTCGATGTTGCTCTCGTCGGACCGGGTGATACCGCTGACGATACCCAGATCGATACCCGTCAAAAGCCGATCAGGCTGATTGACGCACGGGGGCTTTGATCCGGCCATGATCCACTGGGACGACCTGAAAGCGGCGAATGAACCTCTGAACGCCTTTACGGACTTTGACCCTACGGCACAGTCCGGGAAGGGGCCGCTTGAGGGCGTGACCATCGGCGTGAAGGCAAATATCGCGGTTGCGGGTCTGCCGTGGTCCAGCGGGATCGAGGCATTTCGTGACCGGATTGCCGAGCACGATGCCGAGAGTGTTAAGCGTCTGCGCGATGCAGGGGCGGTGATTATCGGCTCGCTCAACATGGAAGAAGCGGCGCTTGGCGCGAAGACGGACAATCCGTTTTACGGGCCAACCCACAACCCGCACCGGATCGGTTATACGCCGGGCGGTTCATCGGGTGGTAGCGGCGCGGCGGTTGCGGCGGGGCTTTGCGATGCGGCACTAGGCACTGACACGATGGGTTCGGTGCGGATACCGGCGGCTTATTGCGGTGTCTATGGCCTGAAACCAACGCGCGGCGCGGTCAGCCAGGACGGGTTGGAGCTTGTCGATGCGTGGCTTGATAGCATCGGGCCGTTGGCGCGGTCATTGGAGCTAATGGAGTCACTAACGCATGTTATTGCGAATCTCGCTCCTGCTCAAGTCATTGATAATATTGGATTGTTGGAAAATCTCGGCGAAGTCGAGTGCGAGCAGCCCGTGCTGGACGGTTATGAGAAGGCCAAAAAAGCACTGGGCGCGGCGGAGCAGTTTTCTCTGCCATATCCGCTGACCCGTATTCGTTTTGCAGGCTTTATCATGTCTTCGCTGGGACTGGCGAACAGCTTGAAACAAGTGATCGCCGATAACCCCGCGGGACTGTCCGATCATCTCAAAAAACTGCTCACCTATGGGCCAAAGCGCAGCGCGGATGATCTGGCGGAAGACAGGAAAATCCTGAAAGAAACCGGTGAGGCTTTGAGCGCTGCGGCGGATAAATATGGAGCGATCCTGCTTCCCACCGCCCCGCAAGCCGCGTTCAGCCATGCCGACAACGCCCCTGCCAATCAGGCCGATTTCACCTGCCTTGCCAGCATTGCAGGCCTTCCCGCGATCAGCATCCCGGCCGGATGGACCGATGACGGATTGCCCGTCGGCGTGCAGATTATCGGCGCAGCCGGTAACGAAGCGGGCTTATTTGAACTGGCGCGCAAGCTGGATAGCCAGCTTGATGCTTACCGCGCCCCCGAAACATTTCTGAAACACTCGTAAGGAGAGAGACTATGCGCATCATCGTTATATTCAATTTGAAAGACGGCGTTAGCGCCGCTGATTACGAGGCATGGGCAAAGAAAGACGATATTCCCGGCGTCAACCGGCTGGGTTCGGTCGAGAAATTCACCGTGCACAAAGCCACCGGCGTGCTGGGTTCGGACGCTGCTTCGCCTTATCAATATGTCGAAGTGCTGGATATTCAGGGCATGGACCCGTTTCTGGCGGAAATCTCTACCGAAGAGTTTCAGGCCATGGCCGCCCCGTTCCAGGATTATGCCGATAACCCGCAATTCATCCTGACCGAAGACCTTTAATGCCGGAAGGAACGAGCATGAAGTTCAAAGGCAAAACTATCGTCGTCACCGGCTCTGGCAAGGAAAAGGGACTGGGGCAGGGCATATTGCAACGCTTTGCGGATGAAGGCGCAAATTGCGTCGTATCGGACCTGTCCATCGGGGACGAGGAAGAAGGCGTAGCCGAAGAACTGCGCGCCCGCGGCGCAAAAGTGGCAACCATTGCCTGTGATGTCAGCGACGCGCAGCAATGTCAGGCGCTGGTCGATCAAAGCGTTGACGCTTTCGGCAGCGTGGATATTTTCGTCAATAATGCCGGTATCGGTTTCATGATGAAGCCTTTGCTCGACGTTGATCCGGCGGATTGGGCTGCGGTTATCGGTGTGAACCTGTCCGGTGCATTTTACTGCACGCAGGCGGCGGCAAAAGCGATGGTCAAGGCCGGCAATGGCGGGCGGATTATAAATATCGCATCGCAAGCCGCCAAAACCGCTTTCCCGCATTTGCCAGCCTATGTCAGCTCGAAACATGGCATGGTCGGTTTGACACGGGCCAGCGCAGTGGAACTGGGCGCGCACGGCATTACCGTTAATGCCGTTTGCCCGAACCATGTGACAACCGGGCTGGGCGCCGCGCAGAACGAGTATTTTTCAAAGCTGCTCGGCTTTGCCACGGTTGAGGATTATATGACCAATATGAAGGCCAAAAATCCCATGGGTCGGCCCGGTCTGCCATCCGATACCGCAGCAGCCTGTGCATGGCTTGCCAGCGATGACGCATTTTATGTGACCGGAGAGGCGATCAACGTCTCCGGCGGAGAAGAAATGCACTAGTTTCCCGCTCCCCTTCCGGGGGAGAGGGCATAAGTGAGGGGCAGTCCTCTAAAAGATTTGAACATTGGGCCGGAAATGAGAGACTGCCCCTCTCCCCGGCCCTCTCCCCTGAAGGGGAGAGGGAGAACAAATGAAACAGGAACGTATAGATTGGCCGGATGGCGCGAAAATGGCGCTGAGCATTGTTGTCAATGTGGAAGAAGGCAGCGAGATGACCATCGCACGCGGCGATCGCGGCATGGAACCGGTTGACGAGCTGGGCATCCATATCAAGTCGCCCATCCGCAACTATGGCAATGAAAGCAACTATCTATACGGGATAAAAGCCGGTGCGCCGCGCATTGTGAAGTTGCTCAAAGAGTTTGACATCATGGCAAGCTGGACCGTCGCGGCGCTTAGCCTTGAAAACTATCCGGAAATTGCTGGCGCGATTGCCGAATTGGGGCACGAGCCGGTCAGCCACGGCTATCGCTGGGTCCACCAGTTCAAGATGGATGAAGAGAAAGAACGCGAGTTTATCCGTAAAGCGGTAAGCTCGATTGAAAAGACCGTCGGTGTGCGCCCTTATGGCTGGCTGTCGCGCTATTTCCATACCGATAATACCCGCAGGCTGCTGATCGAAGAGGGTTTCGATTATCACATGGATGATTATTCCGGTGACGTGCCTTTCTGGGACCGCAAGACCGTAGACGGAAAGCCTATTGCCATCGTACCTTACCAGCTTGATTCCAACGACATGAAAATGT
>JADMKQ010000203.1 GCA_015478735.1 Sphingorhabdus sp. | reverse complement strand
GAATGGCGACGGGTCACGGACTTACGGAATGACGATTGGCCGGAGCGCCATCGTCAACCCGTAAAAAGCAGTAGCTTTAACGCCTTAGCGCGTTGCCAGCCTGTGATTGAGATTGTTGAGCGCCAGTTTTGCGGCTTCGCGGGAATCAATCACTGTGCCGTCTGACAATACCAGAGCAAAGCTGTGCTTGCTGTTAATGGCTGTCATAAACATTTCCGCAGCTTCGCCGGTGCGTCCGGTGCGGGCATAAGCCTGACCCAGATTGATTAGCCGTGCAGGATCGTTTTCGCTAATGCCTTCGGCGGTTTCCAGCTGTTTCACAGCGGTTTCGTTGTCACCGGCCATCAAGGCATCATAGCCCAGAGTTCCTTGGGAATATCCGATTTCACCTTCTGCTGGTGCTGCGAGAGCGGGAGCAGAAACCATGAGCAAACCGGCGGCGGCGCCCAGAATTTTGACCGTTTTCATTGCATATCTCCTATTCTAATGGAGATATATTACATAATTATGACACTCAGTGCAACATAACTGTAATATTTGAGATGCAATCTATGCGATCAGATTTGTTCATGCGGCCATAGACGCTCGTATCGGGGCTAATCCTTCCAGAAATTGCTGTGCGCTGGCTGACCAGTTGAAGCCCGCTGCTGATGGCAGGCAAGCAGCAGGATCGCAGAGCAAGGCGCCAGCAATCGCGCGGTCAAGGCACTCGTCCATGACACCGATTTCGCTGGTCAAAATGTCAATGGGACCGGTTACAGGATAAGCAGCCACCGGCGTTCCGCAGGCCAGCGCCTCGATAACCACCAGGCCGAATGTGTCGGTTTTGCTAGGGAAAACAAACACATCTGCTCCGGCATAATATCCCGCCAGTTCGCGCCCGATCTTGCGTCCGGCAAAATGGACATCGGGGAATTTCTTGCGCAGATGGTCAAGGGCAGGGCCGTCGCCGACCACAACCTTGCTGCCCGGATGGCCTGTTTCCAGAAACGCCTCGATATTCTTTTCGACCGCCACGCGCCCGACATAAAGCTGGATAGGGCGCGGAAGGCTGGCAAAAATATCGGGCTGCGGCGCATCGGGAGAGAAATTGGTCAGGTCAACCCCGCGGCCCCAATGGTGGACCTGCGGCAAATGTTCCGCGCGCAACTGGCCGCGCACGCTTTCCGTTGACACCATGATGGTTTCCGAGCGCCCGTGGAACCAGCGGATATATTTCCAGAATATGCGCGGGGAGAGCTTGGTGCGTTTGGCAAGATATTCCGGGAATTGCGTGTGATAAGCAGTGGTAAAGGGGCGGCCTTTCCGCCGGCACCAGCGCAGCGCAGACAGGCATAACGGCCCTTCCGTTGCCAGGTGGATCGCATCGGCACCAAAATCAGTTATCTGTTCACCGATAGTCCGGGCGCGTGTAATCGCCAGCCGGATTTCGGGGTAAGTAGGTGCAGCGACCGAGCGATATTGGTCCGGCGAGATCACCAGCACCTCGTGCCCCCAGTCGCGCAATATATCGATGACGGTTTCCAGCGTCCGGACTACGCCATTGACCTGCGGATGCCAGGCATCGGTGACAAGAGCGATCTTCATGCCGCTTCCTCTCGCTGGTTCGGAAACCGCTCGATATTTTCCGCTTCTGCTTTGCGGGCGTTGCGCTTTGCCATTTCGTCGGCCCAGTGCAAGATTTCCATGCTGCCATCATCCGCTTCGACCAGCGCGGTGCAGCCTTCGACCCAGTCGCCGTCATTATAATATTGCACGCCCTTTATCTCGCGCATTTCGGCGGTGTGGATGTGGCCGCACACAACGCCATCGACGCCGCGGCTGCCCGCTGCCCGTGTGACCAGTTCTTCAAACCGACCGATAAACTCGACCGCGTTTTTGACCTTGTGCTTCGCCATTTTTGACAGCGACCAATAAGGAAGGTCCATTTTCCGGCGGACGGCATTCACGCCCCAGTTCAGCCGCATCAACAATGTGTAAGCCGTGTCCCCAACAAAGGCGAGCCAGCGGTGCGCCAGCATCACCGTGTCAAATTCGTCACCGTGCAGCACCAGCAGGCGGCGATCATCGGCAGTTTTGTGAATGGCCGAGCGTCTTATCTCGACTCCGCCGAAATTAAGCCCGGTAAATTGCCGGAACATCTCGTCATGGTTGCCGGGGATATAAACGATCCGCGTTCCGCGCTTGGCCCGCTTCAATATGCGCCAGATGATGTCATTATGACTGCTCGGCCAGTAAAACTTCTTTTTCAGCCGCCATCCGTCAATAATATCTCCGACCAGGTAGAGCGTGTCGCTGTCGACATGGTCCAGAAAGTCGATCAGCAAATCGGCATTGCATCCCCGCGTACCCAGGTGGACATCGGAAATCCAGATCGTCCGGTATCGCTTCCGGTCGCTGTGATGGACCGGCGGCCTTCGCGAAAGCATGGCTTCATACCGTTTGTCGTCCAGCAGCGGGATTTTCGGAAATTGGTCGGTCATGCGGGGCGCTCCCATGAAACTGTCCATGGGCCGCTGCCTTACGCCATGAATGTGACAGCATGTTTCCTGTTCAATGGCATTTAGGTTACATTGCGAAAGATAAGTTGTGCTTTTCCGGACAGGTTTCCGCGAAGCAAGCCGGTTGGCCCCGGTGTGACTATTCAACTTAGTCGAACAAAATGATGAACTTTATCGGGATATTACGATCAGACCATAAGACCTATATAGGGAGCAACAGGACGGCATAGTCCGTCGGATATGGAGAATTAAAATGACCCAGACCACGACAAAAGCACATATTGAACTGCGCCCCTTGACCTCGCTCGGCGGGGATAATCACGGCTGGCTTGATACGCATCACCATTTTTCCTTTGCCGGATATTATGATCCGCAGCGGCTTCACTGGGGTGCTCTGCGTGTCTGGAATGACGACAGGATCCAGGCACAAACCGGCTTTCCGGCTCACCCGCATAATGACATGGAAATCATCACCTATGTCACCAAGGGCGCGATTACGCATCGCGACAATCTTGGTAATGAAGGGCGAACCGAAGCTGGTGATGTTCAGGTCATGTCAGCGGGCACGGGTATCCAGCATAGTGAATATAATCTGGAGGATGAGGAAACCCGCCTCTTCCAGATCTGGATCATCCCTGACCGCAGGGGCCATGCACCAAGCTGGGGCACGCGGCCCTTCCCGAAGGAAAGCCGGGATGGTCGTTTCGTGCCGCTGGCATCGGGTATCGCGGGGGATGAAGAGGCGTTGACGATCAACGCCAATGCCCGCGTGCTTGGTGCCACGGTAAAGGCCGGTGAAACCTTGCGCTATGAACTGAGCGAAGACCGCCACGCCTATCTGGTACCTGCCACGGGCCGCGTGCGGATCGGCGATGTAGAGGCCAATGCCCGCGACGGGGTGGCGATCACCGGGGTGAACGAGATTGTCGTTACCGCTCTGGAGGACGCAGAGATTGTTCTGGTCGATACGGCCTGAACTTTGTGAAGTCTGAATAAGATCGGGTTGCCCGTGATGGATTCGTCACGGGCAACCCGGAATATCCGGCTTATTGAGCCGGTTTGGCATCCTCGGTCCAACCGTAAGCTTTCATCATCACATCAAACAAATAGGTGTTCGGGAAATATCCGCGCACCTGATCCGCGCCGGCACCGATTGCCAGTGCAGGGACTTCTTCTGCCGTGTGGGTGCGGTTAACCAGAACATTCTTTAAACGGACAATATCGTCATCCTTTTTGAGGGCTTTCCAGTCCCCATAGCCTTCCATCAAGTCCTGCCCGCGCGCACCGCCATCGACTTGCAGGCCAAAGGAATGGTCGGCAGTAAACAGCAGCAATGTCTCGTCCAGATTCACGCGCTTTTGCACCTCGGCGATCAGCTTGTCGAAATTGACGACATTTTGCAGACCTTCAAGTGCATCGTCGGTATGCGCGTCCCATTCAACCGCCATGAAATAGCCGTTGGGCGACTGTTCCAGCAAGTCGAGCGCCTTCAGCGTGGCGGCGTGAACATCCATATCATCACCCACGACCACGGGGCGGGCGTTGGAAGCCGGAACTTCGGCAAGCTGCGAATAGATGGGCCGTTTATGCTTTTTGCTCAGCTTGTCGAAACTGGTGCCCTGGGCGGATAGTTGCTCGCCGATTTTCTTGCGGCCAGCGCCGAACATCACATCCACCCCGTCACCATAGCGCGGTGAGAAAGCCTGGGGGAAAATCTCGCCCCATTTGCCGCGGTCATTGGAATGGGCATAAGTCGCCGCCGGAGTCGCATCGGCAATGGACTGCGTGCTGATCACCGCTGTCATCAAGCCGCGTTCCTCGGCATATTCGAGCAGGGTCTTGGTCGGCGCGCCATCTTTTTTGCGGCGCTCGGCATCGGCAGACTGGCTGATCACGCCATTGCGCGTTTTGACCCCGGTCATGATAGAGGACATGCCATTGGCCGAGTCCGATACATATTTATCCACCGGTGACGTTTCGTTCAGTCCCAGATGCGGCCATTGCTGGATATTCAGTTTCAGCGGTGCGCCATAGCCCAGCACGCTTGCCGCATGGATGACAGACACACCGCCCGCATCGGCCACAAACAGGATAACATTCTTGGCCTTTTTCGCTTCTTGTGCAGCAGCCGGAGCTTCTACCTGTGCAACAGTGCTTTGCGTCTCGGCACTATAAGCAGGAGCAATCAACGTAGTCGCCATCAACAGCGATGAAACCGTATAGGAAAGAATCTTTTTCATAGAAATATACCTTTGAAATCAGAATGGATTTTATCAGAACTTATATTCAACGCCAAAGTTGAACTTGCGTCCGGCAAGGCTGGCATCCTCGACAAATTGCTTATACCCGGAATAGGAAACCTGCGCCTCGTTGGTCAGGTTGGTGACACCGGCATAGAGCTTCAGCCCGTTTTTGAACTGATACCCGGCTTCAAGATCCACGCGCTGTTCAGCGGCAAAAAATTCGTCGCTTTCGATGCTGGAGCCTAAACCTTCGACATAGGCGTCGCGGTGGCGATAGTCGGCGCGGATATTAAAGCCGTTCCAGACCCAGTCCAGACTTCCCGTAAACATGAATTTCGAGAAACCGGGTAGGGGCAGGTCACGATCATCGGTGCGATCGGGATATTCTGCCTTACTGTCCGAGAAGGTCGCGCTGACCGCTGCGCTAAGTCCGCTAAGCAGGCCGGGCAGGAAGGTCAGACGTTGCCGTGCAATCAGTTCCAGACCATAGTTTTTGGCAGAGGAGCCATTGATCGGACGCTCATATTCAAAATCGCCTTCCGGATCTGGAATAGGAATACCGTTTTCGTCCAACTCGGTGAAATCATAGACGCTGTCATAGGTGAAGTTCTTGATCTTCTTGTAGAACACACCAACCGAGAACAGACCGCCAGTGCGGGTATAATATTCGATCTGCGCGTCGAAATTGTCCGACAGGGCTGGCCGCAGGCTTGGATTGCCGTCCGCAATATCGCCATCCTCGTTCACGAACCGGCCCTGTGTCAGCTCACTCAGGCGGGGGCGGCCATAGCTTTTATTATAGCTTTCCCGCAGGATAAGGTTGGGCGCAAGTTCATGGCGCAAATGGATGCCGGGTAGCCAGTAACCGTAAGAATCGCTGGAGCGAACCTCGGTAACGCTTGGCACTTCGTCGAGATAGCTGACGAAATAGTTGGAGTTTTTCCACTTCACATGCTCGTAACGCACACCACCAAGGATCGTGTGAGCACCCGCGCGCAATGTCGCCATGACATAACCGGCCTTGGTATCTTCGGTGGCATCATAGTCGCCGAAATTGCTGTCTTCCAGCGAGTCTTCCAGCTCAAACTCGAAAAGCTCGGGACGGCTATGTAACAGGTCAATTCCGCTGCGTGGATTAACATCATAATATTTTGGCCCGCCCAGCAGCACCTGGTCTGTAGCCGTTACAACATCCGCATAGGGAAAGGCTTCATCCATGCTGTAAATGTTGGTGGTCCGGTCAAATCGCGGCGCGCTACGATAGAATTTACCGCCGGTTTTGAACGTCAGCTCGCTCGAACCGATGTCGAACGAACGTTCCCAATCGGCGCGTGCGCTGTATATTTCCTCAACCTTGACCGAGTTGGTGACTTCCAGTTCGCCTTCCGTCATCAAGGACAGGTCGGTGTGGTCCTGACCATCAATCGGGTTGATAATGACATTGCCGCGCGACGGGTTGACCAGTTCATATTCAAACTGCAACCAGGGATCGTCCGGCTCCATCAGCATGTTCAGCTCGTTATCATTGGTAACCGTCTGTTTGCTTCTGGAATAAAACAGATCATAGGTCAGCAAGCTGTTCGTCGCTTCATGCCGTCCGCCGAAATTGACCGAGAACAATTTATTATCACGCTTGTCTTCGGTTCCGATCCAGCCGCGTGACCCTTGCGAGCCATCATCACCGGCCGTGCCGCGCCCGTAATCGGGGGTCAGCACGTCATAGGTCTTGCGCCCGCCCAGAGCATCCTGAAACCGGGTATCGATATCAATATCGGTTTCATAGCTCACACCACTGCGCTTGGAAGAGCTGTAAAAGCTGCGAAGATAAAAGGAGTTAAACTCATCCGTCCGGAAATCGAGCGCCAGATTCGCCGTGTTCGTGTCGGTGATCCGCGTGTCATATTCCCAGTGAGAGGATTCCATGAACCAGACCGGCTTGTCCCATTGGGCAAGGTCCAGCTCCGGATTATTTTCCGGCGTTACCTGCACCCAGTCCATATCGCGGTTCTGGGAATAACGGTTGGTCCGGTAGCTGCTGACGGTCAGGCTGACGCCCAGATTGCGGTCGCCGCCGCCGACCGAGAACAAGTCGGAATATTGTGCCGTGGCGGAGTGGCCGAATTTGTCGGGCAGGTCGCTATATACGCCGCCGACTTTCAGCTTCACTTCCTGGCCACTGCGCTGGAATGCGCTGCGACTGACCACGTTGATGATCCCGCCCACGGCATCGCCGTCACGGTCCGGAGTCGGGGCTTTGATAACCTCGATATTGGTGATGCCGTCTGCGGCAAATTGGCGCGAGTCAAATCCGCGTCCACCGCCCGAAGTCGGCATGCGGTTACCGTCTACCTGAAAAGAGTTATAGTCCGCTTCGATACCGCGGATGTTGATACCGGCGGCTGAACCGTCCTGGTCTTCGTTCACGCTGAGGCCCGGCAGGCGCTGAAGCGCAGCGCCGATATTGCCGTCGGGCATCTGGCCGAATACTTCCTCGGAAATGATATTGACGATACCGGAGGCCGTTTTTTGCTGGTTAATAGCAAGCGCCTGTCCCGTCGCATACGCCCGGACAATGATGTCGGCACCGGCAAGCGATTCATTCGCAAGGCCAATATTCGAGACAATATTACCGCTCTGGGGAACCGTTAAAGTGCGGCGAACTGTATCAAATCCGACATAATCAATCTGGATTGTAACGTCGCCGGGCTTGGTGGACAGCTGGAAACGGCCATCCTCTGTCGTGTAATCCTGTTCGTTGGTGCCGACGACGCTGACTACAGCACCGCGAAGAGAATCGCCAGTCTCTTCATTATAAATACGTCCCGTTACTGTGCCTTCGGTCGCCTGTGCAAATATAGCTGAAGGAAAGGCACAGGAAATCGTTAACGCAATCGCTATATTACGCATCATTATTCCCTTGTTTTGATTATTTCAACTTTTTATACTTATTGCGGCCTCACTAGGCACGATTTATTTCACATCGGTGACAATTAGGAATAAAGTTGGGGCTCTGTGATTTTTGGGTGGGCAGGGCGCGGTGATGGTGTCCGCTTCGTCACTTGCGACGCTTCCCAACAGCACATCATCCATCCGTTAAACAGAGGGAATGATCGGATAGCAACCATCCGGAATATTTCAGTGAGTTTACGGGAAATCCCGAATCAATCGGGCTAAAAAGGGACCGGGTCAGATCCGGTCGCGATTTTCATGGTGGGCGTAGAGAGAGTTGAACTCCCGACCCCTTCGATGTCAACGAAGTGCTCTACCACTGAGCTATACGCCCACGCTGAAGGCCGTCTAGCCAGCCGCATGGAAGGGTGCAAGACTTAATTGAGTTCGCCAATGCTATCGGGTTCAAATAGGCGCTGCACTTCCATGACCAGATCCTTCAGATGGAACGGTTTGGAAAGGATTTTGGCTTTGGGCACGGTTTCGCCGGCGCGCAGGGTGACGCCGGAAAATCCGGTGATAAACATGACCTGCGTGTCGGGGGACAGCTTGGCACAAAGCTGGGCAAGCTCGATTCCGTCCATTTCGGGCATGACAATATCGGTGAGCAGCAGGTCGAACTTTTCCGATTCGAGATAGGGTACGGCCTGTGTCCCACATTCAACAGCCACGACATCATAGTTGGATTTTTGCAGCGCGCGGGTCAGATGCTCGCGCATTGACTGGTCATCTTCTGCAAGGAGTATTCTAATCATCTGGTGCGCTATCCCTGTCTATTATCGCCGTTGATTATGCCGGATCCGGACTATAGGTGCAAATCCCTTAATAATTTGGTTCTGTCGGCGGGCTTTATCGGATATTGATGGGGCAACGAATGGAAGCGCATGGCGGATATTATTGCGGATAATCTGGATTTTGCATCGCATGAAGCGCATGACGGGGCGTTCTCGTCCTATAATCTCGATGATCTGCAATATCCGCTGTTGATCAGTGTCCCGCACGCGGGGCGGGTTTATCCTGACGAGATTCTCGACAATCTGGCTGTCCCGGCGGTGCATTTGCTGCGGCTTGAGGATCGCTATGCCGACCGGCTGGCGGGCAGTGCGATTGCGCGCGGGTTCCCGGCCATTATCGCGCACCGGCCAAGGGCTTGGGTGGATTTGAACCGTAACCGCTCCGAAATTGATGCCGAGATGGTCGGCGGGCTATCCCCGTCCCAGTTGCGGATGCAGCTACCCGCACCCAGCCGGAAAGTGCGCGGCGGGCTGGGCGTTGTGCCGAGCCGTTTGCATGGTGCCGGTAATTTATGGCGCAGAAAATGGCAGTGGGATGACATTAAAAACCGCCTCGATAGCTATCACGAGCCCTATCACGCCAGCATTGCCGGGATATTGGAGCGGATCTGCCTGAAATTCGGCGGTGCGATTTTGCTCGACCTGCATAGTATGCCGCCGCTGGATGAAGAACATGGCGGGGTTGATATGGTGATTGGCGACCGCTTTGGCCGTAGCGCAGGTTCCCGCTACTCAGAGATCAGCCTGGCGTTCCTGGAGCAATCGGGCATTCGCACACGGCTCAATCATCCTTATGCCGGGGGCTATGTGCTGGAGCGCCACGCCAAAGTCGAGAGAGACATTCACGCCCTGCAACTGGAGGTTGACCGCAGCACTTATCTGGACAGTGCTCTGCGCGAACCGGATGCGGGGCTTGGACAAGTGGCGGATAATATTGCCGATCTGGCCGTAAAGCTGTCGGACCAGATCAACAGCCAGTTTTTGCTTGCCGCTGAATAGGTCGCCCGAAAATAGCGGGAGCGAGTCGTGGGTATTTTGGCAGGCTGCGCGCCTTTTTTATGGCCCATTAGAGCGGGTTACTTGGTGGTCATAAATTTGTAGCCGCGCTGAAACTGAAAATAGTTTCAATAGCGCTGAGGGCAGCGGAATTAGCGGAAGAGCGCGAAATTGACTGGCTCTAAAACCAAAAAAACCACCCCGCCATATCGGCGGAGTGGTCAAGGTTCAGGGAGGTGGCATTCAAAGAATGCCGTACTGATCCAATCGGGGGGGATGCGGACCAGTACATCCTCAATGTGGGCTTTCGATCCTGAAGTTGCAAGACCCAAAAGCAAAATTTATTGCGCGGGCTTGTAACTTAGGCAGAAAACCGGCCGTTTGGCCTGTTCATGCAGGCCACATCCGCCGGATTAAATTATCCTTGTCGATAAACTGGTGCTTTGCCGCCGCCAACAGGTGCAAAATGATAAGGAAGAACATCGCGGTTCCGGCCAGTTCATGTCCGGAATGAAGCGCATCACCCAAGGCTTTTTGCCCCGCAACCGGGAACAGAGGCACTTCAAACAGGCCGAAATAGCTGAACGGAGCGGGAGCGCTGGACATCCAGATCCAGCCGCTAAGCGGCAGGCCGATCAACAGCACATAAAACAGGAAATGGATGGTTTTCGCGAAGGCGGCCTGCCAAACCGGTGTTGTGTTTGGCAAGGGCGGGGGCTTGTGTCCCAGCCGCCAGAGCAGCCGGGCCACGCTCAAAACCAATATCGTAACCCCGAGCGCTTTATGGTAACCCATATAGACACCGCGCACTTCACGGGGCAGGTCTTCGGTCAATCCGGCCAGACCGATATTGGTGATGACAGCGATTGCTATGATCCAGTGAAGCCAGATTGCAACCTGGCTATACCTGCTTCGCTCGACCATAGATATTCTCCCCTTTTGTTATAAGCCCTGTCTTATAGGCTAGGTGCTTCCGATACCTGCGGGACTTTGCCAGCTTCTACCTGTTTTGCAAACACTTCGCGCATGATCTGGAGCGAGAAGAGATGCGCGTAGATCAGTGGCAACATGCCGTTCTGGTTGAGTTTACGCAGTTCGTCGCCGCGCAGATCACGGAGCTTTTCTTCGTTGACCATCTGGAAACCGCGATAAATGAACGGTTTTTCAACGCCGGTTTGCTGGATGGAGACTTCGCCTTCCATCAGCAGGTCCATTTTCTTCAGCTCTTCGACAAACTGTCCCGTGCGGTGACCGGCCTGTTCAAACTGCTCGCAGAATTCGAGGATGGATTTGGTATTTTCGGAAGGCTGGTCGCCGTCAAACAGGGGATCGCCTTCTTTAAAATCGCCAATCGCGTCGGTTGTCGGATCAAAACAGAGCGACAATTCTTCGGAATCAGTACGCAGCTTGGCGAGCATGAAAGGATAGCGGCGCACATAAGCGGGAACATAAGCGGGCTGGTTGAAGCGGCCTTCTTCGTCCATGAACGTGTTCACGCCTTCGTTCAGACCCATCAGGATGAGCGGAACGCTGTTATCGCCAATTGAAAAAACAATCGGATAGTTGCGCGCAGCATTGGGAAATTCTTCGACCGTCAATGGAATCGCGTGCTGTGATTGCATGAAGGACGCATTATCAAGCCCTTTGATCTTCCAGTTGGCATGCTCTTTGGAGTTGAGCGGAACAAGATCTTTGTAAAACATAGGTAGAGGCTGGGCTTGAGGCGCACTGGCCATAGTAAAATCTCCGAAACTAAAATATATGTAGCAGCGGCTTTAAGTGGCTGGCGTCCCCGACGCAAGAGGAACTAGCTTGCCCGGATTCA
>JADMKQ010000202.1 GCA_015478735.1 Sphingorhabdus sp. | reverse complement strand
GACGGCGCGCGGTTTTCCGCCGCGCTTTGAACTTCTCGAAATCGGTTCCAGCGCCGGGCTTAACCTGATGATCGACCGCTATCATTATGATCTGGCTGGTGTCTGCATCGGGCCAGAGGATGCGCCGCTATCTTTCACACCGGAATGGCAAGGCCTGCCCCCGCCCGATCAGTCTTTTACCATCGAATCAATCCGAGGCTGTGACATTGCTCCTGTCGACCTGACCAATCCAAAGCAGGCCGAGCGCCTTGCCGCCTATATCTGGCCCGAACATAAAATCCGATTTGAGCGGATGAAGACCGCTATCGCGCTGGTCAACGAAACTCCGCCTTCTCTGGAAGCATCAGGCGCAGGTGACTGGATGGCCAGGCAGCTCGCCAAGCCGCAGAAAGAAGGAGAAACGCGGGTGCTGATGCACTCTATCGTCTGGCAATATATTCCCGAAGAAGAGCAGAACCGGATCACTCGGCTAATGGAAGAGGCAGGCAGCAAAGCCACAGCGGACCGGCCACTGGCATGGCTATCGCTTGAAGCCAATCGGCATAATTACCGGCATGAACTCACCGTGAGATATTGGCCCGGCAATGGTCAGCCGGTCAAGCTGGGGGAAGCTCATGCCCATGGTGTCTGGGTCAAATGGTTAGGAGTAAAAGCCTGAGCCGGTTCACTCGCCCGGTGCAGTTGCCTTGATCGCCATCGCATGTACCTTGTCGCGCATCAAATCGCCCAGCGCCTTGTTGACCATCCGCTGCCGGTTGAGCCGCGACTGGCCTGCAAACTCCGCGCATTCGATTTCCACCGTGAAATGCGATTCGCCGCTGCCGTCATCCCCGGCATGGCCGTGATGTTTGGCGCTGTCGTTGATGACGTTTAGCGTGATGGGAGATAGTTCGGCCAAAAGCCGCTTTTCGATTTCTGCGGCCACAGGGCCTTTTGATTCTGTTTCCATCATGCCTATATAGGGGCTTCACTAACATTTGCGAACCGCCTTCTAAGATAGCTTACGGACAATCATTTGCCTTCCTCCCATTCCAGAAAAAAGAATCCTAGCCGTGTTCATGGCCGCTTTCATGGCCGCGTGGAAACAGATGGCAAAAGATGCGAGATTGAAGGCTGCACAGAAAGCGGAGAGTTTCGCGCACCGCCTGTATATGGCGCTTCCCATGGCTATGACGGTCCGGGGCAATATCGCTGGCTATGCCTGGATCATGTCCGCGAGTTTAACCAGGGCTATGATTATTTTGACGGAATGGATCAGGAGCAGATTTTTCACGCTCAGCATTCCCTCAACGGATGGGCGGATGAAAGCTATAGCAAGCGCCGAATCTATACCGCCGGAACGGGATCAGCACCGGCATGGTCCGATTTTGACGATCCTCTGGATGCGATCAGCGCAAGATTTGCAGCGGGTATTTCACGGCCACAATCACCTGGCCGGATGATCAGCGCCGCCGACCGCAAGGCGCTTAAAACGCTAGGGCTTGGCGAGGATGCGGAACGCGGCGAAATCCGCAGACGCTATTCGGAACTGGTCCGAAAATACCATCCTGACCGAAATGGTGGTGACAGAAGTCATGAGAAACAGTTGGCAAATGCCATTGCGGCCTATACGCAGCTTAAGGAATCACCGGATTTTAGATGACCATCTGAAAACCTGTAAGCGTTTGCCAAATGACCGGAACCATCGCTGTGCGAAAACGATAGGCGATCTTCCACAGGTTCAGTGCTAACGGCCAGCGTAAGCAAGTGATGAACAAAGCAGTGAAATGAAACTGAGGACGAAGATGACCGATTTACCAAATACCCATCCCAGCGGCAGCGGCGAAACCGTTTTGGATGCTCCCGATATTACGGTCGATGCACGGGAAATGTTTGGTATTGATCTGGATATGCAAATCCCTGCATTCAGCGAAAAGGATGAGCGGGTTCCCGATCTTGATCCGGTCTATGTGTTCGATCAGGATACAACAGCCGCCATTCTCGCTGGGTTTGCCTATAACCGCCGCGTGATGGTGCAGGGTTTTCATGGCACGGGTAAATCAACCCATATCGAACAGATTGCCGCGCGCCTGAACTGGCCGTGTATCCGGATCAACCTTGACGCGCATATCAGCCGTATCGACCTGATTGGCCGTGATGCCATCGTGTTGAAAGATGGTCAGCAAGTTACCGAGTTTCGCGAAGGCCTGCTGCCTTGGGCTTTGCAAACCCCGACCGCTCTGGTGTTCGACGAATATGATGCCGGTCGCCCTGACGTGATGTTCGTGATCCAGCGCGTGCTGGAAGCCGAGGGCAAATTGACCCTGCTCGACCAAAACCGCGTCATCCGTCCGAACCCTTATTTCCGCCTGTTTGCAACCGCAAATACAGTCGGTCTTGGCGATACCAGCGGGCTTTATCATGGCACGCAGCAGATCAACCAGGGCCAGATGGACCGCTGGAATATCGTGGTTACGCTCAACTATCTGCCTGCCGCGACCGAAGCGAAGGTCATTCTTTCAAAGGTTCCGCAGACAGATGACAAGACCGTGGAAAATATGATCAAGGTTGCGGACCTGACCCGTCAGGGCTTCGTCAATGGCGATATTTCAACCGTGATGAGCCCGCGTACCGTGATTAGCTGGGCACAGAACGCTGCCATATTCAAAAATGTCGGCTTTGCCTTCCGCCTGAGCTTCCTCAACAAATGTGATGAAGCCGAACGGATGCTGGTCGCGGAATATTACCAGCGCGTCTTCGGCGAAGATCTGCCGGAAAGCATTGTGGCTAAATAGTCATTCGTGCCTTCCGCAGGCGGAATGATTACGGTCATGCAACACTATATTAAGGCTTGCTTCATCCTGTATTGCCGAGGTAATACAGCAAGCTCATGGTAGATAGTTCAACTCCCACACATCGTTTCGATAATCATGAACCGCGTCCGCGAGGGTTGTGGCCGTTTCGCCGCAAAGCCCGGCCGCAAGCTGTAGCACAAACTCCGGATACCTTATATCCCTATCCGGAGGTGGATCCGACTCTACCGCCCGAGAAAGTGCGCGGTAGATGGTGGTGGTTTAGCCGTGGGCTTGCCGTTTTCCTGTTTCTGTTCATGCTGCTGGTTGTGTGGCTTGCCATTACAGCGCCCTTGTCCAAATCCTTGCAGCCCATTGCTCCGCCGCAAATCACATTGCTGACTTCGGACGGGCAGCCGATTGCGCGTGACGGGGCTGTGGTGGATGAACCTGTAAACGTGGCAGAGCTTCCCGATCATGTTGTCGATGCGTTTCTGGCGATTGAGGACAGGCGCTTTTATTCCCACTGGGGTCTTGATCCGCGCAGCCTGGCCAGGGCGATATGGAGCAATGCAACCGGCGACAGCATGATGCAGGGTGGCAGCACGATTACCCAGCAACTTGCCAAGCTAACGTTTCTGACACCGGAGCGCAGCCTGACGCGCAAGGCCCGCGAGATGTTTATCGCATTCTGGATGGAGGCATGGCTTACCAAGGACGAGATATTGGAACGCTATCTCTCCAACGTCTATTTTGGCGACAATGTTTATGGCCTGCGCGCTGCATCACTCCATTATTATTACCGCCAGCCGGAAAATCTGAAGCCGGAACAGGCCATCATGCTTGCCGGGCTGGTCCAGGCCCCTTCCCGCCTTGCCCCGACACGCAATCCCGACCTTGCCGCCAAGCGGGCCAAGCTGGTGAAGGCGGCAATGGTCGATGCCGGTTTCCTGACCAGGGAAAAGGCCGACAAGCTGCCGAATCCCGTGCTTGATGTCCGCACCCGCAACACATTGCCGACCGGAACCTATTTTGCCGACTGGGCCATGCCACGCGCCCGCGCTCTTTCGGGGATGAGCTATAACAAGCTGACCCTGACCACCACTCTGGATTCGCGGTTGCAGAATATCGCCAGCCGAGTGGTAAGCCGTGCGCCATTGGGCAAAGCGCAGGTTGCGCTGGTAGCCATGCGGCCCGATGGCGAAGTCGTCGCAATGATCGGCGGGCGCAGTTACAAGGATTCAGCGTTTAACCGCGTTACCCAGGCAAAGCGCCAGCCCGGATCGACATTCAAGCTGTTCGTATGGCTCGCGGCCCTGCGCGCCGATATGCGGCCCAGCGATCTGGTCAATGACAGCGCGATCACGAAAGGCGGCTATAGACCAAAGAACGCCGGGGAAAGTTATCGCGGCGAAATCACACTGAAAGAAGCCTTTGCAAAATCGAGCAATGTTGTCGCTGTCCGCTTGTTCGAGCAAGTGGGTGACAAAGCAGTCATTCGTGAGGCGCGTAACCTTGGTATCACCTCGAAACTGCCCGAAGGCGATCCCAGCCTTGCGCTTGGCACATCGACCATGACGCTTCTGGAGCTTACCGCCGCTTATGCGGGGGTTGCCGGGAATAGCTGGCCAGTCAAACCCTATGCGTTCAAAAAGGCTGAGCAAAGCTGGATGGAATGGCTTGTCGACTGGCCGGGCCGCTATGGCACCAACACGCATAAGCGCATGGAAGACATGCTCCGCGCCGCCGTTAATGAAGGGACAGGACGCGCTGCCCGGCTATCCATTCCCAATTTCGGCAAAACCGGGACAAGCCAGAATAACCGCGACGCACTATTCGTGGGCTATGCCGGGGATCTGGTGGTCGGCGTGTGGGTCGGCAATGATGACAACACACCTTTAAAGGGCATTAGCGGAGGCGGTATTCCGGCACGCATCTGGCGCGACTTCATGAGCGAAGCTGTTAAAGGTGCTGGACCGGCCGGAAGACCAAAACCAGGGCAGAAACCCGATCCCGATGGCCCTGTTCAACCTCTGGATGTGCCGGATATCGGGGATGTGCAGGATGTTCCGATTGATCTGGGCAAATCCGAAATCCGTATCAACGGCAGCGAAGGGGTAACAGTATCAACCGAAATTGGCGGTGTTCCACTGGACCTGAACATTAATAATGACGGGCTGGCGGTCGAGAGCAGGCCAGCGCAAGCCAACCCGCCACCGGCCAGTCAGCCAGCCAGTCAACCATCCGAGCGTTAAGCCTATAATCGTCCCTAGCAAAATCGGTGAATTTAGACCTTTGATTCCCCTCACCTTTCCGCTTATGGCTATTGTTTCTTATGGCTGAACGATCCAAACTTGATGACTTTAAAGAGGTGCTTGGCGGAGCCGCCCGCGCGCTATCCGGTAATGCCGAGGTAGAGCTTGCTTACACCGCCGAAGCCCCTTCGCAGTCGAGAGAGCATCTCAAAGTGCCCATGCCCGCCCGTGATCTGCCGACAGATCAGGTCGCGCAGGCACGCGGCTTTGCAGATAGTTTCGCGCTAAAGCTGCGTTACCATGACGAAGCGCGCCATCGCAGAAACGCGCCGCAGGAAGCCATTGCACGCGCCTGTTTCGATGCCCTGGAACAGGTTCGCACCGATGCGCTTGGTTCGCGCAATATGAAGGGCGTGAATGGCAATCTGGATGCTGCGCTGGAAATGCGGATGCGGTCTGACCCGATTTCCCGCGCGCAAAACCGTGATGAAGTGCCTATTTCAAGCGCCCTCGCCTTGATTGCCCGTGAAAAGCTGACTGGTGAGAAACCTCCGCAATCCACGCAAAAAGGCGTGGATATGCTGCGCGAATGGATCGAGGAAAGCGCCGGTCACGATCTTGACGGACTCAACCTGACGCTTGACGATCAAGACAGCTTTGCAAAGCTTTCGACGCAGCTTCTTGAACATCTCGACCTTATCAAAAGCGATGAAGAAGTCTCCGATGCCGATGATAGTGACGATGATTCTGACGAGGATAGCGACGAGCAGCAGGATGATGGCTCTGATGAAGAAGCCACCGGCGATCAGGGTCAGCAGGATATGCGCTCTGAACAGTCTGAGGATGACGCCCAGGAAAGCGATAGCGATCTAAGCGCCGACGATCTGGAAGAAGGCGCAGAAGACGAAATGGGTGATGGCGGGGATGAAGGCATGATGCCGGTGCGCCCCAATCGCCCGTTGTCAGACCTTCCGCCGGGCATGGATTATGCGCCGTGGACCGAAAAATATGACGAGATTATCAGCGCGACCGAATTATGCGATGATGACGAACTCGTACGGCTGCGGGCATTTCTGGATCAGCAACTGACCAGCCTGCAAGGCGCAGTAACAAAGCTCGCCAATCGTTTGCAGCGCCGATTGATGGCACAGCAGAACCGTAGCTGGGACTTCGATCAGGAAGAAGGCATGCTGGATGCCGCGCGCCTTGCCCGTGTGGTAAGCAATCCGGCGCATAGCCTGTCTTATAAAATCGAACGCGAAACCGATTTCCGTGATACGGTGGTCACTTTGTTGATCGACAATTCGGGATCAATGCGCGGACGCCCCATCAGCATTGCCGCGATCAGCGCCGATATCATGGCACGGACTCTGGAGCGCTGCGGCGTCAAGACCGAGATTCTGGGCTTTACCACCCGCGCATGGAAAGGTGGCCAGTGCCGGGAAAGCTGGCTGGCGGCGGGTCGTCCTGCCAATCCGGGGCGGCTCAACGACCTGCGGCATATCATTTACAAAGAGGCGGACGAACCGTGGCGGCGGGCGCGCAAGAATCTTGGCCTGATGATGCGCGAAGGGTTGCTGAAAGAAAATATCGATGGTGAAGCATTGCTCTGGGCGCATAATCGCTTGATCGCACGTCCCGAAGAGCGCCGCATCTTGATGGTAATTTCTGACGGTGCACCGGTTGATGACTCCACGCTCTCGGTGAACCACGGCGCTTATCTGGAAAACCATTTGCGCAGGGTGATCGAGTGGATCGAAAACCGCTCGCCTGTGCAACTGGTGGCGATTGGCATCGGCCATGATGTCACGCGCTATTATAAACGCGCCGTCACAATCATGGATGCCGAGCAACTGGGCGGAACGATGGTCGAACAACTGGCCGGGCTTTTTGATGAGGAACAAAAATGAACGTAACCGAAGCTGTTAAATCCCGCCGGTCTATTCGCCAATTTCTAGACAAACCCGTTGATCAGAAAACTCTCCAGAAAATACTCGAAACTGCTACCCGCTCGCCCTCTGGCGGCAATACGCAGCCATGGAATGCCGTTGTCGTGGCAGGGGACGAACTGACCCGCATTGCCGAAGCGGTCAAAGCCAAAGTCCGCACTGCTCCTGCGGGAGAAGGCATCGAATATGATATTTATCCCAATGGACTGGAAGGCCGCTACGAAGATCAGCGGCGCGGAGTCGGCAAAGCCATGTTTGGTTCGCTGGACATAGCCAGAGATGATAAAGGTGCGCGGATCAAGCAGATGCTTGCCAACTGGGACAGCTTTGGCGCGCCGGTGCAGTT
Source organism: Sphingorhabdus sp. (assembly GCA_015478735.1). GTDB lineage: Bacteria > Pseudomonadota > Alphaproteobacteria > Sphingomonadales > Sphingomonadaceae > Parasphingorhabdus. Next base: position 4,084 of record JADMKQ010000202.1, on the reverse strand, counting down.
GTTTACCTATACCCGCAAATATATGGGGCCGCCGCAATGGTCGGATATGGGGATGTGGCTGCAAACGGTCATGCTGCTACTTCGCGAAGAAGGGCTGGATAGCTGTCCGCAGGAAATCTGGGCATTATATGGCACATATATGCGGGAATTGCTGGATATTGACGACGACCATATCTTTTTCTGCGGCATGGCAATCGGTTATCGTGATCCGGATGCGCCGATTAACAATTTCGATGTCCCCCGCGTTCCTTTAAGCGAAACGGTCCAGTTTCGCGGATTTTAAACCCTTACCCGAACATCTGCCGACTTAGCGTCTGATTTCACGATCCTGTTTGGTTAATGCTTTGGCTTAAACGTTTACCATAAGTGACAATTGTCACTTCGGTGTCGATTATCTGCTATACTAGGATAGCATTTATCGCGTAAGAACGTGTCTGACAGACATTTTCGGGTCGCAATCTGGGTAGCTCTGTCAAGAGAGAACGAGCTGCCATAGATATATTGTGGGGAATATATGACTCGTCCGGGATCTTTTCGTTTGCCGTTACTGGCATTGCTGCCTGCGCTCGCCTTTGCGGCGACATCATCTCTTGCATCGGCGCAAGAAACATCTGTGAAATTGCGCGACAGCTTTCCGATTGGTTCCGGTGAGGGCACACTTTGCCAGGTTCAGGACCGCAGTTACGAAAACGCAGCCAAACAGAGCATTTTTGACCGTAGCTGGACTGTTGTTTGCCGCGATTCTGCTCGCCCGATCGGCAATATCTTTGCCTTTCAATCACCCAAAACCGATGTGCTGGCACTTGTCGCACAGCACCGCCAGACACCGGTTACCTGCGGCGAGAATGTCGCGAACGACAGTTTGGGCGGCATTAACCGGAATGTTTGCCAGTTAACCAGCGAGCCGGTCAATTACTCGATATTTCACGAGCAACGCGGCGATGTCACTTATGTGGCAGAAGGTCTGACTGCTTATGACAGCGCCACTATATTGGCGCTACAATCCATAATGGCGAACAAGATTGTCGAAGGCAAAATCGACGTTGCCTCGACCTCGATCAGCGATCCGCTGGCCTTTGCACGAGTTCAGGCGCTGACACTAAGCCCAGATCAGGCTTTGGCAGAAGGCTATCGCCGCAATCTTAGCGGCAATTACGCGGAAGCCGCCGCCTTTTTTGAAACATTGCAACAGCGCACAAGCGATTCCGGTGGGAAGGCCATCCACCCCGAAGAATTCTACATGAACCGCGCACTGCAAAAGTCCAACCTTCGCGAGTTTGCCGAAGCCGATGCCCTGTTTGAACAAGCGCGGGGCGTGATTTCAAATGACATCATCAGCCAGAAATTGCTGCGTAATTTTGAAGGCATGCACTTGCTGAACCAGGGCCGTTATGACGAGGCGCTGGAGCGGATTAACATGCCCATCGAGGCTTCGGAAGTGCAGCGCGATGCCCTGATCTCCGGCCTCACCATCACTGCGCCAATCGCGATGCGAATTAACGGGAATAACAAAGCGGGCGACTTGCTTGGTTATGATACCAACCTTCAATTAACCGACGAAGAACGTGCAACCTTGATTGATGCACAGGCTTTGCAGCTTATCGGCACGGCGCAGCGCCTGAAAGGTGATGCTGATACGGCCCAGCTATCGCTGACCAGTGCCCATAACCGTGCGATTTCGGTTCGCGACGGGCGGGTGGTATCGATCACCCGGCTGCGCGCGCAAATATTATCTGAACTGGCTCTGGTGGCGGAGTCAAAAGGCCAGCTTGGCACGGCGGAGCAATTATTCCGCAACGCGCTGGAACTGGTTGAGCTGCAATATCCGGAAACACGCTCGGTCAACGCAGCCAAGGCAAGACTGGCCAGCTATTTATTGCGTCAGGGCAAAGAAACCGAGGCGCGGCAATATTATCGCGAGGTCGTCGATAGCTCGCTGGGCAAGCGCAATGCCCTTGCCGGCATTGCCAATCAACTGTCGCCCTATTTTGAATTGCTGAGCAAGGATCCCGATTCAGCCGCAGAGTTTTTCAAAGCTGCTCAGGTTCTGGTCCGCCCCGGCGTCGCCGAAACGCAGGCCGCCCTGTTCCGCGAGTTGAGTGGCGGCACGGATGAAGCCGCTCGCCTGTTCCGGCAATCCAATAATCTGGACCGCAGCATTGAAAGGCTGCGCATGCGCTTCACCGCGCTGGGCAAGGTCGAACAAACGGCTGAGACAATCCGGCAACGCAATGATCTGGCCGCAGAAATTGAAGTTCTGGAACGTAACCAGCAGCTCACTATCGTCAATCTATCGGAATTTCCGCAATATCGCGCAGTCGCGGAAAGCACCATCACGCTGGACGAAATACAGGCAAAGATGCGCCCGTCCGAAGCCTATACCCGCATCGCTGTTCTGGGCGACGACATCTTCATGTTCTACGCGGACCAGCAATCGGCAACCGTCTATAAACCGGCGATCAGTGCCCGAAAGCTCGATCAGCAGGTAGATCTGATACGCAGTTCCATCTCGACATTTGAGAATGGCCAATATGTCACCTATGCGTTTGATATTGAAGCGTCCCATGCGCTGTACAAGACGCTGTTTGATCCGGTTTCACAGCGCCTGACGAATATCGATCATCTGGTTTTCGAGCCGGATGGAGCCATGCTGCGCCTACCCATCAACTTGCTGGTAATGGATGAAGGCTCTGTTTCCGAATATCTGGAGCGTGTTGAAAAGCCGGATGGCGACCCCTTCAACTTTACCGGCGTCCAATGGCTCGGCAGCGACATAAATATCAGCACAGCCGTCTCTGCCCGCAGTTTTGCCGATGCGCGCGAGGCTCCTATTTCAAAGGCTTCGCGCCAATATCTGGGGCTTGGCAATAACCAGCCTGTTCTGGCCAATACCAGCATTGGCGGCGTCCGCGCTTCGACAGAAGGTCTTGATGCCGAGTGCAACTGGTCGCTAAATGAATGGAACAAGCCGATTTCGGCGGCTGAACTGGTCCAGGCTCAATCCCTGATCGGGCAATCGGGTTCCGACATTCTGACAGGTAACGAATTTACCGATGACCGGATTCTGGCAAAATCGGATATGTCCGACTATCGCATCCTACATTTCGCAACCCATGGTCTTGTCACAGCGCCGCGGCCATCCTGTCCGGCCAAACCGGCTTTGCTGACATCGTTCGGCGGCGAGGAGTCTGACGGGCTTTTGGCCTTTGACGAGATTTTCGATCTTAAGCTGGATGCGGATATCGTCATTCTGTCGGCCTGCGATACAGCCGGCTATGCCAGTATCGAAGCAACCCGCGAAGCCGGTGTCAGCAGCGGCGGCGGTACGGCACTGGATGGACTGGTTCGTTCCTTCATCGGGGCCGGTAGCCGTTCGGTATTGGCAAGCCATTGGCCAGCGCCCGACGATTTTCAGGCAACCGAGCGCTTGATCGGCGGCTTGTTCACCGGTGGCCAGGGACAATCCATCGCGACGGCGCTCCGACTTTCCCAAAAGCAGCTTATGGACGACCCGATCACATCGCACCCTTATTACTGGTCTGGTTTTGCCATTATCGGCGATGGAGCACGGCCATTTTTGCCGGGCGATCAGGACGACGATGATTCTGCTCCAGGACAAACATCCATTTCTGCATTGAAATAATGACACATTCCGATGCCCCCACCGGCCCTGAGCCAGCCAGCCGCGATGTAAAGGCGGAGGCCCGGGGGATATTGCAATCCTTGCGGCGGTTGTTCGATCAACTGGGACCGATCCGACTTGGATCGACCTTGCTCTTTCTGGTGCTCGCGCTGTTGATGGCGCGGTTTAGCTGGTCAACGCCGCTGATACAGGATGCTGAGCGTGCGCTTTACGACATGCGGGCATCTGTCTTTGCGCCCGTTGTCGAAAAAGAAGACCGGATCGTGATGATCGTCTATAACGAAGATACGCTGAAACTGACGGGTCAGCGCTCTCCGGTAGACAGGACAATTCTGGCGCAAGCGTTGGAAACTATTGATAAAGCCGAGCCAAAATCCAGCGGCATCGATATTTTGTTCGATATGCCTCAAGATGACGATGCGCTGTGACTCGAGTCTTTCG
>JADMKQ010000201.1 GCA_015478735.1 Sphingorhabdus sp. | reverse complement strand
AAAACCTTCGCGATCCACGCCAAGTGATTTGGCCCGCAAGGCGTCTTCGGTCAGGTCATAGGGAAAGCCGAATGTGTCATAAAGTTTGAAAGCGGTTTCGCCCGGCAGGACATCCCCTTCTTCCATGTCGGCAATCTCGGCATCGAGCAATTTAAGGCCTTTGTCGAGCGTCCGGCGGAAATTGCTTTCTTCCCGGAGCAAAGTTTCCTCGATCAACGGTTTTGCGCGGATCAGTTCGGGAAAGGCATTGCCCATTTCACCAGTTAAAGCGCCCACCATGCGATGCATCAACGGGTCTTTCGCACCCAGAAGATGGGCATGGCGCATGGCTCGCCGCATAATACGGCGCAAGACATAACCGCGTCCTTCATTGGCTGGTAAAACACCATCAGCAACGAGGAAAGCCGAGGCGCGAAGATGGTCCGCGATCACGCGGTGGCTTGCCTGGTTTTCGCCTGCTGTGGATGTTCCTGTCAGCGTGCCGGATTCGGCGATTAAGGCTTTAAACAAATCAATATCATAATTGTCATGCGTGCCCTGCATCACCGCAGCAACACGTTCCAATCCCATGCCAGTGTCGATGGACGGCTTTGGCAGATCAATGCGATTGCCACTGCCATCCTGTTCATATTGCATGAACACCAGATTCCAGATCTCTACAAAGCGGTCGCCATCTTCATCGGGGCTACCGGGAGGTCCTCCGAATATAGTGTCCCCATGATCATAGAATATCTCGCTGCACGGTCCGCAAGGGCCGGTATCGCCCATCGACCAGAAATTATCATTGGTCGCAATGCGAATGATGCGTTCTTCGGGAAGGCCGGAAATCTTGCGCCACAAGTCATAGGCTTCATCATCTGTATGATAAACGGTCGCGGTCAAACGATCGGGTGAGATTTCCCACGTTTTCGTGAGAAGTTCCCAAGCGTTGAGAATTGCTTCTTCCTTGAAATAATCGCCGAAGGAAAAATTGCCGAGCATTTCAAAGAATGTGTGATGGCGAGCTGTGTAACCGACATTATCCAGATCATTATGTTTGCCACCGGCGCGGACACATTTCTGGCTGGATGTCGCAGTTAGAAATTTGCTCTTTTCTGCCCCGGTGAAGATGTTTTTAAAGGGCACCATGCCAGCGTTAACAAACATCAATGTCGGATCATTATGTGGAATCAATGGAGACGATGGGACGATTTCGTGGCCCTTCGCGTTAAAAAATTCCAGAAAAGAACGTCTTATATCATTGGTTGTAATCATGGATTCGACTTAGGCGACGCCTGTCCGCATTACAATCCTGTGAATGGATTGATGGGGAAAATCTTCGATATTGAGAAATAAAAGGAAGCAAATGAAAGGGGCCGTCCTGACTATCGGGGGACAGAAGGACGGCCCGGATGCCAAGGTTCACCTCGGGGGAAGTGAACCGGCAAACCTGATGATTTACTATGTGTTTGGAAGGGAGCAGAACAAGGGAAAGTCTATCGCTTTTCCCTATATTTCTGCGCCTTTCTTATTCCTTACCTTCGTCCTCGTCGCTGCCGAGAGGGCCGGTCATCATTTCATCCGCAATTCCATCTTCGTTGCCACGGATCTGTTTTTCCAGCTTCGCCATCATTTCAGGGTTTTCCAGTAGGAAGCGTTTTGAATTCTCACGCCCCTGGCCAATTCGCACCGAATCGTAGGAGAACCACGCACCGGCTTTTTCGACCACGCCGGCTTTGACACCCAGGTCGATAATCTCGCCTACTTTGGAGATGCCCTGCCCGTACATGATGTCAAACTCGACCTGTTTGAACGGAGGTGCGACCTTGTTTTTCACCACTTTTACGCGAGTCGTGTTGCCGACAATATCTTCCCGCTCCTTAATCTGGCCGGTGCGGCGAATATCCAGACGAACAGAGGCATAGAATTTCAGCGCATTACCGCCCGATGTTGTTTCGGGATTGCCGTACATCACGCCAATTTTCATCCGGACCTGGTTGATGAAAATCACCATACATTTGGACCGGCTGATTGATCCGGTCAGTTTGCGCAGCGCCTGGCTCATCAAGCGGGCTTGCAAACCGACATGGCTATCACCCATTTCACCCTCGATTTCCGCGCGGGGAACCAGCGCGGCGACCGAGTCAACGACCAGAACATCAATGGCGTTAGAGCGCACCAGCGTATCGGTGATTTCCAGTGCCTGCTCGCCTGTATCGGGCTGCGAGATAATCAGCTCGTCAATATCCACGCCCAAAGCATTGGCATAAACCGGATCAAGAGCATGTTCCGCATCGACAAAAGCCGCAGTGCCGCCAGCTTTTTGCGCCTCGGCAATGACATGCAGCGCCAAGGTGGTTTTACCTGAACTTTCCGGACCATAGATTTCGATCACGCGGCCTTTTGGTAATCCCCCGATACCAAGCGCAATATCCAGCCCCAGCGAACCCGTAGAGATTGATTCAACCTCCATCGCCTTGCGGGAGCCGAGCTTCATGGCCGAGCCTTTACCAAAGGCGCGATCAATCTGTGCCAATGCGGCGTCGAGTGCTTTTTGTCTGTCTGATGAGTTCAACTGAGTATCCGTTTCTACGACTTTTAAATTGCCGGCCATTTGCCTGTCCCCTTCGCTAAATGCTTGTACGATATCAATCAATGACTGATATTATGTACCTCATTTGTTCTAGGAGAACAAGTAGGGAACTTAATTTTTTCTAACTTCTCTTAACACACTGTTTTACAAGTCAATATTAGGATTTTAGAAGCTTATTTGCTATGTTCGGCCAGAACTTCTCCAACCGCTTCCGCAAGTTGGGCTACCGAAAATGGCTTGGGAAGAAACGCGACATTGTCGAGGTTGATGGATTTACGCAATTGTTCCTCGGCATAGCCGGACATGAACAGAATGGGAATGTCGGGATATTGGGTGCGCGCCTGCCGCGCCATAGTGGGACCATCCATATTGGGCATGACGACATCCGACACAATCATGTGGAACATATTATCGTCTTCAGCCATCGAAGTCAGATGCTGTAACCCTTCTTCACCGTCGCTGGCAGTCACCACCGTATAGCCTTGGCGCGTCAACGCCCGCTCGGCCACAGCGCGGACCATGTCTTCATCCTCGACCAACAGGATATGCCCGCTGCCCCACAATTCTTTTCTGGGTGCGGGTTTATTAGCTTCAGAACTGGATTCGGGTAATTGCGGCGCTTCCCGATCAGACCCTTTATAAACCGGGAAGTAAATCGAGAATGTCGCCCCCTCACCCGCTTTCGAGTCGGCAAAAATATAGCCGCCCGACTGTTTGACAATTCCGTAAACGGTGGAAAGGCCGAGCCCCGTGCCCTTACCAATATCTTTGGTCGTGAAGAACGGCTCAAAGATTTTGCCCATCAACTGCGGTGGAATACCCTTGCCCGTGTCAGCGATATATAAAGCGGTATAATCACCCGCCGGAAGAATATCGTTATTCAGCGCCTTAACATCTGACGGTGTGACACTTTGCGTGGTGATCGAAATCTTGCCGCCATTGGTCCCGCTGGAATTAATGGCATCACGCGCGTTCACGCCAAGGTTTATTATCACCTGTTCCAGCTGACCGGGATCAGCACGCACCAACCCCAGATTGCGGCCGTGCTTCACGTCCAGTTCAATACTATCGTCCAGTAACCGTTTCAGCAGATTGGATACGTCTGCTACAACGTCGGGGAGCTGCAAAATCTGTGGACGCAATGTTTGCTGCCGTGAGAAAGCCAGTAGTTGCCGGACCAGGCCAGCGGCACGGTTGCTGTTATTCTTGACCTGCTGAATATCGTCATAATCACTGTCACCTGGCGAATGGCGCAGCAACATCAGGTCGCAATGTCCGATAATCGCGGTCAAGATATTGTTGAAATCATGGGCAACACCGCCCGCAAGCTGCCCCACGGCCTGCATCTTGGTCGCCTGTGCAACCTGGCTTTTCAACTTGGCTTCTTCGCTATTATCCTTGATCGACAGCAGGACCGCTGCCTCATCCAGTCCGCGAATACTCGCCATGCCCAAAGCAACCGGATCTTCACCGCCGGACCGCAGACGCACTACCAGATCACCTGCCATTGAAGGCCCGCTGGCATAGCGGCGCACAGCATCGGCCACAGCCGACTTGTCCGCGCGGATCACCAGATCACCGGGATAGAGGGGTTCTTCCCCTTCCTGAACACCGGATATTTTACGAAACGCATTGTTAAAGAACAGGAACCGACCATCACGGTCCGTCAGCGCCAGCCCTAGCGGGAGCAAGGACAATAGCGACCCGACCTGCTCCAGCGCTTTGCCGCGCTCTATCATACCGCCATCATCGTCGATAAGCAGGATCAGCGCCGGGCCTTTTTGCTGATCGCGGTTCAGCGGTATATGGAACAGGCGCACAGGCGTGCCTTGATGACCATCGCGTTCAAAAAAGATGGTGCCTTTTTCATCGGAACGCAGGAAATTGATAAAATTGCGGCCCGCGATATTTGCATCTTCACGGCCAGTCGCCCTTAGCACGAAGCCCGGATTGGAAGCCCTGATCCGTCCTTCGCCTCCGATTACGACGACCAGCAAGCCAGCTTGCGACAGTGCCCGGCCGGTTGCACCGTCGGCCATACGAATGGCGTCGTCCAATATATCGTTTCGGCGCTGCGGATTGAAGTGCCAGAGCAGATATTCATCACCATAACCGGCGCGCTCGACCTTTGCGTTATATTCTGCAACCCCGCGTTTCAGCCCGTCCGCATGGCCTCGGCCATCGCGCCACGCATTGCGGCCAGCACTTGCAAGCAATTCGTTACCACCATCTTGCAGAGGCAATTCCGGCGGGATTACGGGGCCACCAAACCATTTCGTGAACAGTTCATTGGCGCAGACCAGCCGCCCGGCACGATCTGTAATAGCCAGCCCCACTTCAGCCTGATCAGCAACCAAGCGGGTTACAGTCCAGTCTGTGAAAGAGGCATGTCCCTCTTCACTCGTTTGCGTGTTGGGGCGCAAAAAATAGATGATGGCACCCGTAGTGCCCGCCAAAACCAGAAAAGCCAGTAAAAGCAGCGGATTTTGCACCTGCCAGTAAAGCAAAGCCAGCGATGCTAATATAGCGATTCCCAATATCGCGGACCGCAAACGGGCGTCATTCGCTCGCTTGCGTGTGCTGGCATTTAACAGCCCTGTATTGTCCCGTGCTTCACTCGCCATCGCTCTTGCTATCTAGGCCATTATTTGCAACTCGCCGGCGCCATTTCCGCGCTGTCCACCAGCGCCAGCCAAACGAACTAATGACATAGCCCAATGACGCGAAAATAATAGCCAATAATACAAAGCCAAAGGCCGTTGCGCCCGCTTCGCGCACAAACCAGCTGAGCCAGATTCCAAATTCACCGCGTATATGTTCATCCAGCGGTTGATCATCGGTGAGCGCATCAACACGCAAAGCAAATTTTCCCAGATGATAAGCTGCCGTAATCCAGATCGGATAGGTAAAGGGATTGGTTATAAATGTCGTCAGCGCCGCAATCGGGACATTGGCACGAATCGGCAAAGCCAGAAATGCCGCGACAAAAATCTGTCCTACAGGGACCAGAAACGCGGACAACATACCCAAGGCAACGCCGCGCGGAACCGACCGGCGGGTAAATCGCCACAGATCAGATCGTAAAAAGCGGTGGGCAATCGGTTTTAGATAGCGGTTCTCCGCCATGACCGCTCGGCTTGGCATTTTGGATTCGAGCCAGCGGCCAGTGCGCTTTAGGGTTCGCACGCCCCAGTCTTTACTTTTACCCTTTTGGTCATCCCCAACCAGGTTGGAGCTTTCTGGCTCAGGGTCAACTGGATCTGGCTCAACCATGCTCGCGCAACAACCGGCCTTGCTGGCGTTTCCAGTCCCGGTCTTTTTCGGCCGCCCGTTTATCCGGAGCCTTCTTACCTCGGGCTAGAGCAAGCTCGATTTTCGCTCTGCCCTGACTGTTAAAATAAATGGACAGCGGCACAACTGTCATGCCTTTCCGCATCACTGCGCCGTGTATCTTGTCGATCTGACGCCGGTTAAGCAGCAATTTTCGGGGACGCTTTGGTTCGTGATTATAACGGTTGCCGTGGCTCCACTCAGGGATATTGGCGTTGATCAGCCAAAGCTCGTCATCCTTCACCTCGGCATAGCTTTCGGCAATCGTGCCGGACCCGAAGCGCAGAGATTTGACCTCTGTGCCTGCCAACATGATGCCAGCCTCGAACTTCTCATCAAGATGATAATCATAGCGCGCGCGCCGGTTCTCGGCGACGATCTTTTGTTTATCAAATTCCAGAGGACGCGGCTTGGCCATTATTTCCCGTATCTAATCAACATGCACCCTGCACAAAAGCACAGTGGCGCTTAAAGCTCCCGACGAAAACCGTCAAATCAAACCAGTCCCGCATTCTCTAGTGCTTCATCCACGGCTTTGCGCGACGCCTCCGATGGCGGGGTCATGGGCAGACGCAAATCGGTCGGGAAGCCCTCGATAACACGAGAGAGCGCATATTTCACCGGACCTGGCGAAGCATCAGTGAACATCGCCTTGTGAAGCGGGTAGAGCCTGTCGTTAAGCTCACGCGCCTTGTCATAATCACCGGCTGCACAAGCTGCCTGAAACTCGCTGCACAGTTTTGGTGCGACATTGGCTGTCACAGAAATGCAGCCAGCTCCGCCCGATGCGTTGAAGGCAAGAGATAGCTCGTCCACACCAGAGAGCAGACAGAAACCTTCTGCACAGGTGAGCCTATGTTCGGTGACCCGGTCAATCTCACCGCTGGCATCCTTGATCGCAACCACAGTGGGCAACTGAGACAAGGCCGCGACCGTTTCCGGTTTAATATCCGTTACCGTTCGCGCCGGAACATTATAAAGCACCAGCGGTAGGTCAGTGCCTTTCGTGAGCGCTTCAAAATGCGCGTAAATGCCTTCCTGATTGGGACGGTTATAATAAGGCGCCACGACCAGACCGGCTGCCGCTCCGGACTTACTGGAAAAGCTCAGGTGCAACAAAGCATTGGTGGTATCGTTGGAACCGCACCCGGCTATAACGGGCACGCGTCCTGCGGCCTGTTCTATACAGACTTCGATAACGCGGTGATGCTCGGCATTGGACAAAGTCGATGACTCGCCGGTGGTTCCACACGGGACCAGCGCGCTGCTGCCTTGTTCAATCTGCCAGTCTACCAGTGCCCGAAACTCTTTTTCCGCAAACGATCCGTCGCGGAAAGGTGTGACCAGAGCCGGAATTGAGCCGGAAAACATGGAAATACTCCTTTAAATTTGGCTTGAAATTCGCCAATGCTTATACAAGCTTAATGGTGATATAGTTCTTCGTTCAGCGCCTGATAAGGAGCCTACCCCCAAAATGTCCAGTATGGTATCAAGAATTATTCTCGCAAGTCTGCTTTTAACCCCCGCAACATGCATCGCTGCCGAACAGAGCGGCGGAACGGTTTTGTCCGATCCGACCGGCGGAAATGCGATATTAGGGCTACAACGCTGGCGTGTTTTGACACAGTCCGACAATTATGCGTTTGAGGATTATGCCGGATTCCTGTTCACCTATCCCGGCTGGCCGGACGACACACGGATGCGGCGCACCGCAGAGCAGTCGATCAATATCGCCAGCTTTTCTCCCGACCGTGTCATTACCTTTTTTGACCGGTTTGAACCGCTCACCAACAAGGGCGCTGCCCATTATGCACTGGCCCTGCGATCGAGGGGGCAGAGCCTGAAAGCCAATGACATGGCCAGACAGGCATGGCGCGGCGGAGCTTTGCCGCTCGAAGTTGAGACGATGCTGCTACGCCAGTTCAGTTCTGTCCTGACCATGGAAGACCATGATGCACGGATGGATTCATTGCTGTGGGCACGCTCGCTTCCGGCAGCGGCTGGTCAATTGGGATTTACTTCGCCCGGACGCCGCGTCGTTTTTGAAGCGCGTCTGGCACAATTAAGAGAATCACCTGATGCCGATGCAAAAGCGAATGCGGTTGCCTCTCTTGCCCGCGGCGATGCCGGCTTTATTGCTGACCGGGCGCGCTATTTGCGTAACAAGGGACAGAGCTACAACGCCCGTAACCTGATGGCGAATCGCCCTGTGCTCAGTGTGCGGCCAAGCAATCCATCTCAAATTGCGACATGGTATGAAGCGAATCTTATCAATGCCGAAGCTGCTGCCAATGACAAACAGTGGTCGCTGGCTTATAACATCGCATCAAAAGTGGATGACGCCTATACTAAGCCAACCGATATTGCCGAAGAGAACAGCAGAATCCGCGACAAATATTCGGATCTTGTATGGCTCGCAGGTAATGCCGCCTTATGGGGTGAGCGCCAACCCGCCAAGGCAATAGCGATGTTTGATCGCTATGCGCGGTCTTATAACAGCCCCAATATTCGCTCGAAAGGCTATTACTGGGCCGGACGCGCGGCAGCCGAAGCAGGACAACCCGCACAAGCAAAAGCCTATTTCGAGAATGCTGCCGCTTTCCCCGGCTATTTCTATGGCCAGCTTGCACTGGAACGGCTGGGACGGTCCTTGCCTAAATTCGACCGCAAACCTGATATCGAGATCACCGATCAGGACCGGCGGGCCTATGACCAACAGCCTTTGGTGATAGCCGCGAAAGCCTCGATAAAGACTGGCCCCTGGAGCGAACAGATCCGCTTCCATCGCGCACTTGCGTATAATGCACAAAGCCCCAAAGACTACATGCTGCTAAGTGATCTGGCCCAGCGTGTGGGTGCTCGCGATCTTGGCGTTATCAAGGGTATCAGTGCGCTCAGCACCGATGTCGGACCGATTGATGAAACGTCATTCCCGACCATGTCAGTCCCCACGGGTCAGGAAAGCAACTGGACGATCATTCACGCCATCACACGTCAGGAAAGCCAATTTGCCCAAGCCGCGATCAGCCACGCTGGTGCGCGCGGATTGATGCAGTTGATGCCCGGCACAGCGCGGGAACAATCCGGCAAAATCGGGCTTTCCTATGACGCATCTGCATTGACGAGCGACCCGCTCTATAATGTCAGGCTGGGCAGCAGCTATTTCCAGCGTATGCTCAACAATTATGGCGGCAGCTATCCCCTAGCCGTTGCCGCTTATAATGCTGGCCCCGGTAATGTGAACAAGTGGTTGAGAAGCAATGGCGATCCTCGTCTGGGCGGTATCGACTGGCTGAAATGGATTGAGGAAATACCGTTTACCGAGACGCGTAATTATGTGAAGCGCGTCCTGGAAAATGCCGTTGTTTATGACACGCTCAACCCGCGCGGCCCACGTTTTCAGGGTGATGCAACACTGACCCGCTATATCGGGAAAAATTACAAAGGATGATGCTTTATTGGCGGATCTGATATTGTATCTAGTCCGCCTTATAGCCAAAAGCTTCTTCGGCCAGCTTGACCAGTTCGGGGTCCACTTCCGGCAACTCCTTGGGTAATGCAGCCTCCAGCTTTTCCGCGATATACGTCATGGCTGCAATACGGGCGGCTTTCTTGTTATTGCCATCAATCACCTTCCACGGTGCCCATCGCGTATCTGTTTGCGCGAACATATCGCTCATAGCTTCAAGATATGCTGATCGTTTGGATCGGTTACGAAAATCGTCCTTGTTGATTTTCCAGCGCTTATGCGGTGTGTTCAACCTGTCAGCAAAACGGCTGTCCTGCTCTTCCTGGGTAACGTGAAAGAACAGTTTGACCAGATGCGTGCCGCCATCAATTTGCTGCGCTTCAAATTCATTGATTTCATCATAGCCGCGCTTCCACTCGGCATCGCTGCAAAACCCCTCAACCCGCTCCACCAGAACGCGGCCATACCAGCTACGGTCGAACACAGCGATTTCACGGCTGCCCGGCAAGCGTTTCCAAAACCGCCAAAGGAAATGCCGGTCGAGTTCTTCTTGAGTGGGCGCACGAATCGGGAAAACTTCAAAATAGCGCGGGTCCCATTCGGCAGTCATCCGCCGGATGCAACCGCCCTTGCCCGCTGCGTCCCAGCCTTCGAAAACCAAGATTGTCCGGTTCCCGTGAATGATATGCTTGGAATGAACATGGGCCAGCCGCTTTTGCACGTCATTCAGCGCATCTGAATAATCGCCATCAAATTTTTCGCCCGCTTCATAGTCGGACAGATCGATATGTTTGTTCATGCTACGCCTTAATAATTTCCGCTGCGCCACCGGCAAGCATCACCATAGTATAGGAATAGTAAAAGAACGAATCGGTTAACCCTGTTTTCGGGTAATGGGTCTAATCACTGGAACAGCTTAACAACGCATCCCGCCGCCGAAACCCGTCATTAAAGCCCGTTCACGATATAATCCGCAATCCGTTCAGGGGCCTGCATTGGCATAAAATGGGACAATTCAGGAATATGAAGCTCTTTCGCATTCGCAAAGCAGTCAACCAGACCGGGCCAGGTCGGGCTGTTGGCGAAATCTCTCACCGAAGTTACCTCATCCTTGGCCATTTGCGCGCGTAAAATTGCGACCGGCAAGGATATGCGTTTAACGAAAGGATACGGGTCCACCATGCGAAACCCCTCATAAACCGAGGCTTCGAGAAAGGGCGGACAGGCCAGAACGAAGCCCTCTCCATCAGGGGCAGGCAGCAGGCCATATTGACAATAATCCATCAGCACACCGGGCTGCCAGAGATTGAAGGGATGGCGGTCCTGGAATGCCGCAAACATATCCTCCGGTGAAGTCCAATAGCTCCGCCGCCGCGATACTGGGTTCTGGCTCGGGTCAAGATCCGCGAAATCGGGCGGGTTTTTATAAATTTCCGGATCAGCAATTGTCGGGTCGATCAACATCAACCGCTCAAACCGCTCTGGCAAAACGCTGGTGACCTGCACCAGAACATGCGCGCCCATACTGTGACCGACGCCGATCACCTCTTTTAAGTCGAATTCGGCTACCAGTGCCGCCAAGTCTCGCGCCGCCAATCTCCAATCGCTCAGGCTGTCGGGCTTACCGCTGCGGCCATGGCCCCGCTGGTCAACCGCGATAACATGATAGCCCGGCGGCAGCGCGCCGATAGTTTTGTCCCAGCAACGCGCATGAAAACCGGTGGCATGAACCATCAGGATCGTCGGATCATCCGGATTGCCCCACTCAAAATAGCAGAGGTCCGTATCGCCCTGTTGAAACCGTTTTTCTATTGGTTGCCCCGCTTCGCTCATCCCTCTTTCGGTGGCTCCACGACACGGATATGAAGCTCGCGCAATTGCTTGGCGGAAACACCGCTTGGGGCGCTCATCATCAAATCTTCCGCTTTCTGGTTCATCGGGAAAAGCACAACTTCACGGATATTGGGCTCATTCGCCAGCAACATCACGATACGGTCAACGCCCGGTGCAGAACCGCCATGGGGCGGTGCGCCATATTTCAGCGCGTTTATCATGCCGGAAAACTCGGTATCCACCGCGGCTTTGTCATAGCCCGCAATTTCAAACGCTTTGTACATGATATCAGGCCGGTGATTCCGGATCGCTCCTGACGAAAGCTCAATCCCG
>JADMKQ010000200.1 GCA_015478735.1 Sphingorhabdus sp. | reverse complement strand
TTCGTGATGGTTCTATTCGCATGATCAGAGGCTCTCGCACCGAGCAGCGAGAAATCGACGCGTTACTCGCAAAGCGCGACAATGACCGAATTTCCTCATTCGATAATAGCATGGCATGGATTTACTATGATCCCAGCGATGGAAGCAATACGACGGGTAGCGGAAAGAAGGTGCCCGCGACGTATGAGATGGACTGGGCGAGGAATAGTGACGCATGTCTTTCAAGCCCCTCACCTGGATAGCTAAACTACCCCTCTTTGGCGATCTTCCGCCATTGCAGGATATGGTGGCGTTCGCCGCCGTTCTTTGTAGCTTCAAAGGCAGAGAGCGTCAGTTCGCCATCGCCGCTGAACCGCGCGGTGCGGCGTTGCCGGGTTCCGGTCATATCGGGGTTTAGCGACATGGTGACTGTGTGGACTACTTCTTCGCCGTCTACGTCCCACGGGCCGGCATAGTGGAAATAGCTGTCGAACGCGGCGGCTTTTTGCTGTTCGCTGGCGCTGCGAGCGTTGGCGAGGCCGAAAGCGGGGCGCGCGTTTTTGGCTATGCTGGCGGTCATCGTGCCGTCCTGTGAATAGACAATATAACCGTGGGCATCATCGCCGAAGGGGCGGGTTACGTTGCCGTCGGAATATTCGATCCGCCAGTCGACGAGGCTCCACGCGCCGATAAAATCGCTGTGATTATGCGGCATGACTTGGGACCTTTGTGCGTGCCGGGCGGCGGTGTTGAACGATGCGAAACCGGCCCGCGACAAAAGCAAGATCGGCCAGACAGGCGTTGCCCGCCGGATTGAGGCCCGATACGTGATAATCGCTATAGGCTGCGGCGAAATTAGCCCACATCGCGCCGTGCAGGTTGATCGACAGGTTCATTCCCCCCTCGGCATAAGCATCAAGCGAGCGGTCGATAAATGCCTCGTCCGTGGAATAGAGATAGGAGGAAATCGCTCCGTGTTGCTTTGCTAAAGCGGTTGCTTCGGAGACGGCTGCATCGCCATCGGATGCTGCGATAATGAACATCACGGGGCCGAAATGCTCCTCGGCATAAAGTGCAGCATTATCGGCGGGCAGGGCGACAACCAGCGGCGTCATCGTGCGGGCGTCCGGAAAATCGGGATGCGGATAGCTGGACGATTTCCGCAATATCCGTGCGTCCGGATTTTGCCCGGCGCGTTTGGCAATATCGCGTACAATGTCGCAGCTTGGCTCGGCCTGGACAGCGCCCATGATACCGGCTGCTGTTTTCGGATTATCCGCTATTGCATCAACCGCTGCCACCAGTGCGGCGGCGACCTCCTCAAAAGAGGCGTGTCCTGAACCGGTCTTGATTCCGCCAGCCGGAACATAGATATTCTGCGGGCTGGTGCACATCTGAGCGGAGAACAGGCAAGTTGCGCGGGCAATGGCGGTGGCCGTCGCGATCAGATCCTCGCACGATTCCAGAACCACCGAATTGATCCCGGCCGTCTCTGTGAATAGCAGTTTTCCGGTGACGGTGGACTCCAGATGGCTGCCATAGCGCGGGCTGCCGGTGAAATCGACAATCTGGACAGCCGGATCATCAATGTAGCGCTGGGCAATCGGTGTCTCCATTGAGTCCACCGCGAGCGAGACAAGATTGGGGTCAAAACCATATTGCTCCAGCACTCTGCGACATTGCTGCACCACGATGGCCATCGGCAGGATGGAAATGGGATGGGGTTTGACAATGACCGGGTTGCCCGTTGCCAGGCTCGCAAACATGGCCGGATAAGCGTTCCACGTCGGGAAAGATGCGCAGCAGATAACAAGCCCGATACCGCGCGGAACCAGCGTGTAATGTTTCTCGAGCGAGACATCTTCTTTCCCGAATGTGCGGTCCCAGCGCGCATTTGGCAAGACATCGCGCATCGCCTTTGCGGCATAGGCAAGCGCCTCAATCCCGCGGTCAAGGGCATTGGGACCGCTGCCGCTGAAAGCCTGAGTGTAGCTTTGCCCCGCAACATGCATCACGCTATGCGCCATTTCAAAATTGCGGGCGTAAAGCTGCTCCGCCATTTCCAGACAGAGCGCAATCCGCACTTCAGGATCGGTTTTGCGCCACTGCACCATTGCTCCTTGCGCTGCGGTAATCAGGGCAGCCGGTTCGCTCACAGGGTAATCAATGCCGAGTGGTTGCCGGGTGAACGGCGAAACTTCAGCGCCGCTGCGACTGGATATGCCCGGTTGGTCCAGATCGAACGGCGTGTCTAATTGCGCTTCAAATGCGGCCTTTCCGGCCTCTGGTGCACCGGGTGTGTGAAAGCGCGAACTGGGGGAGTCGCGAAACGGGCTCCAGTTTTTGCGCGTATTAACAGCATCAATGGCGGCATTTATTGTTGATTCATGCCGTGCGATAAGGTCGCTTAGTTTTCCTGTCATTATTTCCTGCTTAATTTACGCGTTCAACTATCATCGCGGTGCCAACACCCGACGCGCCGCTCATCACCACGAGGCCAAGCGTGCCGTCACAGGCATCCAGGCTGTCGAGCAGGGTGGACACCAGAATAGCGCCGCTTGCGCCCATGGGATGACCCTTGGCGATATGTCCGCCGGAGACGTTCACTCGTGTGGGATCGGGCTTGCGGTCACGCATGAATTTGGCAATCGTGACGGCAAAAGCTTCCATGAACTCGATACGCTCCATGTTCTCCAATGAAAGACCGGTTTTTGCTAAAACCTTATCCATCGCGCTAAACCCGGCTGTCAAAGAAGCTGCGGGATCACCGCCCATCTCAGCAAAGCCGAGAATGCGCGCGCGTGGTCTCAGACCAAGGTTGGCGCCTCCGACAACTGCCAATCCAGCCCCATCACATACGGGAGGAGCATGACCGAGTGTAAGTTGTGGTGTGAATGTCTCACCCTCCAATGCTGCAGCATATTGTTTTTGCAGCCCACCAAATGCGGCTGGCATCGCGGCGAGCGAAGCCGCATTAGTTTGCGGTCTGATGCACTCTTCGGTGTCAAGACTAGCTGTAGCTATGCGTGATTTTTGTAACGCGGTATTCTCTTCTGCTGCCGCAGCTTTCTGTTGCGAGGCGAGGGTTACAGCGTCAAGTTCAGTGCGGCTGATCTCTTCGTTATTAGTGAGCCGGTCTGCAGCCAGCACCACGGGCATATACAGGCTACGAGCCGGAAAGCTGGAATCATTATAATAAGCTGCATTGTCGCCCATAAACGACACGCGGCTCATACATTCGACGCCGCCAGCCAAGACCAGCTTCGTCTGTCCCGATGCTACTTGTGCGGCCGCCATTCCAATAGCGGACAAACCCGATGCGCAATAATTATTGATGCTATAGGCGGCGCAATCATCTTGCAGGCTCGTATGCAGTTTGGAAACGAGAGCGATGTTACCGCCTTGATCGCCCACCTGTCCAACGCAGCCCAGAATAAGCGCCTCGGCTTGGCCGGTGGACCCCTCGCTGCGATCCTCCAGTGCAGCGATTTGCTGTTTGATAAGTTCCTGCGGCGTTAAGGTGGCCAAGCCGCCATCAGCTTTTGCTTTGCCGCGCGGTGTGCGTACTGCATCATAAATGAAAGCTTCAGGCATCCTATCAAATACCAACCACAAAGCTGACAGAAGTAGTCGCGCTTCCGCCAACATTGAAGCTGGCCATGTTTTTAGCGCCTTCAACTTGGTAATCACCGGCATTTCCCGTCACTTGCTGCCAGGAATCGAGCATCATGCGAACGCCTGTGGCGCCTACGGGATGACCAAGACCTATAAGACCACCGGACGGATTAACCGGCAGCTTGCCGCCGAGCGCAATCGTGCCGTCTTCGATCGCTCGCCAGCTTTCACCGGGGGGCGTGATACCGAAATGGTCAATCGCCATATATTCGGTGATGGAAAAACAATCATGCACTTCCACTCCGTCACATGCGTATATATCTGGCATCTCTGCGCGGGTGAGGGCATCAGTCATCGCCTTGCGCACACTGGGGAAGATATAGGACTCTCCGCGACTAGCAGTAACCTTGGTTGAGTAGAGTAAGGGCGCAGTCGAATGACCCCATCCCTTGATACGCGGAATGCTCTCCATCGGGATTCCACGTTTTCTGGCATAGGCTTCTGCTACTTCTCGTGATGCCAGAAAGATCGCCGCCGCCCCGTCCGTCACCTGACCACAATCTGACTTACGAAGGCTGCCCTCAATAGGAGGATTGGCTTCGTCATTGCTTTCTGAAAAATTATCAGGCCCCAGCGACCAACCCCGTGTCTGTGAATTAGGATTGCGTTTTGCGTTGGCAAAATTATTCTCCGAAATCGCACGAAGATGCGCCCGGTCCAATCCGAAGCGTTCTTCATATTCTGCGGCAACCTGAGAGAACATATAGGGCCAAAGGTAACGGGCCTCTTGTGCTTCGCGGCCTGTCCACGCCGCTGCACCAAGATATTCGGCGGCTTTTTGTCCGGGCACATTTCGCATCAATTCGATACCGAGCACCAAAGCAAGACCATAGCGCTCGGCTTCGATTTCTGCGGCTGCGGCCAGTATCGCAATGGAACCCGATGCGCAGGCCGCTTCGTGCCGTGACGCAGGAATTCCCGCCAAGTCCGGATGCACATGACCGAAAAAGCCGCCCAGTTGCCCTTGTCCGGCAAAAAGCTCACCGACGAAATTACCGACATGGGCAACCTCGACTTCCTTCGGTTCAATTTGCGTGGCAGTAAAGGCAGCTTCGGCAACATCGCGGAACAGTTCGAACATGCCGCCGCCTTCGCGCTCTATGTTGCGCGCAAAATCGGTTTGCGCACCGCCCAGAATATAAACCTCGCGCGGCATGTCAGTTTCCTTCCTTTATCATGGCTAGCGCCCTCTCTCTCACCTCGCTGCGCATGACCTTGTTGGTCACGTTGCGTGGCAGGCTGTCAAATCGGACGAGCCGTTCGGGGAATTTGAATATGGCAAAATCCTTGGCGCAAAGATATTCGCTGATATCGTCCAGAGTTACATCATTATCTGCCCGCGGCACGTAGGCGAGGCCCACTCTTTCGCCCAAAGTCGGGTCCGGCAAAGAGAATGCTGAAACTTCTGCGAGGGCTGGATGGCCTTCTAGCAACTGGTCTATTTCTTCGGGTGAAATATTCATGCCGCCCCGAATAATTAGATCTTTGCACCGGCCAACGAAACGATAAAATGCACCGTCTCCGGCAATTTCGAACAAATCGCCGGTGCAAAACCAGCCATCTTCTGTGAAGGCTTCTTCGGTCTGTTCGGGCGATCCGTAATAGCCTTCGAACAGGGAAGGTCCACGGATTTGCAGCTCGCCAGCAATGTCGCATTCTTCAATTACCGAGCCATCATTCTGTGAAATCAGGCGGCTTTCGATATTGATCGAACGAACAACTCCATAGGGGGATTGATAGGGTTTATTTCGAGGAAACAGGCAAGCTCGCAGTTCGGGGTCAGGTGCATCAGCTTCGCCGGTGATAAAGCTCATGCCTTCGTTCGATCCGAAGACATTGACGATGATTATGCCACATTTCTCTTGAAACTCGCGCACCATATCCGGGGAGAGCGGAGCAGAGCCCGAGGCGATAACCCGCAGGCATGACAGGTCAACATTGGCAAGAAGCGCTGGGTTTTGCGCTAACATATTCAACACCGCAGGCGGGGCGATGGTCAGGTTGGGCCGTTCCGTATTAATCTGTTCCAGAAATACTGCTGGATCAAAGGGGTGGTGCAATACCATTGTCCCAGCGATTGTAAGCCAGCACATGGTTATCCCGCCGATACTGGCCATATTAATCAATGGGAAGGGATTCAGTAGAATATCGCCCTGTTCAACCTTTAGAGCCTCATAGCCAGCGGCTGCAACAGCGGCCCAGTGGTTGTGACTGCGCGGTACGCCCTTAGGTGTCCCAGTCGTGCCGGATGTCCAGCAGATTGTAAAAATATCGTCCGCATTGACAGGGTTGGCTGCCACATGATCCAGAAGTATCGCTGTGTCGGCGTCTTTATCATTGGCTGCATTGGAAAGGTCAATCGCTCCGGATGGCGTATCCGGCCCGAACGTCATTAACCGGACTGAATCGCCGATCAAGGATTGTGCCACTTTGACATGATCGCAGCCTTTGACCTTGGTAGCACAGACAAAAACTTTGGGCTCGACGATCTCGATCAGGCTCTTTAGCTCATGGCTTCGATATTGCACCGCAGTGGGGCTGATGATTGCTCCAATTTGCGCGACCGCGAAATAGAGTGCAACAAACTCGCTAATGTTCGGGAGCTGAGCCAAGATTACATCATCTTTGGCAACCCCCGCACGCAATAATATGCAGGATAATCTGTCAATATCGGATTTGAGCTCGGCGTAGCTTAGGCGGCGCGGTTCGCCGAATGCAAAAATTTCACGATTTGGCGCGTCAACCAATGCTATTCGATCCGGATATGCCGCAGCATTAGCGAGGAACATGTCACTTAGCGTCTGATCTCCCCACCAGCCGCTTGCTCTGTACTTTTGGCGCTTTTCCTCCCCTGCAGCAATCATGTCAGACCGCGAGTATGCTGTTAGAAGGCATGCCGATATCATCGCCGTTGGCCCAGGTAGAATGGGTGCCAGAACAGATACGTTCCGGCAATATGATGCGGCAAACGGGGCCTGCTGCGATATTCTTGGCATCAATCAGCACGCATTCCGATTGATCCGTATTTATGTCGGCGACAAAAGATACCAGATAACCGTCGTCTTCATCCTTGGCATTGATGCGCGGTGCAAACGGAGTTTCGCTTGCGTAGCGGCCGGGACCGAATTCAATGCGTTCATCCTTGCCGGTTTCAAGGTCATGTTTGACAAGCCCGCGGAACAGGAACCAGCCGGGCTCCGGGATGGCGCTATAGGCGTAGCGATATTTGCGTCCGGCATATTTCTGGTTGAACATACCGAATTCGATAATCTCGTCGCGTAGCCGTTCCTCTGTTGTCTCTCCGGTTTTGAGGTTGAAGCGCCAGCGGTGCAGTTTGGGCTTCAGGAGTTGTTGGTCAAGATAGGCCATCATGCGTTCAAAACCCTTGGGCGCACCTTCGTAGGATTTGGGCATGGGCTGTTCCTGGAAATAGCCGTCGAGTATGATCTCGTCCCCTTCTTCCCAAGCGTTTAGCCAGTGCAGCACATAGCATGGTTCAGCCTCGAACCAGAGGATGTCCTCGGGCTGGCCAAAGCGCGGGATGATTGCGAAGCGGGACTTCTGGTCGGGATAGAACTGGACTGCATGGAGTCCCTTTTCCAACAATCCAGGATCCCAATATAGAGGTAAGTCATTGAGAATAGAGTAGTTTTTTGTAAAAGCCATGTCATGCGGCAAACGCGGTCCTTTGAGCGGGATCGGCACATAATGTTTGAGCTTATTGTCCGGCCCGACCACGCCGTAATGCATATAGGGTGCGTGTTTGGAATAGTTGAAAAACAGCAGTTCTCCGGTCGTTTCATCAACTTTGCAATGCGCCGATATGCCATCGAGCGGAACCCAGCCTTCGGTGCCATCCTGTTCGAGCGTAAACGGATCAAGCCGGTAGCCTTCCCCGCACTGGTAAAAGGATGAGAGGATTTTTCCGGCATGAATACAGACATCGGTTGAGGAACTGTCTTTCAGCCATTCCTGAGCGCCCCAGCCGGGACGGGTCGATTTATGCGGCGGTTCCAGAAGACCAGCCCATAAGGAGTGCCCGGCTTCCTGCTCTGCCTGAAATCCCTTGGTCCGCACGAAGCGGCTGCGATAGCTTGCGCGGCCATCCTTGAAGCTCATCGCATGGATGAATCCGTCGCCATCAAAGGGGTGATAACGGCCAATAGGCTCGTGGATCTGGTTCTCGCCGGTACGGACATATACGCCGTCAATATCATCAGGAATCGTGCCGATCACCTGCGCATCGCCGTTGGAGAAAATTGCGTTCCATTCATTATAGGTCGGTTGCCATGCACCCCCGATATAAGGATTATCGCTTTCCTTTAACGTCGAGCGGACGGTTCCTACGAGTTCAACTGTCATCTGAAATCTCCTTTCCTAAAATGCGGGCTGTTTTACCGCCGCCTGATATTCTTTCTTCAAGCGCTGCGCGATTATCGCAAGCGGTTCCACAGCTTGCACTGCGCCAACGCCTTGCCCGGCAGACCACACGTTTTTCCACGCTTTTGCATCGTCCTGCGCGTTTTCAAAATTGGGCTTTTTATCTTCCTGCATATTCGCGGGATCATAGCCCGCCGCAACCAGACTGGGCCGGAGCCAGTTGGCCGTGACACCGGTTATTCCTTTGGACGGAATGACATCTTCGGCACCTGCGGCCACGACCATTTCTTTATAGGCATTGTCGGCCAAGCTCTCTTCACACGCAATCATCGATGTGCCGAGATAGGCAAGGTCCGCGCCCAATATCTCTGCTGCGCGCACCGCATGGCCGGTTGATATTGCACCGCCAAGAACTATCGGCCCGTCCCAGAACTGGCGAACTTCCTCGACAAAGGCAAAGCCCGCCGTCAGCCCGGTATGTCCGCCAGCGCCGGAAGCGACAAGCACCAGCCCGTCAACCCCTGCGGCAGCAGCCTTGCGCGCAAAGCCCACGGAATTGACATCCGCAAAGACCAGCCCGCCATAATCATGGACAGCATCCACTACGCGAGCGGGACTACCCAAAGCCGTAATGACTAGTGGCACCTTGTGACGGACCACAGCTTCCAGATCGCTTGGGAAGCGGTCATTGGACGGATGCACGACAAGGTTTACTGCCCAGAGGGCCGGATCGGAATCATCCGAAAGGGCCGCTTCAATCTCGCCAAGCCAGTCTTCCAATATTTCCGGAGTGCGCGCGTTGGGAGCGGGGAAAGAGCCGATCAGGCCGGCACGCGATGCCGCGATCACCATCTGCGGCCCTGATACCAGGAACATCGGCGCGACAATTGCAGGCAATTGCAGATTCTTTCGTAACAGGTCGGGAATCGCCATTATAACTTATTGCTCCACTCCAAAAAACTAACTTGCATAAACATACTTATGCATAGTAGCAGGATGAACGCAAGATAAATTGCAGCGCAGTCATCCAGACTGGATATGGGGAGGATATGAATGAAAAATACTATTTCTACGGCTTTGATGGTCTCGGTTTTTGCGATGCCTGGCGTGGCTTATGCGCAGGAAGACAGCGCGCCTCAGCGTGGCGGCCTGACTGAAATTGTTGTGACAGCGCAAAAGCGTGCAGAGGGTCTGTCCGACGTGCCGATTTCGATTTCCGCCGTATCGGGTGAGACTATCGAATCATACGGACAAACCAATCTTGAATCGGTTGCGTCCTCGATTCCCAACCTCAAAATCACTCAGACGGCGATTGCCAATCGCATTGCAATTCGCGGCATTGCATCGGGTGATAACAAGGGCTTTGAACAGTCCGTGGCGATGTTCGTTGATGGCATTTATTACGGACGGGACCAGCTTAGCCGTATGCCGCTTGTCGATCTGGAACGTGTAGAAGTTCTACGCGGGCCGCAGCCTACTTTATTCGGTAAAAATGCTATCGCGGGCGCCGTTAACGTGGTGAGCCGCCGCCCGTCGAACGAACTGGAAGCATCGGTCAATGCTCTTTACGAATTCAATCATAACGAGGCAAAGATCACCGGTGTTCTTTCCGGTCCGGTAACGCAGGATATTGGCGCGCGGGTCGTGGGTTATTATCGCTCGATGGACGGGTATTTTTATAACACGAAACTGGACCGCAAAGAACCCAACGTCAAGGAAGCCTTCGTTCGCGGCATAGTCGATTACGATAATGGCGGTCCGTTTTCGCTCGATGTCAAAGGCGAATATGCCCATTTCAAGACAAAGGGACAGCCACGCGAAATCTTTGGTGCAGTGGGGACTTATAATGCCGTTTTTAGCGGCCCGCTCTTTGTCGATACCACGGAAGATTATGTCCGCGCCGACGGCGGCTATGAGAGTGACAATGAAATATTCGACATTGTTGTCAACGCGAATCTGGAGCTGGGGGACCATGTCCTGACTTCGACCACCGGCTATCTGGATTACAAGGTACGAGAGCTGGTTGATGTCGATTTTGTCGCGCCAAGTTTCCTTGATGGTACGGCGATGCAAGAGGATTATCGCCAGTTTTCGCAGGAACTGCGTCTGACCTCTCCCGGCGGCGAGACATTTAACTATATCGCAGGTGTCTTTTACCAGAACAGCAGCCTGAAAGTTAATGATCAGGTCGAATTCAACCCGACCTTTTTAGCCTTTGGCCCTCCGTTCAATGCCTTGGGCGATACATCCAACGACCGGGTCTATTCGCAGAAATCCGACCTTATTTCGGTCTTTGCTCAAGGTGAGTTGTCGCTCACCGATGCGCTGCGTGTGACAGTTGGTGCAAGGTTCAACCATGAGAAGAAAACCGGACAACGCGATCTTGTCATTGTGCAGGGGCCGCTCAATACGTTTAACCCGGCCATTGTAACTGCCACCTTCCGCGCGCTTAATATCGAGGAGCATAGTATTTCGGGCAAGCTGAGCGAGGATAGCTTTAACCCGATGGCGAATATCCAGTATGACATTACCGATGACCTGATGGCCTATGCTTCGTTCGCGCGCGGCACGAAAGCTGGCGGTTTTGACGTGCGGTCAAACTCGCTCCCTGACTCGACGACGGTCGCGCGCCCCGGTTCATTCATCTTTACCGACGAACGCGCGGATAACTATGAAGCGGGCCTTAAATATAAATCCCGTTCCTTTGCGTGG
The DNA here is from genome assembly GCA_015478735.1 of Sphingorhabdus sp. Classification (GTDB taxonomy): domain Bacteria; phylum Pseudomonadota; class Alphaproteobacteria; order Sphingomonadales; family Sphingomonadaceae; genus Parasphingorhabdus. The sequence continues at coordinate 856 of JADMKQ010000200.1, read as the reverse complement.
AGCGTGTCTGCCTACCGGACAATCTATAAGGATTTGCAGACCAATGTGTTTGACGGCACGCTGAATTTCAACGTCCGGAATGCTTCCGGTGCACGCACCCAGGGTATCGAAACGGATATGCGCTGGGCGGTGGATGACCATTTCACACTCAGCGGCTCTTTGGCCTATCTGGATTTCGAGTTCACCAACTTCATCGAAGGGCAATGCTATTATCTGCAAGTTCCCGATTCACCGGACGGATTTTGTGACTATTCTGGCAAGCGCAATACATTGTCACCCAAATGGTCCGGCAACCTGAACGGAGACTTTAGCCATCCGGTCAGCGACTCTATGAAACTGGGCATCAATCTTAATGCCGATTTTTCGAGCGCCTATATTGCAGCGGCCAATCTTGACCCCCGCACGCGTCAGGATGGCTATGTCAAAATGGGTGCGCGTATCTCGCTTGGCCATATCGACGACAAATGGTCGATTGCTCTGATCGGACGTAATCTGACTGACGAGCGTATCAAGCAGACTGCGGGTGCTGTGCCCTTGGGGACAACGATTACCAGCAACACCGGCAATGCCTATAACGCGATTTATGATCGTCCGCGCAATATTGCACTGGCAGTCGATATGAAGTTCTAAAATGATATCCTGCCGTTCACTTGTCTGTGTGAGTGAACGGCAGGTTTCAGTTTCACCAGTAAGCTTTGCGAACCTGTCTTGCATTGACCTCAAAGTCGAAATGGTTATCGTAAGCAGGCGTCCGATCTGGAAATGCCTGTATCTAATATGATGATATTCTCGTTCCGGGATATGTGCGATTGGAGGGCAATTGGCACAAGGTAACTGGGAAATGAACCATGAAGAT
>JADMKQ010000199.1 GCA_015478735.1 Sphingorhabdus sp. | reverse complement strand
AATCTGTCTCCGGCTGTGGCTATTGATGGTGACACAGCGCCGGGCGGATCGACTGGGCAATCGCTCACGACCATGGAGAAAGTGGCCGCCGAAACGCTGCCTCACGGTTATGATAGCGAGTGGACGGGCATCGCCTTTCAACAGGCGAATACAGGCAATACTGCAATTTATGTGTTTGCCCTTGCGGTACTGCTCGTTTTCCTCGTGCTCGCAGCGCAATATGAGAGCCTGATCCTACCACTGGCGATCATCTTGATCGTGCCGATGTGTCTGCTGGCTGCGATGGTGGGCGTCAATATTCGCGGCATGGACAATAATGTCCTGACCCAGATTGGCCTCATTGTGCTGATCGCGCTGTCCGCGAAAAATGCGATCCTGATCGTCGAGTTTGCCCGGCAAGGGGAACGCCTGCACGGCCTGTCCCCGGTTGAAGCTGCGGTCGAAGCAGCCCGCACCCGTCTGCGCCCCATCCTGATGACCAGCTTTGCCTTCATCCTGGGCTCGGTTCCCTTGGTGGTTGCGACCGGTGCTGGCGCTGAACTGCGTCAGGCGCTGGGTACCGCCGTCTGTTTCGGGATGCTGGGCGTCACCGGCTTCGGCCTGCTGTTCGCACCGACTTTCTACGTCGTTTGCCGCGCCTTGGGAGATCGCATCTCCGAACTGCGCGAAAGCCGTGCAGCCGGGCGCGCCAAGCCCGGCCTGTTGCACGCTGATTGAGGAGTAATCGATATGCAAATCAAAAGCTTCATCCTTTCCGCCGCATCTGCACTGGCCCTGTCAGCTTGTGCAGCGGGGCCGGATCTGGAAACATCTCCCCTCCCCGCCGCCGCCAAAGAGGCGTCCGGCCCCTTCCTCTCTGCCGAGGCCGCGGTGGTAAAATCAAGCCCACTGCCCGCGCAGTGGTGGCGGCTATATGATGACCCTGTGCTTGACGGTCTGGTCAAAGACGCATTGACCGCCAACACGGATATTCGTCAGGCAACCGCACGGATTGCCAGGGCGCGTGCGATCCTGCGCGGCGCACGGTCCGATCGCCTGCCTCAGGTCGGTCTTTCCGCATCGGGTGGTTACTCGCGTCTTGCGGAAGATCAAGTGCCATCCGGCGGTGATCGTTCAGGTGCTGCTTTCTCGATCGGTGCCGACCTTTCCTATGAAGTCGATCTTTTTGGTCGGGTCAGCAAAGCTGTTGATGCAGCCCGGCAGGATGTTTCCGCTGCTCAGGCTAATGCCGACGCAGTGCGCGTGATGGTCGTAGCAGACACCACACGCGCTTATGCCGATGCGGCAAGCATCGCCGCGCGGATCGCGCTGGAAAAATCGATCATTGGCTTGCTCGATGACACGCTGCGACTTACCCGCCACCGCCACGATGTCGGCCTGACAGACGGTCTGGCGGTCGCGCGTATCGAGACTTTGCGCGATCAGCGAGCCGCCACTGTCCCTGCTCTGGAAGCAGAAAGAAATGCGGCATTATTTGCGCTTGCGACATTGACGGGGCGAACGCCAAGCGAATTGCCCGCCATATCGGGTGAGCGCAATATTCCGCTCGAGATCAAGGCTCCTCTTCCCGTGGGCGACGGCTCCGAACTTCTTGCGCGCCGCCCCGATGTGCGCGCGGCTGAAAAACGGTTGCTTGCCGACTTTGCGCGGATTGGTGTGGCCAGGGCCGACCTTTACCCCCGAATCACTCTGGGCGGTTCTATCGGCTCGTCAGCATCAAGCATCGGCAACTTGTTTTCCGGTGGTCCGCTTGGTTTGCTGCTCGGCCCGCTCATTGATTGGGCATTCCCTAACCGCGAGCCGGTTTTAGCCCGCATCGACATGGCCGATGCCGAGGCTGACGAATCGCTGGCTGCCTTCGACGGTGCGGTGCTTTCCGCACTTCAGGAGACCGAGACTGCGCTGTCTGATTATGCCCGCGCTCTCGATCAACGCCGCTTGCTCACCGCTGCCGAGCAGGCCGCACAAAAGGCCGCGCGCATCACGCGAGCGCAGAACAGGGAGGGTGTGATCGACTCGCTTCAAACGCTCGAAGCCGAACGCACGCTTGCCGAAACGCAGGCCGCTCTGGCCGAGCAAGACGGCCTGGTATCGCGCCGCCAGATCGCACTGTTCCGCGCATTGGGGGGCGGATGGTCGAACACCGCGCAGGAGCCGGTCCGTTGAAACCGCCGCCTTGGCTCTCGCCGCATCTCGACGCCATTGGAGCCGCGGTTCTGGGCTTTACCATAACGGGCGTCATCATGCTCGCCGATGCCGGATTTCTGCTATAATCGCCAGCCGGTCGAATGGGACACGAGGCCGCCGGAGCATATTATGGGCATCAACCCGAATATCTGATATAGTCGAATGCCGCGCATTATCAGGAGAAACAACATGATCGAAATGGTAATTGACCAGCGACGCCGTGACCTTGGCGGTGGTTTTGAAGTCGGCCGCGTGCTCCCCTTTGCCAAGCGCCGTATGGTGGGGCCGTTTGTCTTTTTCGATCATATGGGGCCAATCGAACTGCAACCTGGCGCTGACCGCAGCCTTGATGTCCGCCCGCATCCGCATATCGGCCTGTCCACCGTGAGCTACCTGTTCTCTGGTGAGATCATGCACCGCGACAGCCTGGGTTACGAGCAACCCGTTAAACCGCATGAAGTCAACTGGATGACGGCTGGTAGCGGCATCACCCATAGCGAACGGTTCGAACACGCCCGCGCTCACGGTGATCGCCTGCACGGGATTCAGGCATGGGTCGCTCTACCAGACGGGCAAGAAGAAATCGCGCCATCCTTCTCGCACCATTCCGGAAGCGATCTGCCATGCTGGGACGAAGGCGGCGTGACCGGCCATCTGATTGCTGGCAGCGCCTATGGCCTGACGGCAGGTGCCAAAACGCTCTCGCCCTTATTCTATGCCCATCTCGACATGGCCCCCGGCTCAACCGCCGAGATCCCCGATGGCCACAAGGAACGCGCCCTCTACATCGCGGAAGGCGCAGTAGAAATGGACGGCGCGCGCTACGAAGCAGGGAAAATGCTCGTCCTCGGCCAAGGCGCTTCCAGCGTACAGGCCGCGGAGCAATCCAAAGTCATGATATTAGGCGGCGAACCTGTGGGAGAGCGTTTCATCTACTGGAACTTCGTTTCATCATCAAAAGACCGCCTCGCCCAAGCGGCAGAAGACTGGAAAGCGGGACGAATGAAATTGCCCGACGCCGATAACGAGGAGTTCATCCCGCTACCGGAAACACCCGCACCCCCTGCCCCGGCGATGTCTTGATCCCTTACGGATATTGATCGGCTGAAATCTGGCCCCTCACTCAAAAAAATTGACCCGCGCCATAAAAATACCGTCCGGCTTCTCTCATCATTGCAACCAGATATCGGGATAGGCGTTCTTGGTTCATCGTCCCTATTCTTGCAGAGGTCAATTTGCTGTATCCACCGCTCAGAAGACCGGATCGCCGGGGTCCGGTCAAAGAAAGAGAGCTGATTTCCTTTATCGAACGAACGGAGTTTCCCTGTGTTGGTGCAAAGTCTGCGCTTAATCAGGGCGGGCTATATGTCCTCCACGCGCGGCTGCTGACATCGGCCTGGAACGATGTGGCGCTCCATAGTGCCATCGTCAGATTTACCGAGGAGCACGCAAACCGGAAACGCGGATTTCGTTCGCTGATCATATTATTTGATGGCCCCCTCTCCCTCAGCGAGCGAGCCTATGAAGAATATTTATGGAAACGTTTGCAAAGCTGGACCGATAAGGATGTCTGGCTGGGCTATAAAAATGACATGAGCGTCAGCAGTGATCCCAGCGACGCGCATTTTTCGCTTAGCTTTGGCGGCCACGCATTTTTCGCGATCGGCCTGCACCCGCGCGCTTCCCGCAAAGCCCGCCGTTTTTTCAGGCCCGCTATCGTGCTCAACCTCCATTCCCAGTTTCAGACCCTGCGTGCCGAACGCAAATATGAGGGTATGCGAAAAACCATATTGCAGCGCGACCGCAAGCTTCAGGGGAGCATTAACCCGATGCTTTCGCGTTTTGGCACCAGCTCCGAAGCGCCCCAATATTCCGGTCGCAAAGTCGATAATAGCTGGCGCTGTCCGTTCCAAAGAAGAGAAATACAAGACAATCTGGAGGGATGAAATGAACAGAATAGAGCCAAGAAGCGGCACAGCATTTCGCCTGAATAAAGGGCAGACGCTCACAGTCCGTGATCCAAATGGCGAACAAGTGGCTGATTTATTAGCATATAATGCCAATGACACCGCCGAAGTCCTGTCATCGGGACGCACGCTCGATTATGCGTCGAGGATATTCCTGACCACGGGCGATCCGCTTTATTCCAACCGGTCCAATATCATGCTGGACATCATCCATGATGACGTGGGCCGGCATGATTTTCTGTTAACGCCCTGTTCGAAAGACACGTTCCGGATCATCTACGGCGATCAATCCCCCCACCACGGATGCTTCGGCAACCTGAAAACCGCCCTCGCCCCCTATGATATCTCCGCCGACGAAATCCCGGTGGCGTTTAACTGTTTCATGAACGTCACTGTCGATGGAGAAACCGGAGAACTTTCCGTCGAGCCACCCAAATCGAAAGCTGGTGACACGATCCGTTTCAAAGCACAAATGGACCTGATCATAGGCCTGACCGCCTGCAGCGCACCCCAATCCAATAACGGTAGTTTCAAGCCGATTGAATATGAGATTGGTGAAGAGCATATTCGGTAGATCTGAACGATCCCCGCTAAACGGATTTTTCTTTCCTACACATCCCCGGATAATCTATGTCCGATCCGGCTCTTTGATAATCTGTGAACAAATATGATGCTTCCGCGCGCGCGAATTAAGCATGCAAAACCACCCCGCGGACTGCTACAATTTAGAAGGGTATTATAATACCACTCTCCACGCATTTGCGCGGTTCCTTGGTGTGAAGTTTGTGAAGTTTGACCTTTTTAAATCAGCAATATCCGGCAATCCTATATCACGGCCAATAGCGTTTACGGATCTCCTGCTTGTACAGTTTACCGGTTTCATGCCGTGGAAGTGCTGGGTCAAAGTCGATCGAGCGCGGGCATTTCAGAGGACTGAGATTTTCCTTGCAGTAATTCATAAGCCGCGATGCAAGTTCGGGACCGGCGGCCTCCCAGGATTTCGGCTGAATCACGGCCTTCACTTCCTCACCCATTTCGGGATGCGGGACTCCGATCACTGCGGCGTCGGCTACTTCAGGATGCAAGAGTAACAGGTTTTCGGTTTCTTGGGGATAGATATTGACACCGCCTGAAATGATCATGAAACTCTTGCGGTCGGTCAGGTAAAGATAGTCATCTTCATCGACATGTCCAATATCGCCAAGCGTGCTCCAGTTCTCATGAACCGGGTGACGAGCATCACGCGTTTTTTTCGCATCGTTTAAATATTGGAAATCCCACCCGCCTTCAAAATAAACCAGACCGTCCTCTCCCGGTGGCAGTTCCCGCCCATCTTCGTCGCATATATGTAGCGTTCCCCAATCAGCGCGGCCAACCGAACCCGGCTTTTTCAGCCATTCTTCCGGAGTAATAAAGGTCGCGCCATTTCCTTCCGATCCGCCATAATATTCATATATGATCGGACCAAGCCATTCGATCATTTGTCGTTTCACCTCTACTGGACATGGCGCAGCGGCATGGACAATTTTTTCCAGCGAAGAAAGATCGTAACTTTCCCGCACTTTTTTGGGCAAGGCGAGTAAACGAATGAACATCGTCGGCACCATCTGCATGAAAGTGATGCGATATTGTTCGATCAACCGGAGAGCAACCTCGGCATCAAACTTTTCCATGATGACAAGCGTGGCACCCAGACGAAGCGCCGCCATGCCATATGCCAGCGGTGCAGTGTGATAAAGCGGTGCAGGACAAAGCATTGCACTCCCTTTTCTTACTCCATAACGCTCTGAAATCCGGTCAACAAGCATATGAGGCTCATCGGCTGGGCCACCTGTCAAAGGCAAACGGATTCCTTTTGGTCGCCCTGTTGTTCCCGATGAATAGACCATATGAAAACCGGCAGTTTCATCGGCGATAGGGTATGCAGGTTGTTCCTTCAAAGCTTCTTTCCATGACGAGGCGCCGTTCAGTCCGGCCCCAATATCAAAAACTTGTAAAATTCCGGGAACAAGAGATGCTCGGGCATCCAGTAACGTCTGCGCAGCGGGAAAATCCGCATGGGTGATAAGCAGTTTGGAATCGCTATCATTCAGTATATAAGCAGCTTCCTCAGCAGTAAGCTGGGTCGAAACCGGGCAAATATAAAGGCCTGCTCTTTGCGCCGCAAAATATATCTGGAAATATTCCAGACAGTTTTTCAGCCAGATTGCGATTGTATCCCCTGCGTTTATACCAAGCGAACGGAATATATGAGCGCCCTTATTGGCTATGGCCTCGAGTTCGCCGTAGCTGGTTGCCGTATCATTCGTTGCCATTATGATAGCGGACTGATCTGGCGACGTATCGGCAAATTTTCTTGGATACATAGAAAGCCTCTTCTGAAAATTTTCAGTTGTATAACTACGTTTACTTTCTATGTCGAATATCTTATTGATGGACGAAATTGGCGGTGGGTATCAAAGACTGAACCACTATAGGAAAGGAAATAAATAGATGAACCTTAAGCCAGGATCGCGCTGGAAAAGCGCAGTGTGCGATTCGCAAATGGTCGTGGTCAGACCTCCAAAAGCTGAAGGCGAATTACAATGTGGCGGCGCTCTCGTGTTGCCAATTGATGATCCAGCCGAGCCAACCGGTGATATCAGCCCTGACTTCTCAGAAGGTGTTCTGATTGGGAAACGCTATGTTGATGAGGAAAGCGGTTTGGAAGTTCTGGGAGCAAAGGCTGGCAAAGGATCACTCGCCTTCAACGGCGTGCCTATGGCAATTAAAGGCGCGAAGCCGCTACCGGCATCGGACTGACGGACATGCACACGCCCTTATTACTTGAAATTGCCGCTGATGCTTGCCCGGACCGACTAGCGTTAGGAGAAAAAGATGGCGGCTATGATTTCGAATCCTATCGTGCACGTGCCAGTCAGGTAGCCGCCTGGTTAATTGGCAAAGGCAAAGTAAATACCGGTTTTCTGGGCATGAATGGCAACGCGTTGCCAGTATTGCTGTTCGCAAGCGGGATGGCTGGGTCATCTTTCATACCGTTAAATTACCGCTTGGTGGATGCGGATTTGAACAAGCTGATCGCTCGGGCAGCTCCTGCCACAATCATTGTCGATGATGATATGATCCAGCGTATAAGTCCCGCTGAAGGTGTCGAATTAATCGCCCGAAGCGAATTTGAAGACATGTTCATGATGGGAAGTACGCCAGAAAAAATCGATCTGCCAGAAGCGGAAAATGATATTGCGGTGCTGCTTTTTACCAGTGGTACAACTGGCGAACCCAAGGCAGCAGTGTTGCGGCACGCCAACCTAACATCCTATGTTATGTCAACGGTCGAATTTCTCGGCGCCGATGAAGATGAAGCGGGACTCATCAGTGTCCCATCCTATCACATTGCCGGTATCTCTGCGATTCTGACAGCCGCTTATGGTGGACGCCGGATAGTTTATCTGCCTGCGTTTACGGCAGAAGACTGGGTCGCGACTGCGACGTCTGAAACAATCACCCATGCTATGGTAGTGCCGACCATGCTTGACCGCATTCTCGACGTCATGGAAACGACGGGCGAGACTTTGCCCTCATTGCGAGCGCTGTCTTATGGCGGTGGAAAAATGCCTGAGCAGGTCATTACCCGGGCGATGAAATTGTTGCCTCATGTCGCATTCGTCAATGCTTATGGACTGACTGAAACCAGCTCGACAATTGCTCTTTTGGGAGCAGAAGACCATCGCGCAGCATTTACATCCAGCGATCCGGACATCCGCCGCCGATTAACTTCTGTCGGGCAACCCCTTCCCACAATAGAACTTGAGATCCGGCGAGAAGACGGAACAATTTGCGAGCTCGGTGAAAAAGGCGAAATCTATGTTCGCGGCGATCAGGTTTCAGGTGAATATCTGAACAAGAAAGCGACCACTGATGATGGCTGGTTCCCAACTAATGACGCTGGCTGGCTTGATGAGGGCGGATATCTGTTTGTTGACGGACGGCTTGACGATGTGATCGTTCGCGGCGGAGAAAATATTTCTCCGGGCGAAATAGAGGACATGTTACGCAGCTTCGATGACGTAGCCGATTGTGCTGTTCTGGGTATTCCTTGTGCCCAATGGGGTGAAAAGGTTGTCGCTGTTATCGTATCGCGCTCCGGCAATCCCGACACGGAATCAATCTCGGTTGCTATGAGAGCCAAATTACGCTCGACCAAAACACCCGAACAATGGTTTCAACGCGATGCGCTTCCCTATAATGAAACCGGTAAATTGCTGCGACGTGTGCTAAAGGACGAACTGGCAAAAGAGGCTAAAGACTCCTAGGCTTATATTCATGCAAGGAACTGATTATCTGGGTGCCGACCGCTTTTCTGCTTTGGGCGGGACACCCGTGCTGGTAGTCAATGCGGATGACTGGCAGAGACCTGTCCCCGCAATTCAGGCCGTCATTATCGGTATTGACCGCGCTGGAGATTTACCATCTGTTTTGGATGAAAAGTTTGATGTTCTCTTAACCACAGCTAAAGTTGCGCCTGCTCCGTGGGTATCAATAGATTCCTCGCAATTTGACGGTGCGATCCAATTGCTCATCACTTCAGCAAATGTAAATCCGGTAGCGGCCACTATCGGAGCGCAAGTATTACGATTGGGGTCCGGATTAGCTCTGCCAGACGCGATCAAGGTGGAATCCCTAGCCTACTCCACGTTGCTGGGGGGAGAAGAGTTCAAGCGCTGGTTGACCGCACACAAACGGGACAAGGGGAAATTTACGTCTGCAGCCCCTGCTTTTCCCGCCGATCTCGTTTTTGCCGATCGTGATCAGGATAAAATCACCCTAACGCTGAATGACCCCGATACTCGTAATGAAATGTCCGCGACTATGCGCGACGCTTTATATGAAGCCCTGGCCAATATCCTGGACGATCCGAGTAAACCGGATGTTACCATAAAAGGCGCAGGTAAATGTTTCTCTACCGGCGGATCACTGCCCGAATTTGGAACTGCAAAAGACCTTGCCGAAGCGCATGTTGCACGCACCCTGCATAACTGCGCCATTGCGCTGGACGCGCTTGGCAGGCAGGCAACAGTGATCTTGCGCGGAGCCTGCGTCGGCTCGGGGATCGAAGTTGCGGCCGCGGCACATCATCGCATAGCGACCCCCGACGCTTGGTTCCGTTTGCCAGAACTGAGCATGGGGCTAATCCCGGGAGCGGGCGGTACTGCCACAATATCCCGGGCAATCGGACGACATCGCACAATGTGGATGATGTTATCAGCCAAACGTATAGTTGCAGCCCAAGCGCTTCATTGGGGCTTAGTGCACACAATTGAAGAACAAGCGTGACGGCGTTACTCAAAGCTATTGCAGAAGCAGGTGAACGGCTGGTCAAGGCATCAAATGGAGAAATAGATTTTGACGCGCAGCAAGCTTTGTGGCGCGGTGATGAGCTGGAACTGGCCTCTCCTGGTTTGTGGTCACCGAACCGCCATTGCCGTTTGATCCAGACCAAGGATGACTGGATAGCGGTTTCACTCGCCCGGCAGGATGATATTGATCTATTACCCGCATGGATAGGCACAGAGTTTGATGCAGAGCCTTGGGAAGCACTTATAACAACCGCAGCCCAGCGGACTGCAAAGGACATGGTTGAGACTGCAATAGGCCTTCATTTACCTGTCGCTCTGGCAGGTGAATCAGATCCGTTAGATCCGCCTCTACTGCCCGATGGCAATACTGCAGCTTCAACCATATTAGACTTGTCCGCCCTGTGGGCTGGACCATATTGTGGCGGTCTTCTTGCAGAGGCTGGGCATAGAGTCATAAAGATAGAGAGTCCCGGCCGACCAGATCCGACAGCGCTGCACACTCCCAAACTTAACAATCGGCTTAATGGCAAGAAAGAACATAGGTGTATGAATCTAGCCACACCCGATCTGCTGGAAATGATCGACAATGCGCGGGTGATAATCACATCAGCAAGACCGCATGCTCTTGCGCGGCTGGGACTGAATGAGAAGCAGGTTTTTGTTAGAAATCCTGACTTACTTTGGATAGCCATTACTGCCCATGGCTGGAACGAAAAGGCAGCAATGCGCGTCGGGTTCGGTGATGATTGCGCTGTGGCAGGCGGACTGATAAATTGGGATGAAGAAACCAAACCGCAATTTATCGGCGATGCCCTTGCGGATCCTCTAACAGGATTGATGGCTGCTACACTCGCTCTTGAAGCACTGGATTCTGACAAAGCCGGACTTCTTGATATCTCTCTCGCTCGCACTGCGGCAACCTTTGCCAGGAAAATGACATGAGAACGTCATTTGATCTTATCATTCGTAATGCCCGCGATGCGGAAGGTGCACTCATATCGGTTGGTATCCGTGACGGAATAATTGCTACAATTGAGAAAACTATTGAAGGTTCCGGCTCTGAATATGATGCACGAGGGCAAACGCTCGGTCCGGGCTTGCATGACCATCATTGCCATTTACTGGGAACCGCAGCGCGGATGGAGTCAGTTGACCTTACCGATTGCCGCACCAAAGATGATGCGATAGCAAAGCTGCGCGCCTGCACAGATAGCAGCGCGCCCGATAAATGGGTACGTGCTTTTGGCTATGACGAAAGGGTTGCCGGATTACCCGACAGGGAATTGCTCGACAAATGGTTGCCGGAGCAACCCTTGCGGATACAAGATCGAACCGGGGCATACTGGTTTTTAAACAGCGCTGCCATCGCCAGATTGGGCACAGAACCTCTGCCTCCATGTGTCGAGCGCGATGCGAACAAGCGACCGACAGGCCGTATCTGGCGCGGCGATACGTGGCTACGCGAACGTATAGGTGGATCGCCCCCTGCGCTGGCTTCACTCGGTCAGCAACTGGCACGCTGGGGCGTGACTGGCGTAACTGACGCCAGCGCATCAAACGGAAACGTCGAGGCAAAACTTCTCTCTGGCTCAATTCCTCAGCGCTTAATTATCATGGGCACCGAAGATCTGCGCGAAGGCGATTCCTATACCTTAGGGCCAGTCAAACTGCTGCTTGATGAGAATGATTTGCCGCCTATTGATTTAATAATGGAACGCATAACAACCGCGCGGGAATTAAACCGAAATGTAGCCGCCCATTGTGCAACGTTAGGCGAGTTGCTTTTTTACTTGGAGGCTCTGCGACTATCAGGCGGGGCTCGTCCAGGTGACCGGATTGAGCACGGCAGTGTCATACCTGAAAGCCTGATAGGTGACATTTGTTCTATGGGACTGATGGTAGTCACCCAGCCCAATTTCATACATGATCGCGGGGACCGCTACCGCTCACAAATTGACGAATTTGAACTGGACGACCTTTACCGTCTGGGCTCATTACTGCGCGGCGGGGTGAAAGTGCTTGGTGGATCGGATGCTCCCTATGGTGATACCAATCCGTGGGTTGCTTTACGAGCCGCGCTCGACCGCCGCACGCGCAATGGTGCAGTCATCGGCATGAATGAAGCCATCGACAGAAACACAGCACTGACGCTTTATCAGAATCCGCAACTAACATTAGGTGCCCATGCGGATATCATCCTCTATCACTGGCCCGAAGATATTGGCGCGTTAGGAAACGTGGGCCTGACAATAATTGGCGGCGAGATTATCTGGCAAGCTTAAT
>JADMKQ010000198.1 GCA_015478735.1 Sphingorhabdus sp. | reverse complement strand
CTGCGCCGGGCGTTGACCGGCGCAGCGGCATGAACAAAGTTTTCCCTTTGCGTCCAGTGCTTTCCTTGAGCGCGCCGGTCCAGTCTTTCCAGACCATGTCCGTCCAGTTGAGGCTTATCAATGTCTCGCAAGCCTGACGCAGAAAATCGCGATCCTCTTCTGCCAGTTCGCCGGCGGTGATCGGGCCGGTCACCACCTGCCACCACTCCGCGACTTCACCCATGTGATGCAGATTCGGGCGAATGGCCTCCCACGCTTCGGCTGTCATCGCTTCGGGAAGCCGGTCCTTAACATCGGAATGTTCCAGCAAATGCACGATTTTCTGGTTTAGCTGCGCCAGTTCTTCCTCATCGAATCGCGCCGGTGCGCGTCCGAAGCGGGAAAAATCGAAGCCTTCCACCAAAGTTTGAATGTCTGCGATCGGTTCAACGGGGTCGCTGGTGCCAATGCGGGCGAGCAACGCAATGATGGACTGCGGTTCGATATGGCGCTCCCGAAAACCGTTTACGCCCAGCGAGCCGAGCCGTTTCGACAGCTTGCCCTCTGTGCCGACCAGCAAAGCCTCATGCGCAAATTCGGGGGTGTCCGCGCCAAAGGCGTGAAACATCTGAATTTGGACCGCCGTATTGGTGACATGATCCTCGCCGCGCACGACATGGGTGATGCCCATATCAATATCGTCAATCGTGGACGGCAGCATATAAAGCCAGCTTCCGTCTTCGCGCCGGATTACCGGGTCAGACAGCAAAGCCGGGTCAAAATGCTGGTCGCCGCGGATCAGGTCGGTCCATTCTATCGGCGTGTCATGGTCCAGCTTGAAGCGCCAATGCGGCTTGCGTCCTTCTGCTGCAAATGCGGATGTTTCGGTGTCGGTCAGATGCAGCGCGCTGCGGTCATAAATAGGCGGCTTGCCGCGGCCTAGCTGCACTTTGCGCTTCAGGTCGAGTTCCTGCGCCGTTTCATAGGCGGGGTAGACACGGCCAGATGCTTTCAATTCCTCAAACCGCTCTTCATAACGGTCAAAGCGAGCGGATTGCCGTTCCTCGCTATCCGGCTCCATGCCCAGCCAAGCCAGATCCGCGCGGATGGCGGTGACATATTCCTCTTTGGAACGCACATGGTCGGTATCATCCAGCCGCAGCAGAAATTCGCCGCCATTTTTCTTGGCGAACATCCAGTTGTGCAGCGCCGTGCGGATATTGCCGACATGCAGGTGCCCGGTGGGTGAAGGGGCAAAACGGGTTTTTATGGTCATATTTTTCTCTTATCCGCTCAGGATGAGCTTGTCGAAGCCTTGTTCGCGCGTCTGACGACAGGGGCAGGGTAGGCGCGGGGACTATATATTATAGAGGCTTTAAATGGTCCGGAAAGCATTGGTAATGGGGTAACGCCGGTCGCGGCCAAAATTGCGACTGCCGAGTTTAACACCGGGTGGAGCTTGCCGCCGCTTATATTCGGCGGTGTAGAGCAGTTTCTCTATCCGGATCACGGTATCGCGGTCAAAGCCGCGCTCGACCAGATCGGCAACCGATAATTCTTCCTCGACCAGTCCGTGAAGCAGCGGATCAAGTATCTCGTAGTCGGGCAGGCTGTCGCTATCCTTCTGGTCCTCGCGAAGTTCCGCGCTGGGCGGTTTGCTGATGACAATATCGGGCATGACCGGTCCGTCCGGTCCCATGCCCAGCGAGGGCTTGTTACGGTTGCGCCATTCCGACAGCCGGAAAACGGTCAGTTTATACGCGTCTTTCAGCACCGAATAACCACCCGCCATATCGCCGTAGATGGTGGCATAGCCGACGCTCATCTCGCTCTTGTTGCCGGTGGTGAGCAGCATGTGACCGAATTTGTTCGACAAGGCCATTAACGTCACGCCGCGAATCCGCGACTGGATATTTTCCTCGGTGCTATCGACTTGCCTATCGGCAAAGCTGTCGGCCAGCATCTCGTCAAAACCTTCGACCGCCGGGACGATCGAAATCGTATCCAGCCGGGTGCCCAGCATTTTGGCGCAGTCTTCTGCATGGTCCAGGCTGTCCTGACTGGTGAAGCGAGAGGGCATCATCACGCACCACACCCTGTCCGCACCAAGGGCATCGACCGCGACCGCCGCTGACAATGCGCTATCAATGCCGCCGGACAGGCCCAGGATGACGCCGGGAAAGCCGTTGCGGTTCACATAGTCGCGCAAGCCAACTATCATCGCGTTGTAAATATCTGCCGGATGCTCGTCGAGCTTGTGGATTTCACCCGGAGCGCAGCGCCAGTCCGATTCCTTTGCGGAAGAATCCTTGATCCAGTGCGTATCCACGATCGCTTCATCCCAGTCGGGCAGCTGGTGCATGACGCTGGTATCGCCGCCCAGAACAAAGCTGGCGCCGTCAAAGACGATCTCATCCTGACCGCCAATCCGGTTGAGGAAGATCAGCGGCAGGCCGGTTTCCCGCACCCGCTGAGTCGCCACCTGGCCAAGCCGGTGGTCGTCTTTTTCTATTTCATAAGGACTGCCGTGGACAGAGATCAACATTTGCGCGCCCTGTGCTTTCAGGTGGTTGCAGACACTGGGCAGCCACACATCCTCGCAGATCGGCAGGCCGATTTTGCAGCCGCGAAACTCCACCGGTTCGGGCAGGGGGCCAGAGCTGAATATCCGTTTCTCGTCAAATGTCCCGTAGTTCGGCAGCTCGACCTTGTAACGCACGGCCTTGATCTCGCCGCCCTCCAGCAGCGCGATGCCGTTATACAGCTTGTCATCCTCGCGGAAGATGGACCCGACCAGCATGGCAGGCGCTTTCCCCGCCGTCGCCTTGGCCAGCCGCCGCAGTTCCAGATCGGCCCGCTCGACAACCGCCGGCTTCAGGACCAGGTCTTCTGGCGGGTAACCGACCAGTTGCAGCTCAGGAAAGACGATAAGGTCGCTGTCCTGCTTTGTCTGGTAAACCGCGATCATCGCGTCGGCATTGCCCTGCAGATCACCGACGGACTGGGTCATCTGGGCAAGGGTGATGGTAAGCTTTGCGTTCATCCTGTCTTGATAGAAAGCAGCGCTGCGCGGGGCAAATGAATTGTGGGCTGTTTTCGGGCAAGGTTACAAACTTGTAACATTATGGCCGGGATTGCACAAAAGGCACTTCCGATTCCCGGCGCATCTGTCTAACAGGGGGCTCGCAAATTTTTCATAGCGTCCGCGATTCTGAAATAATGGCTGGTCGCTTTCAGGGGAAGCCACTCAATGAAACTCATGTCCGGCAACAGTAATCTGTCGCTCGCCCAATCCATCGCCGATTATCTGGACATCAAACTTACCGACGTCAGCATGAAGCGTTTCGCGGATGACGAGATTTTTGTCGAAATCCATGAAAATGTTCGCGGCGAAGACGTGTTCATCGTGCAATCGACCAGCCACCCGGCAAATGATCACCTGATGGAATTGCTGATCGGCATTGACGCCCTGCGCCGCGCCTCTGCCAAGCGCATCACGGCGGTAATCCCCTATTTCGGCTATGCCCGCCAGGACAGAAAACCCGGCCCGCGCACACCGATTTCGGCCAAGCTGGTAGCGAACCTGATTACCGAAGCAGGCGCGGACCGTGTGCTTTCCATCGACTTGCATGCTGGCCAGATCCAGGGCTTTTTCGATATTCCGACCGACAACCTTTATGGTGCGCCGGTCATGTCAGCCGATATTCAGGCCCGTTTTGCAGGGCACGAATTGATGGTTGTTTCCCCCGATGTGGGCGGCGTGGTTCGCGCGCGCGCTTTGGCGAAACGGCTGGACAACGCGCCGCTGGCTATCGTCGACAAACGCCGCGAACGGGCAGGGGAATCGGAAGTGATGAACATCATCGGTGATGTTTCCGGCCGCTTCTGTATCCTGATCGACGATATTGTCGATTCCGGCGGCACCCTGTGCAATGCGGCTCAGGCGCTGAAAGACAAGGGCGCGACCGAGGTTGTTGCCTATATTACGCATGGCGTGCTTTCCGGCGGAGCCGTGGCACGGATCAACGGCAGCGTGCTTAAAGAACTGGTCATCACCGATTCTATCTGCGCGACCGAAGCGGTCGAGGAATCCGACAAGATTCGCCACCTCACCATCGCGCCGCTCTTGGGTGAAGCGATTAAACGGATTGCCGACGAAAGCAGTGTGTCGAGCCTGTTTGATTAAGCTCTATTCATGACCCCCAAAGATATAGCCCTTGCCGAACAGCTTGCCGACGCCGCCGGTGAGGCCATCCGGCCATTTTTCCGCGCACGGTTCGATCAGGAAGCCAAAAGCGATTCCACGCCCGTCACCGAAGCGGACCGCGCTGCCGAAGCTGCGATGCGAAAAATTATCGAAACGCTTTGCCCCGACGACGGGATTGTCGGCGAAGAATATGGCACCATAAACGAAGGGGCTTCGCGCCAGTGGGTGCTCGATCCCATCGACGGCACGACCAGCTTTATCGCAGGCCGCCCGATTTTCGGCACTCTGATTTCGCTTATGGAGGAAGGCTGGCCGGTCATCGGGATTATTGACCAGCCGATTGCGCGGGAACGCTGGCTGGGAGTCGTGGGGCGGCCAACCATGTTTAACGGTGTAGCGGCGCAAACCGCGCGTTGCCGCGATTTGAAAGACGCGGTGCTTGCCACCACCTCTCCGCACCTGTTTGACGAGCATGATGCCGATCACTTCATGGGACTGGCCAGTAAAGTTGCGCCGCGCAAGATTATCTATGGCGGCGATTGCTATAATTACGGACTGGTCGCCAGCGGCCATGTCGATGTGGTTTGTGAAGCGGGCCTGCACATTTACGATTATGCTGCTCTCGCTCCGATTATCGATGGCGCTGGCGGAATGATGTGTGACTGGAACGGGGAACCGCTTCACGCTGATTCGGACGGTCATGTTCTGGCGATTGGTGATCAGGCGCGTGTCGATGATGTTCTGGAAGCGATAGCCTGCCATCATTAAAGCGGGCCACCATCAGAAGCCTGCGCTTTTATCGGGCAATAATCAGCCTGTTTCGGTAATATCTCTTGCATTTCGGGCGAATCCGGCTATTGCCGCCCTTCCGATGTGACGCACTGGCCAGTGTTGGGCTGCCACCTGTGTCTGTAACGGTACTTTCTTAGAGGAGACCAAAATGCCCAAGTTGAAGACCAAAAGTGGTGTGAAGAAGCGTTTCAAAATCACCGCAACCGGTAAGGTAAAGCACGGCGTAGCCGGCAAACGCCACCGTTTGATGAGCCATAACAGCAAATATATCCGTCAGAACCGCGGCACCAAGAAATTGTGTGATGCCGATGCACGGACAGTAAAAGCATGGGCGCCATACGGCCTGGGTTAACCCCGCCGCAGCGACTTGCAGAACTTACAAGGATATAGAAAATGGCACGTGTAAAACGGGGTACGACCACTCGTACTAAACATAAAAGATTATTAGAGCAGGCCAAAGGTTATTATGGCCGCCGCAAAAATACCATCCGCATCGCGCGGCAGGCTGTCGAAAAAGCCGGCCAATATGCGTATCGCGACCGTAAAGTTAAAAAGCGGACGTTCCGCGGCCTGTGGATTCAGCGTATCAACGCTGCTGTTCGCGCAGAAGGCATGACCTATGGCACATTCATTCACGGCACCAAGCTGGCCGGAATTGAACTGGACCGTAAAGTGCTTGCCGATCTGGCGATGAATGAACCTGCTGCGTTTAGCGGTATCATCAAACAGGCGCAGGATGCTCTGGCGAAAGCCTAAAGCTCATTAGAATTGAAAAGAAGCGCCGGAGAGCAATCTCGCGGCGCTTTTTTATTGGGTTTTTGACGAGACTTGCCTAGACGGGGCGTGCCTCAAAAGGGCCTGAATGAGCGGGCCTGATTACGCGGCCTGATCGAACGGGCAGCGAAGTCAAACGGGACGGCAAGAAAACAGGATAGGGCGATGAGCGACATCGAATCAATCAAGCATAAATATCTGGATCAGATCGCAGCCGTTACGGACGGCGACGCTCTGGAAGCGATCCGGGTGGCCGCATTGGGCAAAAAGGGCGAGATTTCGTTGCTGCTCAAAACCCTTGGCAAAATGTCTCCCGAAGAGCGGCAGAGCGAAGGGCCGAAAATCAACGGCGCGCGACAGGCCGTGGCCGACGCTATCGCCGCGCGCAAGGAAGCGATGGAAAGCGAAGTGCTGAACGCTCGCCTCGCCACCGAAAAGCTCGACATGACCTTGCCGCCGCCCTCCGCTCCCAAGGGCAGCATCCATCCGGTATCACAGGTCATGGACGAACTGGCCGAGATATTCGCTGATCTTGGTTTCTCGGTCGCGACCGGGCCAGAGATCGAAGATGACTGGCATAATTTCACTGCGCTCAATATCCCCGAAACCCACCCGGCACGGGCGATGCACGATACTTTCTATTTCCCTGTCCCCGAAGGGTCGGAAGAGCTTCCCAAATTGCTCCGCACCCACACATCGCCGGTGCAGATCCGCACGATGGTGGATGTTGCCAAGCAAACCGGCGGCGAAGGCGAACCGATTTACATCATCGTGCCCGGCCGCACCTATCGCAGCGACAGCGATGCCACCCATACGCCCATGTTCCATCAGGTCGAAGGACTGGTGATCGACAAGGGGATCCACATGGGGCACCTGAAATGGACGCTGGAAACCTTTGTTCGCGCCTTTTTTGAACGTGACGATATCGAACTGCGTCTGCGGCCCAGCTATTTCCCGTTTACGGAGCCCTCTGCCGAAGTCGATGTCGGCTTCTCGGTCGAGAATGGCCGCCGTATCATTGGCGGCGATGCGCGCAGCAATGAAGGCGGCTGGATGGAGATCCTGGGCTCCGGCATGGTTCACCCCAATGTCATCCGCAACTGCGGGCTGGACCCCGATGTCTGGCAGGGCTTTGCCTTTGGCTGCGGTATCGACCGGCTGGCTATGTTGAAATATGGCATGGACGATCTGCGGGCCTTTTTTGACGGCGACCTGCGCTGGGCAGAACATTATGGTTTTGGCGCGCTCGACGTGCCCACATTGAGCGGAGGAGTCGGCGCATGAAGTTGACGGCCATTCATCCTATAAACAAAACACCCGTCACCCCTGCGAAGGCAGGGGTCCAATTCCATCATGTTCAGTCAGGAAAAATCTCTATCATGATTGGGGAGCAGGCAGAATGAAGTTCTCACTCTCATGGCTCAAGGCCCATCTCGATACGGATGCAAGTCTGACAGAAATCACCGAGAAGCTGACCGATATTGGTCTGGAGATGGAAGGGGTCGAGAATCCCGCTGATGCTCTGAAGCCATTTCGGGTTGCCAAGGTGCTCGAAGCAGGGCCGCATCCCAATGCGGACAAGCTGCAACTGCTAAAGGTTGACGATGGCTCGGCGGAGCCATGGCAGGTCGTGTGCGGCGCGCCCAATGCGCGGCAGGGCATGATCGGCGTTTTCGGTCCTCCCGGCACTTATATTCCCGGCAGCGATTTCACGCTGAAGCCCGCAAAGATCCGTGATGTCGAAAGTTTCGGCATGATGTGCAGCGCGCGCGAACTGCAACTGGGTGAGGACCATGACGGTATCATCGAGCTTCCTGTCGAAGCCGCCGAAGCGGTCGGACAGAGCTATGCCGATTATGCCGGGCTGGATGATCCGGTGCTGGACGTATCAATCACCCCCAATCGTCAGGATTGCATGGGAGTGCGCGGCATAGCCCGCGACCTTGCGGCTGCCGGAATGGGCACGCTGAAACCGCTTGCCACGGCTTATCATGATGCAAAGCTGGATATTGCAGGCTCAGGCGCCGGTCCCGATGTTCGCACCGATGATCCGGAGGGCTGTCCTGCCTTTTACGCGCGCACGATAAAGGGCGTGACCAACGGCCCGTCACCTGACTGGATGCAGCGGCATCTGAAATCAGCAGGGCAGAAACCGATCAATGTCCTCGTCGATATTACCAATTTTGTCATGCTTGATCTGGGTCGGCCGCTGCACGTCTATGATGCTGCAAAGCTGAACGGTGCACAGGTTGCCAGAAAGGCCAAAGCGGGCGAGAAACTCACTGCGCTGAATGACAAGGAATATACGCTCGACGAGAGCATGACCGTGATCGCGGACGACAATGGCGCGCATGATATTGGCGGCATCATGGGCGGCGCGGCAACCGGCGCGGCGGATGATACGGCTGAAGTGCTCATCGAATGTGCCTATTTCACGCCGGAAAATATTGCGCGCACGGGCCAGAAACTGATGTTGACCTCCGACGCGCGCCAGCGTTTTGAGCGCGGTGTTGACCCTGCATTTCTCGACGATGGTCTGGCGGTTGCGACCTGGCTGATCACCGAGCATTGCGGCGGCACGCCCAGCGAGATAACACGCGCCGGAACCCCGCCGGTGGAGAGCCGGACGATCAGCTATAACCCGCAGAAATCAGCCGATTTAGGCGGCGTCGAAGTGGCTCCTGATGAGCAGAGGGCGATACTCGAAGCCCTGGGCTTTGCCGTCGATAATGATTGGCAGGTCACCGTCCCAAGCTGGCGCCGTGACGTCACCGGCTGGCAGGACCTGGTCGAGGAAATTGTGCGGATCAACGGACTCGACTCCATTCTCTCCACTCCCCTGCCGCGCAAACCCGGTGTCGCCAAGCCAACCGCATCACCAGAGCAGCTTTCCGAACGCAAAGCACGCCGGGCAGCAGCCGCACGCGGCCTCAACGAAATTGTGACCTGGAGCTTCATATCGGAGAAAGAAGCCGCGCCCTTTGGCGGCGGTGCATGGTCGCTTGCCAACCCGATCAGCGAAGACCTGAAAGTCATGCGGCCCTCATTACTGCCCGGCCTGATCGCGGCAGCGCAGCGCAATGCCGATCGCGGTGCGTCCTCTATTCGCCTGTTTGAAGTAGGCCGCCGTTATCTTGAGCAAACGGAACATCAAACCCTCGGGCTGGTGCTGGCCGGTGAAAACCGCGCGCGAAGCTGGCAAGCGGGATCGGCTACCAAATTTGACGCATATGATGCCAAGGGTGAAGTGCTCGCGATACTGGAAGCCGCCGGAGCGCCGACCGACAAGCTGATGGACTTCGGTGAAGCCGGAGCCCATTATCACCCCGGCCAGTCGGGCACATTACGCCTTGGGCCAAAGAAGGTGCTTGCCGCTTATGGCGTGCTGCATCCCTCGGTCACGAAAGCGATGGGCCTGAAAGGCACAGTGGTTGCCGCAGAGATATTCCTTGATGCCATTCCGGTGAAAAAGACCAAGGGCCACATGCGCGAAGCCTTTGCGCCGCCTGCTCTGCAAGCGGTGAACCGGGATTTTGCATTCATCGTCGACGCGGATTTACCCGCGGGTGATCTGGTGCGCGCAGTCAAAGGTGCGGACAAGAAACTGATTACCGATGCGCGGTTGTTTGACCTGTTCGAAGGTGCGAGCCTTGGAGAGGGCAAGAAATCGCTGGCGGTGGAAATCACTCTTCAACCGATAGACGCGACCCTGACCGAAGAGGATTTGAAAGCCGTTTCGGACAAGGTTGTGGCAAGCGCCGCGAAACTGGGCGCGGAGCTGAGGGGATAGATTCGTCATTCCAAGCCAACCGTTAATCAAGCGCGGCAGTATGACGAGAATATGAGATTATGACAAAAAGCAACAACCCCCGCCGCACCTTCGCGATTATTTCCCACCCCGACGCGGGTAAAACGACGCTCACCGAAAAGCTGTTGCTGAAAGGTGGCGCAATCCATCTGGCGGGTGAGGTAAAGGCGCGCGGTGATAACCGGCGGGCGCGTTCCGACTGGATGAAGATCGAGCAGCAGCGCGGGATTTCCGTGACCAGTTCGGTCATGACCTTTGAACGCAACGGCATCGTCTTTAACCTTCTCGACACACCGGGACACGAGGACTTTTCCGAAGATACCTATCGCACGCTAACCGCCGTCGACAGCGCGATCATGGTGATTGATGCGGCCAGCGGGATCGAGGCGCAGACGCTAAAGCTTTTTGAAGTGTGCCGCCTGCGCAGCGTGCCGATTATCACTTTCGTCAACAAGGTGGACCGCGAAGGCCGCGATCCGTTTGAATTGCTCGACGAAGTGGCAGACAAGCTTGCCCTTGATGTTTGCCCGATGAGCTGGCCCACCGGCATGGGCGGGCAGTTTGAAGGGATTTACGACCTCTACCGCAACCAGCTTCACCAGCCAGAGGGTGACAGCAAGGTCTATGGCGGCAAAGTGCAGCAATTTGAAGGGCTGGATGATCCCCGTCTCGCCGAAATGCTCAGCGAAGAAGCCTATGCTCGTCTGACCAGCGAAGGTGAACTGGCGCAGGGCGGCTATAGCAGCTTTGATCTGAAAGCCTATCAGAACGGGGACCTGACGCCTGTATATTTCGGTTCCGCGCTTAAACAATTTGGCGTTGAAGAGCTGATCGAGGCGATTGCTGAGTATGCGCCCAGCCCGCGGCCACAACCAGCCGAACCTGCACCGATTGACCCCGAAAGCAGTGATGTCACCGGCTTCATTTTTAAGATCCAGGCTAATATGGACCCGCAGCACCGCGACCGGATTGCTTTCATGCGGCTCTGTTCCGGCCAGTTCAAACGCGGTATGAAATTGACTCCCTCGGCGCTGGGCAAGCCGATTGCGATCCACTCGCCGATCCTGTTTTTCGCGCAGGACCGCGAAATTGCAGATACGGCTGAACCGGGCGATATTATCGGCATCCCCAATCACGGTACATTGCGGGTGGGCGATACATTGTCAGAGAAAAACCAGGTGCGGATTACCGGCCTGCCCAATTTCGCTCCGGAAATCCTGCGCCGTGTGATCCTGAGAGACCCGACCCAGACCAAGAAACTTCGCAAGGCGCTCGACGATTTGTCGGAAGAGGGCGTTGTGCAGGTTTTCTATCCTGCCATCGGTGCCAACTGGATTATCGGCGTTGTCGGCCAGTTGCAGCTTGAAGTGCTGATCAGCCGTTTGTCCGCGGAATATAAGGTGGAAGCCGGCCTGGAACCCGCGCCGTTCGAAACCGCACGCTGGATCAGCGGCGATGATGCTGTTCTGGACGCTTTTGCCAATATCAACCAGGCCAGCCTGGCACGCGACCGCGATGATAATCTGGTCTTCATGGCAAAATCGGGATGGGACGTGAATTATCAGGAAGAACGCAATCCCGAAATCAAGTTTAGCGCAACGCGGGAGCGGTAAGTTCATCAAAATCTAAAGGCCACGTTATCCCGGCGCGGGAGGGAATAACGATGGGGTTAAAAACTACGATTCAATAATGATAACGGCACTGTGCGATTTCCAAAGCTTGTGAATCGCCTTCTCCCCGCATGCGATAAACCAGCCGGTGCTCCTGCGTGATGCGCCGCGACCACCAGCCTTTTAGCTCTCCGCGCAAGGCTTCCGGTTTACCCGTACCTTTAAATGGTGAACGCTGACATTCTTTTATTAGCAGATTGATACGCTTTAAGATTTTTCGGTCCACGTCCTGCCAATGACAGTAATCCTGCCAGCCACTATCCGAAAAGACGATCTTCACGAATCAGTAAGCTCTCGTTCTGTTCCTTCACTGGCATCAAGCTGTTTAATTGATCCCATTAAGCGGCGAGCATTTTCGGGAGATGACAGTAGATGTATTGTTTCTTCCATCCCGGCCCATTCGCTTTCCGCTATCATGACAACCGCTTCGCCGCGTTGCCGCGTGATCTTCACTGGTGCACGGTCGGCGACAACACGGTCCATCAACGCTTTTAGATTGGCGCGGGCGTTCGAGAAATTTTCCATCAACATGCGTTAGATATGTACAACATATCGTACAATGTCAAGACCGCAATAAAAACACCGCATGCTCCGCAAGCAAATTGGCCATCGCGTGTCCCGTCT
>JADMKQ010000197.1 GCA_015478735.1 Sphingorhabdus sp. | reverse complement strand
AGCTCTTCCGATCTGCTTGGCAGGGTCCACCGCCCAGTCGTCATGGCAGAAATAGCTTACCCGGTCGGCTGTCAATTTTGCCTTGTCCCGGCGCAGCAGTCGGTCCGTTTTCGCACCAAAATCGAGCAACCATCTTGGCGCCGCAAGCGGTTTGATCTGCTTGCCAACGGCCCAGCCTATGGCCTTGGCAAATCCCGTCTGCGTCCAGCCGCCGGTTTTGCCGTCATCTACTTCAAAAGTCGCAGCGGTCAGACTTTCATGTTCGGGGATGATCGACATCAATGCGCGCGAAAGATCATCTACATGGATCACCGAAAGGCGGCCATCGGCATCGGGAGGCAAGGGGACAAAGCCCAGCTTTGCGGTTTTGAACAGGTCAAGAAACTCGCCGTCGCCGGGGCCATAGACCGCAGGTGGCCGGATGATCGTCCAGTCAAGACCGCTGGATGCGACAATCTTTTCTGCCTTGGCCTTGGTATCGCCATAGACAGACAGTTTGGGCATAGTGGCGGCGAGCGAGGACACATGGATGAAGCGCCTGCACCCCGCTTCCTTGGCGGCTTCGACCACTGCCAGGGTTCCCGCGACATTACCCGCTTCAAATCCTTCGCGTGCCGGGGCGTTGACGACGCCGGCGATGTGAATGACAACCTCTGCTCCGGTGCACAGGACGCTAAGGCTTGCCGGATTGTCCAGAGCGCCGCGCACCCATGTGACATTGGGCCGGTCATCCTGCGTCTGTCGGGTAAGGGCGCGGACGGGAAAACCGGCGCGCACAGCAAGGTTGAGCAGATGCCGTCCCACAAAACCGGTTGCCCCGGTTATTGCCAGAGTTGGTTTCACTATCATGGGATCAGCGTATCACATCTTGTGTCACACCAGCACCATCTGGTTACGATGCACCACCGCGCTGCGCGGCGTATATCCCAGAAGCGCTTCGTGTTCGGAATTGCGATGGCCGATAAGTTTGACGCAATCCATCGCATTATATTCGGCAAGGCCGCGTGCGATGATATTTTCATCGGGGTCTGTAATTTCCACAACATCACTGCGGTCAAACTGGCCTGAAATGGTGATGATCCCTGCGGCGAGCAGGCTGCCGCCTCCGCGCAATGCTTCTGCGGCTCCCGCATCCACCATGATAGTTCCGGCAGAGGTCAGTCCGCCGCCCAGCCAGCTTTTGCGGGCATTGGCATTGCCGCTGGCCTTGAACAAGGTCCCGACACCGCTCAGCGCATAGCGTTCCAGCGGATAATCCTCGCGGCCGGAAATGATCGACATTTCAATCCCCGCCAGATTGGCTATCCGCGCGGCCTCCAGCTTTGAAATCATCCCGCCGGAACCAAGACCGGAGGAGGTTGATCCATCCGCCATCGCCATGATCCGGGCATCAACCTCTTCGACCAGCCCGATAATCTGTCCTTCGGTTTCGCTGCCCGGAGTGCGGTCATACAGACCGTCAATATCGGACAACAGGATAACCCGGTCCGCCGAAGCTGCCTGCGCCACGCGCGCTGCGAGCCGGTCATTATCGCCAAAGCGGATTTCGTCGGTGGCTACGCTGTCATTCTCGTTAATCACGGGGATAGCGCGGTGTTCGAGCAGCTTTTCCAGTGTCGCCGTGGCGTTGAGATAGCGTTTGCGATTTTCCATGTCGTCCAGCGTCAGCAACATCTGGGCCGCTGTAATCCCGTGTTCGGCCAGCAGTTCCGACCACAGGCTGCTCAGGGCGATCTGTCCCACAGAGGCCGCCGCCTGGGCATCGGAAAGGCTTGCCCGGCCACCTTTTTTTAGGCCAAGCTTACGTGCGCCCAATGCGATGGAACCGGATGATACAATGATGACCGACGCACCATCGGCATGGCGCTGGGCAATGTCGGAAACAAGTGTCTGCACCCAGTCGCGGCGCAAAGACGCATCTTCGTTGACCAGCAGCGATGACCCGACTTTAACGACTATCGTCTCATTGGAAGGCGCTGTCATAGCGGGGACCAGTCCGCCTTTTCCTCCTCGCCGCCCTGGCTGTTGCTATCACCGGCGCTTTGGTCTTTTTCCTCGATCGAGCTGTAACGGCCAACCGCTTCGAGCAGCCTGTCCAGCACAGCATCCATGCCTTTGCCGGTCGCTCCGGAGAGCGGCAGAACGTCAACCGCGCCCGCAGCGCGCAAATCATCCGCAATCGATTCCATCAATTCGTCATCCAGCAAATCCGCTTTGTTCAGCGCCAATATCTGCGGCTTGTCGGCCAGACCGCCGCCATATTGTTCCAGCTCTTTGGTGACGGTCTGCCACGCCTGAACCGGATCATCGCCAGTCGCATCAATCAGGTGCAGCAACACTTTACAGCGTTCGATATGGCCCAGGAAACGGTCACCGATCCCGGCACCTTCTGCCGCGCCGTCAATCAATCCGGGAATGTCGGCCAGAACAAATTCGCGTCCCTGATGATGCACCACGCCCAGTTGCGGGTGGATGGTGGTAAAGGGATAAGCGCCCACTTTGGCCTTAGAATTGCTGACAAAGTTGATGAAGGTGGATTTGCCAGCATTGGGCAAGCCAACAAGGCCAGCATCCGCGATCAGTTTCAGGCGCAGCCATACAGCCGCTTCTTCGCCGGGTTCGCCGGGCTGGTGTTGACGCGGAGCGCGGTTGGTGGAGCTTTTATAGCTCGCATTACCGCGGCCGCCGATGCCCCCTTCCAGGAATACCACCTCTTGCCCTTCGCGGGTAAAGTCCAGCAACACATGTTCTTTATCTTCAGACAGAACCTGCGTGCCAACGGGCACTTTTATGACCAGATCTTCGCCGCCTGCGCCGGTGCGATTGCGCCCGGCTCCGCCTCTACCACGCGGTGCGCGCAAATGCTGGGTATAGCGAAAGTCGATCAGGGTGTTGAGGCCTTCAACAGCCCTGAAAATGATGTCGCCACCTTTGCCGCCATTGCCGCCGTCCGGGCCGCCATATTGGATAAATTTTTCGCGCCGAAAACTAACTGCCCCCGGCCCGCCAGCGCCAGAGCTAACATATATTTTGGCTTGATCTAAGAAATGCATGATTGTGCATTTAGGGATGTCCTGCAAGAAAGGCTAGGCCTTGCTGCAATATATGCGCCAACATGTCCCATGGCTGATACAAAGTGCCGCTTTTTCGCCAATTCGACGTTTAGTTCGCGCTATATTTTTGCGCCTGACAACCTCACATCACGTCGGCTCTGCCATCCGCAGCGGAAGCGGCGGATTATTCCGCCGCTTCCAACTGCTCCATTTGCGCAACACGCGGATCATTGGGATAGACCCATTCGTCGCCGATAACCTGATCCACAGCGAGTTCCGCAGGCACCTTGTCCAGCCCGATCATTTTATCGCAGGTCTGGTGGAAACTATAGATACGCGCTTCCTGATAGCTCAATGGCACGCTTTTAAATCCGTCGGACTCCATGGATTTCTGGATCATCTCGCCAAATTGCGTGTCTTCGAGGATGATCTGGCTCATGTTCCGGCCATTGGGCTTTGTCTCATCCGGCACAGTCCACAGGTCCGGCACAGGGCCATCACCCCAGTCGAGAGCCATGGTGATCAGTTCCAGACGGGTCGTGTTCAATCCGGTGGGCCAGAAAACCAGAGGCGGCACGAAATAGTTGGACAGCGGCGACACCCAGTTGGGGAACAGGGTATAGCTTTGCGTGCAGGTGCGGCCAAATTCACCGACCGTATCAATTTCCTGCCATTCAGGCGGAGAGTCGATAGCCCGCGCGTGCGAGCGGTCAGTATCTGCCGGGGCAGGGGCCAGCATCCGGGCATGGCCGTTGCGGAACATCGTGTTCACATTGCGCCGGTGATCGACCAGCGGTGACACCGTATCGGGATGGATGAAGGGCACATGATAGACCTCCATATTGGCCTCCATCGCCACTTTCCAGTTGCACTTAAGGTCGAACGAATAGCGCGAGGCCAGTTTGATCTTGTCGAACTGGAACTCTTTCCAGTCGTCCCAGACTGGTCCGAGCCATTCTTTTAACGGCATTGCGTCATCGTCGAAATTCACAAAGATCAGATTGCCGAGCCGCTCGCACTTCACAGGGATCAGGCTGCGGCAGGACATGTCCAGTCCGGTGAAATCCTGCTTGTCCGGAACACCAACCAGCTCACCATCCGACTTGTAAGTCCAGTTATGATAACCGCACATCAAACGCGGGGAACGGCCCTTATCTACCGTCACAACTGGCGCACCGCGATGGCGGCAGGTATTGTAAAACGCGCGCACTTCGCCGTCCATGCCGTGAACAATGATGATCGGAGCGCCGGTATTTTCCCATTTCATGAAACAGCCGGGATCGGGCACTTCGTCAATATGCGCGGCAAACAGCCAGCTTTTTTTCCAGATATGCTCTTGTTCCAGGTCATAATATTCCTGGGATGTATAGCGACCAGCGGGCAGGTCGGGCAGATGGGGGAAGCCTTCTGGCGGAGCCGTACGCGCGGCCTCCCACTCCATCAGGCGCTTTATCTGTGCAACATAAGCCGGGTCCATAGCCATTTCTGTTCTCTCCAATATTCAGCCAATTTCTGGCTCTATTCCTTAGATTCCGGAGAACAATGTTGCATAGGGGGCGCGAGCCAGTCGATTGGCATTAATGATAGATTCGCGGTTATTTTGTGCGGATTTTCGGGATAAAGTCACTATATCCGGATAGCCAGTCGTTTTCCGCCGCGCACAGCCAAACGCGCCGCGAAAAGCAGCGTATGACTGGGCGAACCTAGAATCGCGCTGCTAAAAATTCAGATTGCCGGGCAGTGCGTCCTGAGATGTTGTGGCAAAGCGTAGCAACCGGCGCCAATGTCTGCGGTCACGCAGGGACAGCGACGGATCTTTCGATCTTTTGCGCAATTCATCTATCGTGTTATCACCATATTTGTTGATGATATTGTTAAGTTCGCGACTGTCTTTTGCTTTGGTGTCGCTTGATACAAATAGCTCGTATAACATTTAGGGCACCCCATTAAAAAACTGCCCCCCGATTTTCAATTATGCCTTGGCTATAAGGTATGTTCCTTTGGCCGATATTGTCAATGCAATAGCCGCTCCGCCAATCGCGTTAAGCGCTCACTCTAACCTGTGGTGAAATATTATATCACCGCTGGGTCAGGAATATGACAAGGGTCGCTTTTCATATGTCAGCAAGCTTGATGTCAATGCACAAACTGGCTTACTGTTCCTACTGACATCGCTGAAAGAAGAGGCAGCCGCATGATCGACCTATATTTTGCGCCGACACCAAATGGCTGGAAAATCAGTGTGATGCTGGAAGAAGCTGGACTGGATTATCAAGTTCATTGGGTGAATATCGGGGCGGGGGAGCAGTTTGAGCCCGGCTTTCTGGCGATCAGTCCGAACAACCGTATTCCGGCGATAGTGGACCATGATCCGGATGGAGGCGGGGAGCCGGTTTCGGTGTTCGAGACAGGTGCGATTCTGCTTTACCTGGCACAAAAGACAGGCCGATTCTTGCCCGATGATCTGCGCGGACGCACGGCGGCAACCGAATGGCTGATGTGGCAAATGGCCGGTCTGGGGCCGATGATGGGGCAGCATGGCCATTTCAAACTCTATGCCCCCGAACGGATTGCCTATGCGACGGAGCGCTATCGAAACGAAGTGCTGCGCCTTTTTGGCGTGATGGACCGGCGGCTGGCCAGGTACGATTATCTGGCCGGTGAGCAATATAGCGTGGCCGACATCGCCTGCTTCCCATGGGTGCAGACCTATAAGCGGCAGGAAATCGACCTTGCCGATTTTCCGCATGTCCAGCGCTGGTATGAGACATTGAAACAACGCGAAGGCTTACGGCGCGGAATGGCGCTGGGCCGGGACAGGATTAACCGCAACCCGCAGGATGATGCACAGGCGCGCCGGACATTATTCGGAATTAAGGATTAAAGCGAATGACCGTTACAATTGAATTCTACTTCGACCTGTCTAGCCCGTGGACCTGCCTCGCTTTCCACAATATCCAGCCGATTATCAAGGAAACCGGCGGGCAGATAATCTGGAAGCCGTTTCTGGTCGGAGGGGTGTTCAACGCCGTGAACCAGAGCGTTTATGCCGCCCGTGAAAATCCTGATAACCGCAAATTTGTCCACAGTTTTCGCGTGCTCAAGGAATGGGCTGCTTTGGCGGGTGTGGCGATGAATTTCCCCAGCGAGCATCATCCGGTCAAATCCGTCCACGCGATGCGGGTCTGTTGCGCGCTGGAAGACGATCAGGCGGCGCTGCATAAGTTCGCCACTGCTGCCTTCAACGCTTATTATGCCGATCAGCGCAATCTGGATGATCCGGCGGTGCTGGCTGCGATTGCAGATGAAGTCGGCATGGACGGAAAAGCACTGGTCGCGCAAACCGGGGAGCAGGAGATCAAGGACAGGCTGCGCGCCAATACCGAAGAAGCGATTGCGCGCGGCGCCTATGGCTCGCCCAGCATTTTTGTGAGGGGGAACAGCGACGATCCGGCGGACGAACGCATGTATTTTGGCAATGACCAGTTGCCGCTTGTTAAGCGAGCGATTAACATCGCTGCCAAACCATAAACGAATCCATTCACGGAGAGCCAAAACATGTCACAGCGCGTTACCATTTCGGTTGAAAACCATATTGCCGATGTCCGGTTCAACCGGCCGGAAAAAATGAACGCGCTGGACCCCGAACAGATTGATGCGATTATCGCCGCGACGGATGAGCTGGCGCAGATGAAGGATGTTCGCGCGATCGTGCTGTCGGGCAATGGCAAGGGCTTTTGCGCGGGGCTTGATATGTCCAGCTTTACCAGTTCCGGCACGACGGCAAGCCTGACCGAGCGCAGCTATGGCAATGCCAATAAATACCAGCATGTCGTGCTGCAATGGCGGCGGTTGCCTGCGCCCGTCATCGTGGCCATTCACGGCGCCTGTGTTGGCGGAGGTCTGCAATTTGCATCGGCGGGCGATGTGCGTATCGCCACTCCTGATGCCAAGCTGTCAATCATGGAAATGCGCTGGGGCCTGATCCCCGACATGGGCAGCTATTCCACTTGGCGCAGTTTTGTCCGCGACGATATTCTTCGTGAGCTGACCTATACCAACCGGATTTTCAGCGGCGAGGAAGGCAAGGAGCTGGGCTTTGTCTCGCACCTGTCCGACGATCCGCATGCCCGCGCGATGGAACTGGCCGCCGAAATCGCGGGCAAGAATCCCGATGCAATCAAAGCCGCCAAACGGCTGATGAACAAATTGCCGGATATGAACGAAGACGAGATTTTGATGATGGAGAGCGTCGAGCAGGACAAGGTCGGCGGAGCGCCCAACCAGAAAGAGGCCGTGATGGCCTATTTACAGAAGCGGACAGCGAATTTTACTGACTAGAGTGATTTCGAGTGGAATGGAACATTTCACGGCTCGGAAATCACGGTAAAACAATAAACTAGGCCCCAATTTTGATTCCATCAAAATTGAACAGGGTCTAGGCTTCGCCGCTCGACAGATTACAAAATCAGGCTATCCGGACCATCTGTTGTTCCAGTGCCGCGCGCAGGTTAGCGCCTATCTGTTTTGCACCCTGTTTGTCGGTCAGGACCAGCGTCGTGGTGCAGGTCGAAACGCAGCGATCCTTCTGGAACGCGGCGGACAATATATCCCATGACGAATTGCCGATCCGGCTGATTCCGCTGCAAATCTCTGCATCATCGGGGAAATGGGCTTCGCGGATATAGTTGATCTGCACTGCAGCGATCAGCCAGCGTTCCCCTTCGCTCAGGCTGGCCATGCCCAGCGAATGATTGAAGCGCACGCGGCCATTTTCAAACAGGCCCGCCATCGCGACATTGTTGATATGGCCCAACAGGTCCATGTCGCCAAAGCGGGTCTGCGTGATCGTGGAATAGGGGTAGCTCGCCTTTGACAGCTGCCAGTTTTCATATTTGGACATGTAAAACTCTTTGACGAAAAGATTGTGACGATTGCGCGATCAGTTCATTTTGGCGACCAGATCACGCTGCAAGGTCTTGCAGATATAGAGATACAAGGCCCCTGCAAGTGCAAAAATGCTGGACATGTAAAGGATCGCCCAGCGCAGCCCTTCGCCGCTTGCGGTCAGGCAGGCTTCCGCTTGGGCAGCGCCCAGAGACGCAACCAGCTCTTCCGGTCTGCCTTTGCACAATTGCGGGGTCAGTTCAGCGGCAAATTGCGAGGCTGCGAGGTCGGCAGTCATCAACAGATCGCTTAATATACCGATAGCCAGCGGGCCGCAGCCATAGCCGATCAGGTTGACGATGAACAGGAACAGCGCAATCGCCGTGGCACGGCTGCGCGGGCTGGCGAGGCCCTGGCAAATCGTATATTGAGCGCCGAGATAACCGTAATGCAGCGCAGCGCCGACGATCAATACGCCAAGGGCAAAGGGGATGCTCTCAGTCGTAAAACCGATCCAGTAAAAGGGCACGCTCACTATCAGCATGATGCCCGGCAACCATGCGACGGAATTGGGATAACGGCCGCTGAGTTTTTCGGTAAGATAGCCGGTAATGAATGCGCCAAAGGATGCAGCAAGCCCCAAGGGCACCGCGATTTTCAGAGTCACATCCGCAATCGACATTTCGTGGACGCGCTGGAAAAACGCGACCTGAAAGTTGCTGACCCCGTAGCCGACAAAGGCGACAAGAGCGGCTGCGATCATGTTGATCCAGAAAGAGCGCTTGGGCGACAATTCCCGGATCGTATCGCCGATGCTTTTCTTTTCCGGTGAACTCTCGCCGGGAGGATCGGCATAGCCGCGCGGTGGTTCTTTCACCGTAAAGAGGAAGAGCAAGCCGAACACTACACCGGGCACGCCAAGGACCAGGAACGCCTCACGCCAGGAAAACATCTGGGTAATCGGCCCGCCAAATGCGTTGGCAAGGACACCGCCCAGAGTGATGCCCATCGTATAGATGGCGATAGCGCGGGCGCGGCTGCGCGGCGGGAAATAATCGGAAATTATCGAGTTGGCCGCAGGAGTCAGGCCCGCTTCGCCAATACCCACACCGATGCGAAAAACCAGCAGGGCAAGAAAGCTGCCCGCTATGCCGCACAGGGCGGTCATCAGTGACCATAATATGACGCTGGCGGCGATGATATAAACGCGGCTCATTCGCTCCGCCAGACGAGCGATCGGAATACCCATCACCGTATACATCAGTGCAAAGCCGAAACCGGAGAGCAATCCGAATTGCCAGTCCTGTAATTTAAACTCTTCGATAATCGGCTGGGCAACGACGCCGATCAGGATCCGGTCGATAAAATTCAATGTGTAGAGGATCATCAGGGAAAACAGAACGTAGTTGCGATAACCACTGGTTCCAAATGCTTGGCCTGTGTTGGTTGCGGGTGCGACCGCCGATTGGGTTCCGTTCATTCCACCTCCATTTTTTTTTGGAAGATGGCCTGATCTGCTGCTTGAGTCCAGCATCCATTACAGGTTTTTTAATTATCTCTTTTCATTATGTTACAACCGTTTACATTAAGATATATTTTATGAAATACCGCCTATCGCGGGGGCATTCAGGATAAGGGCTGTTCGATTATCCGGTCAAAATACTGGCTGGAAGCGGGATCGCCGTAGAAAATTATCGCTACGGCGGGGGGCGTAGAGTTAAATGCATGATTATATTTTGCCGTCTATCGATTTCATGCAAAAAGAATTGCTCTTTTTCGCCAGCTTCTGTTTCATAATCGGCGCGATTGATGATGTCATATTTGACGGGATGTGGATCATATTCTCCGTCAAGCGCAAGCTGTTCGTATATAACCGCTTTAATCGCATGGCGGTGGAGCAATTGCCGCCACCCGAAAATGGCCAGCCGCTGGCGATATTCGTCCCCGCATGGCAGGAAGCGCCGGTTATCGGCGGCATGTTGCGGCGCTGCCAAAGCCAGTGGACCCATGAAAATTACCGAATCTACGTCGGCTGCTATCCCAATGATGGCCCGACTATCGCCGCTGTTGCCGATGCGGCGAGCCGGTTCAAAAATATCCGGATGGTTTTGTGCGACCATGACGGTCCCACGTCCAAGGCAGATTGTCTGAACCGGCTATGGCGCGCCATGTGTCATGACGAAGCAGCGGCGGGCAGGAAGTTCAAGGCTGTCATTTTGCAGGATGCGGAAGATCTGGTTCATCCGCAGGCGCTGGAGCTGTTCGATTATCTGATCGACCGGGCATCATTGGTGCAGATTCCGGTCATTCCGCGCCGCGCTTCGCGATCGACATGGATAGCCGGCCATTATGGTGACGAATTCGCAGAATTGCACGGCAAGCAAATGGTTTTGCGCGAAGCACTGGGTGTCTCAATTCCCGCAGCCGGTGTCGGTTGCGCGTTCCGGCGCGATGCTCTGGGCGAACTGTCCAATCGCAAGTCTGGCAATCCCTTTGATGCAGCCAGCTTGACGGAGGATTACGAACTGGGCCTCAACCTTACCGCGGGCGAGGCACGCGGGATTTTTGCCCGGCTGAAAGACCAGAAGGGCCAATGGGTCGCAACGCAGGAGTTTTTTCCCGACACGTTTGAAGATGCGATACGGCAGAAAAGCCGCTGGATGGTCGGCATATCCTTGTCGGGGTGGGACCGGCTCGGCTGGAAGCATTGTTGGCGTGAAAACTGGATGCGTCTTCGCGATCGCAAGGCCAGCTTTTCGGCCTTCGTTCTGACGCTGGCTTATGCTGCGATTATATTATCCGGGTTTCTCTATGCGATTGCTTTGACGGGATATTATCAACCCGCTCCGCTTTCCGGATTGTTAAAGGTGATGCTGGCTTTCAATGCGCTGTTCCTGTTGTGGCGAACGGCAGTGCGGGCCTATCTGGTTTCTTCGCTCTACGGGATGACGGAAGCCATACTGTCAATCCCGCGAACATTCATTGCCAATATAATCAACATCCTGGCGGCCAGACGAGCGATCTTCCAATATCTGAAGATATTATCGGGCGCTCCGCCACGCTGGGAAAAAACCGAGCATTTCCATCCGGAAATTGCCGAAGTCCATCGCCTCAGACCTGTTAACGCACTACTCAAAAGCGAATAATCACCATCATGAAAATCAGTAAAGGTGCCCCGCTTAAGGCATTTTCCGTCATGACTTTTGTCTGGATTTCGGTCCGGATAATATGGGAAGCCATTTTTCCGGCGTCGGATTTGGGCACAGTCGAAGCAGCAGAGGTCGAGATGGTCGTTGTTTCTTCCCAGCCATCGAGAATATCGTTGCCAGTTGTTATGCTGTCCCAAGACCGTGGTAGCGTTCAAAAGAGCGTTCAGGGGAGTCCTCATCCGAAAACAAGGACATCGCTGCTTGCCACTACGTTTGCGGCAGCCCAACTACCTGTCAACAACAGCGCAAAAACCACAACAGAAGAAGCACCAGCAGCGCCCCGGCATCAGGTTTCATCAAGCCTTGCAGGTGCGATAACTGCGCCATCATCCAATCCGATATCCGGCTATTTCTGGCTATTCGCTCGCCAGTCCAACCGTGCAGGCTCATCCGGAACAACGCTGCCCGTGCTGCAATCGCCGGGCGGGCAATATGGCGGCAGTCAGGCCGGAGCTATCCTGACCTACCGTCTGACCGGAACTGCCCCGCAACATTTGTCGGCTTTTGTCCGGGCTTCGGCCGCTCTTGCCGAGGCGGGACAAGAGGAGCTTGCGATCGGCCTTAGCGCACGGCCCTTTGCAAAAATACCCTTATCCCTGTTCGCGGAGAAACGCTTGGGGGCAAGGGACTTTAACAAACGCGGCACAGCGATCTATGTGGCTGGAGGAACCGGGCCAGAGGAATTACTGCCGCAAACCAGTCTGGAGACTTACGCACAGGCGGGGTATGTTTTTGCCGATGACAGCAGCTATTTTTTCGATGCTTCGGCCAGTGTGCAGCGCAAAT
>JADMKQ010000196.1 GCA_015478735.1 Sphingorhabdus sp. | reverse complement strand
CCCTCATGTTCACCGAATTCCGGGCCGTCATACCCTTGGATAGTAACTAGGGCATATTCAATATCCGCCCCATAAGCGAGCGCCTGATTAACCGGAATCGTCCACGGCGTTGTCGTCCAGATAACCGCATGTGCGCCAACCAGTTCCGGAGCATTGGGCGCTTCGACAATCTCGAACGCCACATCAATCTGCGTCGAGGTAATATCTTCATATTCGACTTCGGCCTCTGCCAGAGCCGTTTTCTCGACCGGCGACCACATGACCGGTTTCGCGCCGCGGTAAAGCTGCCCTGCTTCCGCAAATTTCAGCAGTTCCGCGACAATCGCGGCTTCGGCGTCATAATCCATGGTCAGATAGGGTTTGTCCCACTGGCCCAATATGCCGAGCCGTTTGAACTCCTCACGCTGGACATTCACCCATTTTCCCGCATATTCGCGGCATTCGGCGCGAAACTCGCTGGCCGGAACTTCGTCCTTGTTGCGCTTTTTCTTGCGATATTCTTCCTCGATTTTCCACTCGATCGGCAGGCCGTGGCAATCCCATCCCGGCACATAAGGCGCATCTTTGCCGAGCAGACTCTGTGTCCGCACAACAAGATCCTTGAGCGTCTTGTTCAGGCTGTGGCCGATATGGATATTGCCATTGGCATAAGGCGGGCCATCGTGAAGAATGAACTTTTCACGCCCTGCCCGGCTTTCCCGCAACTTTTCATAAAGCCCGATTTTTTGCCAGCGCTCCAGAATCGCCGGTTCCTTGCTCGCAAGGCCGGCTTTCATCGGGAAGTCGGTTTTCGGCAGGAAAACCGTATCTTTATAGTCTTGCTCTGTGGCAGATGTTTTATCGGTCATGACTGGCGGGGATTAGGCGAGGGAGCGCGGCGACGCAAGCATGCTTTTCATCCGATTTTCCATTTCATGTCAGGAGCAAACGAGCCTGCTCGCAATCTTTCTCCATCTGCACGATGAGGGCGTCGAGATCGTCAAATTTCTCTTCTCCGCGAAGGAAATGGTGAAGCTCGACCTCGATCACCTGGCCGTATAAATCTTCGTCCAGATCAAAGAAATGGGGCTCCAGCAATTCCTTGGGCGGATCGAAACTTGGCCGGATTCCCAGATTGGCCGCGCCATTCACAACCCGTCCGTCCGGCAAGCGGCCTTTGACGGCGTAAATGCCATATTTGGGCCGCAAATAATGGCCCATATCAACATTGGCGGTAGGAAAACCCAGATCGCGGCCATTTTTGTCGCCGTGAATGACCGTGCCTTCGATAGCAAAGGGGCGAGTCAGCAATCGGGCCGCGGTTTCGCAGTCCCCCTCTTCCAGCGCGCCGCGAATCCGGCTTGAAGAAACGACATCTCCGTCATCATTGACCGCGCTCACCGTTTCGGTAGCAAGGCCCAGCGGTGCGCCAAGCTCTTTCATCACGTCAACATTGCCCGCGCGGCCTTTGCCAAAGGTAAAATCCTCGCCTGTGACAACGCCCGCAGCGCCAAAACGCTCGACGAGAAGCTTTTCAACAAAATCCTCGGCCGTGGTCGCGGCAAGCTGCGCGTCAAATTCGAATACCAGCATCGCATCCGCCCCGGCAGCGGTGAACAGGCGTTCGCGCTGGTCGAGCGTGGTAAGGCGGAATGGCGGCGTATCCGGCTTGAAATGGCGCACGGGATGCGGGTCAAAAGTTGCGACAATCACGGGCCGGTTTTCCGACTTTGCCCAGTCGATAGCGGCCTGCACTACGGCCTGATGCCCTTTGTGAAAGCCATCAAAATTGCCCAGCGCAATGATCGCACCGCGCATTTCGTCCGTGATTCTGTTTTGTCCATTCAACCGCATGATTTTGCGCTATTGGCGAGTTTCGGCTGTTTGTTCAACAATTCGTTTGGGTAATTGCTTGTATGGGGTCAGCCCTTGCCGCAATACCCGCATCGCATTGCCGCCCATCACGGCGCGAATTTCCGCCTCGGTAAAGCCGGCCTCCATCAATGCCTGCGTGATATGGACGATCCCGCTGACATCGAAACGGGTGGTCACCGCTCCGTCAAAATCGCTGCCCAGTGCAGCATGTTCGATGCCCACGAGGTCGCGGACATGTTTGACCGCTTTTGCCACAGTTTTGGGGTCGGTGCCGCACATCGCGCCGTCCCAATAGCCCAGCCCAAT
Organism: Sphingorhabdus sp.; assembly: GCA_015478735.1. GTDB lineage: Bacteria > Pseudomonadota > Alphaproteobacteria > Sphingomonadales > Sphingomonadaceae > Parasphingorhabdus. The sequence goes on along the minus strand of JADMKQ010000196.1, from coordinate 9,792 downwards.
GATTCCGCCGGTCGCCGCAACGCCCTTGATCTCTTCGTCGGTAAGGTTGCGGTTCACACCGCATACGGCCTGCACCCCGCCATGGCTGGACACCACCGGACGGCGAGCGAGTTTCAGGATGTCGGCAACTGCTTCATGGCTGCTATGGGCAATATCGACGATCATGCCCTTGTCTTCCATATCGCGGACAATCTGGCGGCCAAAATCGGTGAGGCCGCCTTTTTCTTCCCCGTGCATCGAACCGGCAAGCTCGTTGTCAAAGAAATGGACAAGGCCCGCCATACGCATCCCCGCATCATACAGCGTATCGAGATTCTTGCGCTTGCCTTCCAGTGTTTGCAGACCCTCGGCAGAGAAAAGCACGCCAATCGGTTTGTTATCTTGGGAGCGTTGCCTGGAAAGTCCGGTCACATCGCTGGCAGAGTTGACCAGAGTCATCGCGCCTTTGGAAGCGGTCACCGCGCGGTCCAGTTTTTCGGCATGCCAGAGCTGCCTTTTCATAAGCGAGGTCCAGGTTGGGACCGGCTGTAACTGCGCTACGGCAAGCATGGTGATATTGTCGGTCTCGGCGCTGTTGCTGTCATAATTCTGGCCGCGCGGCGTTTTGGTGACGCTGGAGAATATTTGCAGACCGACATTGCCTTCCTGCATACGTTTTAGGTCGACATGGCCGTAATCCACGCTGTCGGTAATCTTGCGCTTCCACAATAATGTATCGCTATGGAGGTCGACAATTATCAGGCTGTCATGCAATTTTTGCGCTTCGGCGGTGATTTCCGGCAAGGGCATGCCATCAATTTTATTCGTCTGCTTCTCGAATATTGTCGGGGCGAAAATGAAAAAACCAATGGCCGCTATGATGACAAGAATCAGCAAAGAGACCAAAAATTTTTTCATCCAGCTTTCCTTTGCAGCATCACGAAAGAATAGCCCGGTTTGCCGTCCTTCGGCTCATGAGCCTCGCGCTCGATCTCTTGCCAGCTTCCGGGGTCCAGATCTTCCAGAACGGTGTCACCCTCGACCTCGACATGGACTTCGGTGAGGGAAATCCGGTCGGCTCTGGAGAGGAATAGCCGGTAAATTTCAGCGCCGCCAATGACGGCAATCTGCGGCGCATTGGCGATTTTCAGCGCTTCCTCAACGCTACCCGCCACCTCGGCACCTTCGGCTTCCCACTCCGTGTCGCGGGTCATCACAATGTGCCGCCGCCCCGGCAGCACGCCCGGCAAGCTGTCAAAGGTCTTGCGACCCATGATCATCGGCTTGCCCTGCGTCAGGGATTTGAAATGGCGCAGGTCCGCTGGCAAATGCCACGGAATGTCACCATTGTCTCCAATCACTCCATTATCGGAGCGCGCCACTACCAGAATGATTTTCGGATGATTCATGAATCGCGCCTAGCCCAGATCAAATCATGTGCAAATCAGAAAAATAATTTCGTGACATGACCCATTTTCCGCCCCCGCCTGCTTTCGCTCTTGCCATAAAGGTGAAGATGGCTTGCCGGGTCTTGTAATACCGCCTGCCATTCATCCGCTGTTCCGCCGATGATGTTGGTCATTTCAACCTTGTCAGCCGCCCTGCCGGTCTCGCCCAGCGGCAATCCGCATATCGCGCGGATATGGTTTTCAAACTGGCTGGTGATGGCGCCTTCAATTGTCCAGTGGCCGCTATTGTGAACGCGCGGGGCCATTTCGTTAAACACCGGCCCGTCGGCTGTGGCGAAAAACTCTGATGTCAGCACCCCGACATAATCCAGCGCATCCGCCATTTTGGCCGCCAGAGCGCGGGCGGCTTCCTCTTGTGCAATAATTTCGGCGGGAGCGGGGATCAGGGATTTTGCTAATATCCCTTCTGCATGAATATTATGCGGTGTGTCCCAATAGCGAACCTCACCATCCTGACTGCGCACCAGTATCACGGAAAACTCGTGCGAAAAGGTAACGAAACCCTCTGCAACGCAAGGTTGATGCGCGACGCTATCCCAATGGATTGCCGGATCATCCCCTGCCCTTATCCGCGCCTGACCCTTGCCATCATAGCCCATGCGGATGGTTTTCAGAATCGCAGGAAGGCCGACCTGTTCAATGGCGCTGTCCAGAGTTTCGCGATCGGTGACCTTGGCAAAGGGTGCTGTTGTGCCGCCATTTGACCGGGCAAATTCTTTCTCGGCAACCCGGTTCTGGGCAACATCCAAAGCGGAAGCCGGCGGGTAAAGCGGTGCTTTTCCGGAAATTGCAGCAAGAGGACCTACGGGGACATTCTCGAATTCATAGGTGATCACATCGCAGGCATCGGCAAAAGCGCTAAGCGATTCAATATCCTCATCCGCCGCGCAGGTGAACTGCGCTGCGACTTCGGCGGCGATGCTGTTTTTGTCTGACGAATAGATATGGCAGCGATAGCCAAGCTGTGCCGCAGCGATGGCGAGCATGCGGCCTAATTGTCCGCCGCCCAATATGCCGATGGTGGAACCTGGAGAGAGTGGAGTCATCGCTGCAACTATTCAGGCTGATCGGCAACAGCCGCACTTTGCTCCGCGCGCCAGGCGTCCAGACGGGCGGCAAGGGCATCATCCTCATTGGCCAATATAGCCGCCGCCAGCAGAGCCGCGTTCTTTGCCCCCGCATCGCCTATCGCCATAGTGCCGACCGGCACGCCCCCCGGCATCTGCGCGATAGAGAGCAGGCTATCGATTCCATTGAGCGCGCGCGACTGGATCGGCACGCCCAGCACTGGCACACGCGTCATGGATGCCGCCATACCGGGCAAATGAGCGGCTCCACCTGCTCCCGCGATGATGATTTTTAATTTCCGCGATACCGCTGACTTAGCGTAATCATAAAGCCGGTCCGGTGTCCTGTGTGCCGAGATAATTTTCACCTCGTGCGCGACGCCAAGTTGCTCCAGTATTTCGGCGGCAAGGCTCATCGTGCCCCAATCCGACTGGCTACCCATGATGATGCCGACCAATGGTTCGGTTTGGGGAGTAGCTTGCGGGGTGGCTTCGGTCATTCTTGCACCTGAATAGAGGAACGGAAGCAAAACCGTTTAGACATGAAATGTCGGCCACGCAATGCACCAATGATGCTGTCCGTGCTTTTTGGCAGAGGACTATGGTGCGCACTATAGTTCCGGACTTGGCAAGGCGCTTTTACAATCGGTGACATTTTACAATAAGGGACTCTGGGCCCTTAAACCCCTCTCATTCCTTGACTATGCCGCTTTGGTCAAACTAAAGGGCAAGAAAATATTAATAGCTGTACGAATGCTATTACTTCAGGGGGTAAACTATTGGCCAATGGAGAACATCAAGCCAGCCAGTCGTGCGTGAATTGTAATTCGCTTCAATCAGAAAACATGAAGTTAAAAGACGAACTGGCCGATATGGAGTTGCGCGCCAACTATGATGTGTTGACGGGTCTTCCCAATCGTCGTTATTTTATTGAATGTCTGGAAAAGCGGATTGTCCGTTGCAAGCGCTATGGCGATATCACGGCGCTGCTATTCCTCGACGTAGATGACCTGAAAGCCATTAACGATACTTATGGCCACGGCGCGGGGGATGCGATGCTGGTCCATATGGCTAAGTTGCTGCAGGATAATATCCGCGCCAGCGATATGGTCGCACGCATAGGCGGCGATGAATTTGCCCTGCTCCTCGACAATCTGGACGCAGACCGGGTGGAGCGCAAAATCCTGTCCCTGATCGAACTGATCGAAGCATCGCAGCCAGTATCCAACGGCCAGATCCTGAATTGCGGAGCCGCTATCGGCTACAGCTTTGTCGGACCGGCCGACACAGCGGACACATTAATGTCACGCGCCGATGAAGCGATGTATCAGTCGAAGAAGCGAGCTTAGACTAAAGGCCTAAGCTCCCCCGCCTCTACCGTTCCGACAGATAGTAGCGCTCAATTTCCTTCAGGTCATCGTCCAGATCATAGATAATAGGCTGACCGGTCGGGATTTCCAGGCCGGTAATTTCGTCGTCCGAAATACCCGACAGATGTTTGACCAGAGCGCGCAGGCTGTTGCCGTGGGCGGAGATCAGGACGCGTTTGCCGGATTTCAGTTCGGGTGCGATGCGTGTTTTCCAATAGGGAAGCACGCGCGCGATGGTGTCTTTCAGGCTTTCGGTCGCGGGCACTTCAATCCCGGCATAGCGCGGGTCCGATGACATTTGATACGGGCTGTCGGCGGCCATTGGCGGCGGCGGCGTGTCAAAGCTGCGGCGCCAGATATGCACCTGTTCCTCGCCATGCTTTTCGCGGGTTTCCTGTTTATCAAGGCCGGTCAGTCCACCATAATGACGCTCGTTCAGCCGGTAATTCTTCTCGACCGGCAACCACAGCCGGCCCATTTCTTCCAGAGCCAGATTAAGCGTTTTGATCGCACGGGTTTGCAGGCTGGTGAAGCACAGGTCCGCGACTATACCTTTTTCTTTCATCAGGCGCCCGGCGGCTTTGGCTTCTTCTATGCCTTTTTCCGTGACATCCACGTCCCACCATCCCGTGAAACGATTTTCCAGATTCCATTGCGACTGGCCGTGACGAAGAAGGATGAGTTGGGGCATGTGCGGTCCTATTTACTGTTTTAGCCTATAAACTGTTCCGGCCTCTTAGCGGCAGCGGCATTTTCCGCCAAGCAGGATTTTTGACCCCTTCATCCCGAAAAGATCAACCCGAGAGAAATACCGGACTTAACACTGTATCTTTTATGCAACGTCCTGACCCAAGCGGAAAGATTATTAATATCAATGTCAATAGGGGGTTGATTTAATCAAGCGATTAAGGGACGTATAAAGAGAAACCGCTATTAGAGATCATGTTCCCTCCCCAACCACAGGACAAATGACGGACGGCGGTAATTTTACAGGAGAGAAATTTTATGAAGAGCTTGAATCGCGTTTTACTGACGGCACTGTGCAGCAGCGCCCTGACTGTTCCTGCTTATGCACAAGATACCGGGGCAGTGGAGGCTGATGACAATATCATCATCGTGACCGCTACGCGCCGTGCAGAAGACGTGCAGGATATTCCGGTTGCCGTGACCGCGGTTAGCCCGGTCCAGCTGGAACAACAGGGCGTCGTCAATGTGCAGAATATTGGCAGCGTTTCATCAAGCTTTTCTACCTCAAACGCGCAAACCGCGTCGGGAACTGTCGTGCTGCGTATTCGCGGCATCGGCACAACATCGAATAATATCGGTTTTGAATCAGCCGTCGGCATTTTCATTGACGGTGCTTACCAGTCGCGCCCCGGCGTTGCGCTTGGCGAGTTTGTGGACGTGGAACGGGTTGAAGTCCTTCGCGGCCCGCAAGGTACGTTATTTGGCCGCAACACGTCGGCAGGTGCGCTGAATATCACCAACAAACGTCCTGACCTCAACGAGTTTGGCGGCTTTGTAAATGCGACCTATGGCAATTATGACCATATGAGCGTTCAGGGCGCAGTTAACGTGCCGATTGTTCAGGATACACTGGCGCTGCGTGTGACCGGCGCTTACCGGAAACGCGACGGCTATGTTCAGGTGCTTGACCGTGATGGTAACGAATTGGGCAAGTCCAATGAAACCGACCAGTATCTTGTTCGCGGTCAATTGGGTTATGAAAGCGATGGCGGGATCAGCGCGCGGTTGATTGCCGACTATTCCGAGAGCACGGCAAGCTGCTGTGCCCCGGTTGAATTGCTGAAATCGCCGGTTGAAACGGCAGGATTATTCCAGGCGGTTGGATTGGGGATACGGGGCGGTATGTCCGCTCCGGATGTTGCGGTGAACCCTTTCGACACGGTAACGGCACAGCGCGCCCTTGATAATCGCATCGCTACATCGAATCAAATGGCTGATCCCGCCATTGATCAGTGGGGACTGACCGGCGAGATTGAAGTGCCGCTTAACGACAATATGGACCTGATCTATATCGGTTCTTATCGCGAATATCGGTCAACAGACTCCTATGATGCGACTTTCTCCGGCCTGGACCTTTTCAATATTCTACCCGGTGGCGCAACAGACATCGACACGATGACTCACGAATTGCGCGTGCAAGGTGAGGCATTGGGTGGTGCGCTGAACTGGATGGTCGGTGGTTATTATTCCACCGAAGATATTACCCAGGTTGTCAATGCCGGCTTGGGAGCGGATTATGACCGTCTTGCGGGCGCGTTGCTTGCTGGCGGGACCGGCGGAGCAAGTTTGAATCCGGCGAGCCCAATATTTTTGGGTGCGACACCGCTGCAAAACCTGACGGGGGTTAATCCCGCATCTGTGCGATCGACCAATATCTATGAGCAAAACAGCAAGAGCTGGTCGATTTTTACGCATAACACACTGGAGGTTGCCCAAGGGCTGAAACTGACGGTCGGTTTGCGTTATTCGGATGAATCGAAAGATGGCTCGTTTACGCAGACGTCGATTAACAATAATCTCTGTCCGGCAGTTTTGGGCAATATTGGCGCGGGTACTGTTCCGGCAGCTTTGGCGAATACCGTGTTCGTGCTGGGCTGTTTCCCGTTCACCGCGCCAGCGGTTGGAACAGATGCAAATCCTTTCCCGTTGCCGCGTCTGTTCGACGACACGTTTAAAGATGAAGAGCTGATCTACACCGGTAAAGTAACCTATGAGTTTGCGGAACCGGTCACAGTTTATGGTAGCTTCACCCATGGCTATAAATCCGGCGGCTTCAACCTTGACGTTACGGCCGCAGCAGGCGGCGGAGATCCGCGCTTTGCTTCGGAAGAAGTCGATGCCTATGAAGTCGGCCTGAAAGCGAAATTCCTCGACAATGCGGTGACGCTCAACGTGGCGGGTTTCCATGAGGAGTTTACCAATTTCCAGGTTCTGGAATTTACCGGCGCGCAGTTCGAGACGTTTAACGTGCCGAGCGCCAAAACAACCGGTGTTGAAATTGAAACGGTCATCCGGCCAAGCAACAATTTCACGATCAACGGCGGGCTGACCTATACCGATGCGCGCTATCCGAACGATTGTGCCGGATCACAGATAGATGTTGACCAGGTGGCTAGTCTTTGTGGCCATTCGCTGACCAATGCTCCGAAATGGGTGGGTATCATGGGCGCAACCTATGACCGGGATATCGGCAATAGCCTGAACTTCTTCATCAATGGCCAGGTCCGTATGGAAAGCGATCGCCGGACTTCCACACAGGCTATCATTGTTCCTGACGCTGCTGCGATTGCTGCGAATGGAGGAAGTCTTCAGGCTGCGATTGATGCTGCCGATCTGATCCCGTTCGATGTTCAGGATGGCAATATCAAGATTAACATGCGTGCCGGTATCGGTGAAATCAACGGCGCATGGGGTATTGAAGCCTGGGTGACCAACCTGACCAACGAAGTCACGCGCGGCGTAACCTTTAACACCGTGCTGCGTTCGGGTTCACGTTCGGCATTCGTCCAGGAACCACGCATGTATGGTCTGACGCTTAGAGGTAAATTCTAGGGAAAAGCCATAATCATATAAGATTAGCAAAAAGGGGCTGGTGATCCGGTCCCTTTTTGTCACGGCAAAAGAGCCAATAAGAGGATTTGCGATATGCGTCACCCCTCCGATACCGAAGAACGGCAACAGTTCCGGGACATGAGCCGCCGATTCATCGAAGCCGAGTTTCAACCCTATGCTGATGAATGGGATGAAGCGGGCAAGATCCCGTGGGAATTGCATCAAAAGGTCGGGGCGCTCGGAATATGGGGCTTTGGCGTTGCCGAGAAATATGGCGGGCTGGGCTTTGACGACACGTTCATGCGCGCGGCATGGGCGGAAGAATCCGCACGGGGGCATAATGGCGGTACGATAGCGGCGCTCGGCGGTCGCAGCATTTCGATTGGTCCGATTCAAAAGCTGGCCTCGGAAGATATTAAAGACCGGATTCTGAAAGATATCGTGCTGGGCATAAAGGGCTCAAGCCTCGGCATTACCGAGCCGGGCGGCGGATCCGATGTCGCCAATATGAAAACGACAGCCAGAAAAGATGGCAATCACTGGGTCATTAACGGCTCCAAAACCTTTATCACAGGCGGGATGACGGCGGACTATTTCGTCATCGGTGCGCGAACCGGCGGCGAAGGGCTGGAAGGCATTTCCCTGTTTCTGGTCGAAGCGGGCATGGAGGGCTTCTCTCGCACCGAGATCGAGCGGAAAATGGGCTGGTGGGCATCGGATCAGGCGACGCTTTATTTCGATGATGTGCGGGTTCCGGCAGAAAATATGCTGGGCGACGAAGGCCGAGGCTTCATCCAGATCATGCACAATTTCAACCATGAGCGGCTGGGCATGGTCGCCCAGAGCCTTGGCATGATGCGGGTATTGCTCGAAGAATCGATCAAATATGCGCAGCAGCGCGAAACCTTTGGCAAGCCGCTGATCAAACATCAGGTGATCCGTCACAAAATCGCTGAAATGTCGGCGCGCGTGGATACGACCGAAGCGTGGCTGGACAAGCTGTGCTGGCTCGGCAGTGAAGGCAGAATGCCGGTGGAGCAGATTTGCAAAGCCAAATTCACGACGACCAAGAATCTGGAATATTGCGCCAGTGAAGCGATGCAGATTCTGGGCGGTGCAGGCTATTTGCGTGGCAATGTCGTGGAGCGTTTCTACCGAGAGGTAAAAGTCATGGCCATTGGCGGCGGGTCAGAGGAAATCATGCGCGACCTCGCCGTGCGCCAGATGGGGCTTTAACACGGGGCTTTAACCGGGCATAAATCCGGTCTAACATTTTGCGTAGTGCTACGCCTGTCGAAGCACGATTATCGACCTCTTAGTGCCTTGGGCAAGCCTTGGGCTAACGGATTTTGCGATGGCATCACCGGGTTCCGATCCGAAAAATACCAGCGATAGCGCGCCAATCCTGCCCATAGGTTCGGTGCTGACGGGTCTGGTCTTTTTCTGCCTGATGGATGTGATGATGAAAAGCCTCAGCATTTCGCTGGGCGCTTATAATGCGATGTTCTGGCGGGGGTTGATATCCATTGTCCTGGTGGGCGCGCTATTCTTTGCCCGTCGCCCCAGAATGCCGTCGCCGCACACGCTAAAAATCCATATCCAGCGCGGAATCATCACCGTCTTCATGGCGTTCCTGTTTTTCTGGGCATTGGTGCGGGTGCCCCTTGCCGAGGCCGTGGCGCTGACGTTCATCGCGCCGATCATTGCGCTCTATATGGCCGCTGTTTTTCTGGGTGAGACGATTCATCGCAATGCGATTGTCGCGTCTATTCTGGGTCTGGCCGGGGTCGTCATCATCGGCTGGGGCAAGATGAGCGGGGAATATAGCACGGACGAACTGCTTGGTTTCGGCGCGGTTTTACTGTCGGCGCTGCTCTATGCGGGAAATCTGGTGATTCAACGCAGCCAGGCGCTGCTCGCGGGGCCGATCGAGATCAGTTTTTTCCAGAATCTTGTCGTGGGCGTCAGCTATGCGCTCGTCGCTCCGTTTTTCGCTGTAGCCCCGGATGTGGAATATGCCCCTTTATTATTTGGTGCGGCGATTTTGTCGATTATTTCCGGAATGTTCTTTGCATGGGGATATGCTCGTGCCGAGGCGCAGGTTCTGATCAATCTGGAATATAGCGCCTTCCTTTGGGCATCGATATTCGGCTGGATATTCTTTCGCGAGCCCGTAACCCTACCGACTGTTGCAGGAGCGGCGCTGATTGTTGCCGGATGTATCATCGCCACCCGCCGCAGCCGGACGGTGGCCCATGTGGAACCGACGGTCGCCTAGACCCCGTTCAATTTTGATTGAATCAAAATTGGGGCCTAGTTTATTGTTTT
>JADMKQ010000195.1 GCA_015478735.1 Sphingorhabdus sp. | reverse complement strand
ACAATCTTGCCGGGACATTGCGCTTCGGTGTGTCACCAACGCTTGGGCCCTATCTCATGCCTCCGGTTATTGCCGCCTTGCACCGCGAGCGGCCTGATCTGCGCTTTTACATGCGGGAGGGTATTCCCGATCTGCAAGCGATGGAACTGGTCAAGGGCTCGATCGACATGTTGCTGGGACCGCTCCCGATCGAGGGTGAGAATCTGACTATCGAGCCGCTGTTCCGCGAGCCATTGATGCTGATTGCATCACCAGATCACCCGCTTGCCGGACGAAAGAATATCGACAAGACGGAATTGTATGACGCGCCGGTGCTGAGTCTGGACAGGCGGCATCATTTGCACCGCAATGTCGCCGAACAATGCCGTTTGCACCGCATGCACCTGCTTCAGGATTATGAGGGGACCAGCCTGGACTCTGTGCGCCAGATGGCCGCTTCCGGTCTGGGGCTTGGCATATTGCCCGCGCTTTATATCCGCTCGGAAATCACGCACGGGGCCGATGTGGCCGTGCTGGATATCGAGGGGTGGAATGCGTCGCGCAGCATCGCTATAGCATGGCGCAGCGGAGCCGGTTTTGCCGACCAGTATCATGCCGTGGCAAGGCGCATTGCTGATGAAGCGAAGACCCTGCTCAAACAGGTTGAACAGACGCATTAATGACGATCAATCTTGACCTGCTGCTAAAGGCCTATGCGTCCGGCATCTTTCCCATGTCCGATGCGCGCGATGACCCGGAGACTTTCTGGGTAGAGCCGAAAACCCGTGCTGTGCTGCCGCTGGACGGATTTCACATGTCGCGCTCGCTCCGCAAGACTATCCGCTCCGACCGGTTCCTGGTCACAGCAGACACGGCATTTGCCGACGTGATTGCCATTTGCGCCGAATCGGCATCCGACCGGCAGGAAACATGGATTAACGCGGAAATCGAGGAGGCATTCTGCGCTCTTCATGAACAGGGCCATGCCCATAGCATAGAATGCTGGACGATGGACGACGAAGGCCACAAGACGCTGGTCGGCGGATTATACGGGCTGGAAATCGGCGGGGCGTTTTGCGGGGAAAGCATGTTCTCCCGCGCCAGTGATGCATCAAAAGTCGCTCTCGCCTGGTTGGTCGCGCGTCTGATTGTGGGGGGTTACAAGTTGCTCGACTGCCAGTTCATGACCGATCATCTGGCATCACTGGGCGCGATTGAAATCAGTCAGGAAGAATATATCAAAAGGCTGCGTGCTGCACAGATGCCTTATTCACCGGTATTTGCGGAGATCAGATCATCAAGCGTTTCGACTGCTTCCGGTGCGGCCCGTGGAGCCGTTTCCGGAACCGGACGTACAGCGGGCGGCGAAGTTGGTACAGGAGCTACGCGCGGCGTTGTCGGCACGGGCTCTACAGTTCCCGATCCAGCGGTCCCGCTGGTTTCCCCGCCTTCATTTTCGGCGCTGGACGGATTATTGCCCAGATTGGAAGAGGATGAGCGCGGCTCGGTCGCGTCAACACCTTCCGGTGCTTCTGCTTCGCCGGGGAAGCTCATTTCACAGCTTTTGACCCAGACATCGTAAATCGGATGCTCCACCACGTTGAGTGAAGGAGATTCGCGGAACAGCCAGCCGGAGAAAACTTTCACCCATTTGTCCTCGCCCCGTCGGGTGGGAGGCCGGTCATTGACCAGAAGCTGCACGAAGGCACCCTGTTCGGGGTTCAGTTCCCATGGAGCGGTGCGTTCACAGGCGCGCAAACGGACAATCGCGCGGCCCACCTGAACCGACTGGCCCGGTTTCAGTTCCAGATCGCGGGTCTGGCCATTGCGTTTGTTCAGAAATCCCAGTGTTGCGACACGCTCTGCCATCGGGGTGCCGATCTGGTCCCCTACCGGCACGACCAGCTCTTCGTCATCAACAGCTTTCAGGTCGGCTTTTTCCGCAGGCTGACCGGTATTTTCCTCACCCGCGTCGCCGCCAAACAGGCCGCAGCCGGTCAGCGTTCCGGATAACAGGAATATGCCCGCAAATATCTGCAAAAAGCGGTTTTTATCGAACGCAGAAGGGCCGTGGCCAGAAGTCATCCGACTATCATTCAACCTCGGCCGGATTCCATGCTTCATAGTCGCCGGTAGCCGGTGCTCTGACACCACCTGATTCCAGCGCGCCCGCAGGACGATAGGCTTTCGCCGTGCCGGTCAGATTGCCCGTAGGCTCTTTTTCCCAGATGCGCGGTTGCGGCAAATGGCTTTCGGGGATTTCATCGAAATTCTTGTGGAGCCAGCCATGCCATTCCGGCGGCACGCGGCTTGCGTCATTGGAGCCGGAATAAATGACCCAGCGCTTGTCGCCCTCTTTGGCAGGATTTTTCGAGGCATAATATTTATTGCCAAAAATATCCTCGCCAACGGACTTGCCTTTGCGCGCGCTGAACAAATGGGTTCCGATGGTCGCACCATCCCACCATGTGAAAATTTTGCCTAATATTCCCATGCCCGACCGCTTAGCCCTACGAGAGGGGGGTTCGCAATTAAAAAATGCTCCGGAAACACCGCCAAGCGCCCTTATGCGCTTTTATTGCGACCACTTCACGATGTCGCCCGGCTCGATTCCCAGTTCAGCCGCTCGTCCACCTGCCAATTCCAGCACTGCCGTAACCGGTTCGCCGGATTCAACCCCGTCCAGAGAATAGGGTGTCGTGTTGGCGGCAATGGATTCGATCGAGCCGTCAGCGCGGATGAAGATGATGTCGAGGGGAATGATCGTATTCTTCATCCAGAAATTGGCCCTCCGGCTCTCGGCAAAAGGAAATAACATCCCCTTGTCGGGTGCCAGTTCCTTGCGGAACATCAGACCTTGCGCCTGTTCCTCTCTGGTCCCGGCGACTTCCACCGTGAAATCATGCTGCTTTGCGGTGGAAGAATCGGCGGAAGAAATGCTGAGCGGGATCAGTTTCAAACCAGCCTCCGATATGTTGCTGGCCTCAGCCACTTGCGGCTGCTGGTTTGCGGTATCACCGGCCTGCGCATTGCAGCCTGTTATACCGATGCAAGAAAGGAACAACACTGGCAGTAACGCCTGTCTGGAAAATCCGGTCATGAATTCAGTCCGTTATCTGGAAAGTTGCGAGGTGCAAACCTGTACCGCCATATAACCGCGATCACCAGTATCAATCCGCGCGAGCATATTTTCGCCGGGCATAATTTCAGCAATACCGGCATTGCGAAGCGTTTCCATGTGCACAAAAATATCGCCATCAACGCCATCAACGACCAGGAACCCATAGCCTTTGGTCCGGTTAAACCATTTCACCTCTGCTTCGACAAAGGCAGAATCGTCGTCCACTACCTGCATGGGTGGATGCTTCGCTTCAACCGCAGGCCGGGGGATAGGTTTAGCGCAGAGAGATTCATCGATTTCCAGGATTCTGGTTGCCTGCAAGCCTTTGGCCGCATCCACATATTCGCACGTTACCCGCGCCATTTCCGGCAAGTCCCGGCGATTAAGCGGCTCCAGCACTGTCCAGTGGACCAATATATCATGATCATCATGGTCATGGTCCGTGTCCGGAATGATAAATCCGAAGCCACGATGCGAATCGAACCATTTTACATGGCCTGTGGCTTGTAAAACGCGTGCGCCCTGGTGCTTTTCTGATTTACTGCTGTTCGGGGAATCATCGCTGGGACAACCGTCATAGTCGTTCGCCGGAGCACCCTCTGTTAAAACGGGGGTTAATACGGGTTCTTCATACACGCTTGCCACATCAAATCTCCGAACACACTCTCCTGTTTTTGGTCTAAACTTTGGAATGGCTTAGCCAAAAGAATCGGACAAAAATACTATAGCAGATTTATTGGTAACTGGCGATTCTTGTTGTTACCGGCTATTTGCGCAGATCTTGTTGTTCTAAATTTCTTCTTCAACTTCTTCGCCCGGTTTCGCAAAAACAAAGCGGGAAGCTATATCAAAGGCGTGCCCAGCCCTTAAAAAAGCCTGTAATTGTTTGCGGCATTTGTCCTGATCGGCGGGCTGAGAAGCAAAGGGACCGATGGATTTCTTGCGCGCATAGGTTCGCGCCGCATCCCATCGCTTCGCATCGCTAAGGTCCAGCGCCTGATGGTCGTCCCCCTCTTTTATTCCTGCCTGATAAAGCGCCTGGGCCACCCGTCTTTTGCCATAGCCGCGATTGATCAGGGCGTTTGCCTGGTTTTTTGCAAACAGGGCATCGTCAATATAACCCAGTTCGACAAAGCGTTCGACAAGCGCGTCCACTATCTGATCGACGGATTGATCCTGTGCATCGGGCCCTTCTTCGGACCAGCTGCGCTCGCGTAATTTGCGGAAAAGATAGGACTTTAATTTGTGCCGCGTTGTTGCATATCGGCTGACATAGCGTAAAGCGAGTTCCTGCAACCCATTTTGATCCAACGGTTTACCGCTATTTTTCAACGCTTCATCTCTCATAAAGAACCAGTGCCCTTTTTGTGCCACAGTCGAGCCGAAATTTAAACGTCACTTGGGACCAATAGGGCTTGTTCTTGATAATGGTCGCGATTTATCTGTAAAATCTGGGTAGTTTCCGGCTGATTATCTTGGGAAATGAAAATTTGTAGGAAGGCTGGACCTTCTGGAAAATGGATTTTGTATGACGAAGCTGACACCGACCCCAACCGCAGACGACCTTCCACGTCGTTTCGCTGATTTTGATACTGTTGGCGAGGCGCTTGATTACGCCGCACAGGGTAATAGAGGCTTTAACTTTTACGATGCCCGTGCTTCGCTGGTGCGCGTTTATCCATTTAAAGAGCTACAGGCAGACGCGCTGGATGCCGCGCGCCGCCTGATTGGTTTTGGTATAAAGCCGGGCGACCGCGTCGCCCTTATCGCCGATACAGAGCCGCAATTTTGTGCGCTGTTCTTTGGCGTGATCTATGCCGGTGCATGGCCGGTGCCGCTGCCACTGCCCACATCATTTGGCGGCAAGGAAAGCTATATCGAGCAGATCGGGGTTCAGCTTGGAAGCTGTGATCCCGCCATCATGCTCTATCCCGACGAGATTGAAGACCTGGCCGCTGCTGCCGGAGAGGCGCGCAAGGTTCCGGTATTCGGCTGGGATAAATTTGCCGAGCGCGAAGTTCCCGATTGTGAATTGCCGCAAGCCAAAAGCAGCGACATTGCCTATTTGCAATATTCCAGCGGTTCGACCCGCTTCCCGCATGGCGTTGCCGTGTCGCACAAGGCACTCCTCCATAATGTGGGATCACATTCCCATGGCATGAACGTCAATCAGGGCGACCGCTGTATTTCATGGCTGCCCTTTTATCATGACATGGGGCTGGTTGGCTGTTTCATTTCGATGGTCTGTAACCAGGTATCGACCGATTATCTGAAAACCGCCGATTTTGCTCGTCGTCCCTTGTCCTGGCTCGACCTGATTTCCCGCAACCCCGGCACATCGTGCAGCTTCTCTCCGACCTTTGGTTACGAGATTTGCGCCCGCCGTATCGGTAGCCAGAGCAATGTCGCGGAACGGTTTGACCTGTCGCGCTGGCGTATTGCCGGAAATGGCGCGGATATGATCCGTCCCGATGTCATGCAACGCTTTACCGATGCTTTTGCCGCCGCAAAATTCGATGCCAAGGCATTTCTGCCCAGCTATGGCCTTGCCGAAGCAACCTTGGCGGTGACCATCATGCCTCCGGGTGAAGGCATGGAAGTCGAACTGGTCGAGGAAACCGAACTCGCTGGTGAGAAACAAGCCGATGGCAGCCGTCCCAAACGCTATCGCGCGATTGTGAATTGCGGCAAGCCTGTGCGTGACACCCTTCTGGAAATCCGCGAAGAAAATGGCAGCAAGTTGCCGGAAAAAGCCGTTGGCAAAGTCTGGATGAAAAGCCCGTCCGTCATGGAAGGCTATTACCGGGATCAGGAAGCCACCGACGAATGTCTGGTGGACGGCTGGCTCGATACCGGCGACATGGGCTATTTGTCTGGCGGTTATCTTTATATCGTTGGCCGTGCCAAGGATATGATCATCATCAACGGCAAGAACCACTGGCCGCAGGATATTGAATGGGCTGTCGAGCAATTGCCCGGATTCAAGGCCGGCGATATTGCCGCGTTCTCGATCACAACGCCGGGCGGCGACGAAACACCAGCGGTGCTGGTCCAGTGCCGGACATCCGATGAGATTGAACGGCTGCGACTGCGTGACGAGATCCGTGAAAAGGTCCGTGCGATTACCGGCATGAACTGCGTTATCGAACTGGTTCCGCCGCGGACATTGCCGCGCACCAGCTCCGGTAAGCTAAGCCGGGCAAAGGCGCGCAACCTCTATCTTTCGGGCGATATTCGTCCTTATGATGTGGCTGCGTAAAAACGGACCGGTCAACGCTTAGAACGTCTTTACCGCAAGTTACAAATATGTACGAATGATTACCATTCGCTAACACTTCCCCCGTAGGTAGGGGGACGTGGAAGAAAAACTGTCATCATCGTCCGGATTACCGCAAGAAATCCCTTTAAGAGTCCTCTTGGGGATAGGTGATCCCGAAGGCATCGACTGGGGCCGCATTCGCGTGTTTCAGTATGAAGGCGTATATGAGCACGGTTTCTTCCGGATGTTCGGGGCCAGTATCTGCGTCCTCATTGCGGTCCAGTCCTCTGTCAGCCTGGTCAACGGATGGCTGCTGGGCGCCTGGGCGCTCGCACTATGGGCCTCCTATATCTTTTTCTATTTCAAAGCCCGCAAAGATGCGCTTTGGGAACGCAAGACCCTCTCTCGCAAAGATAATTTCCAGGTTCTTGTGCCTTCGATATCAGCAGGATTGCTGTGGTCCGTGGCGATATTGTTTCTAGGACCGTCCGGCGGACTGATCACTATGGTCAGTATATGGTCGCTGGTATTATGCCTGATGGTCGGGGCCGCGATATTGCTATCCGCTGTTCCGCTTGCCAGCATTACATTCATTGCCATTACCGGACTTACCGCGACCTATGCATGGTATGCTTTTGGCGAATATAAAATGGCGTGGGCAGCCATTTCCCTCGCCTTTCTGCTCATCGCTTCCTGTTTGACGAATGGGCGTTCGTTCATAAACCGCAAAATTGCCGAAGCGAATTTGAACGAGAAGAAAGAGGTGGTGAGCCTTTTGCTGCGCGAGTTTGAAGATACCGGCGCCGACTGGCTATGGCAGACAGACACGTCCAGACTGTTGACCCATGTCTCTCCTCGCTTTGCCCATGCTGTGGGAAAGACACCGGAAGAAATTGAGGGCAAGCCCTTCCTGCAACTGGTTGCCGGACAGTCATGGGATTCGGGGGACTTCCCGCCCGCCCTGCACAAACTTGCGGAAAAGCTGAAGCGCCGCGACAGTTTCAGCAACATGGTGGTTCCCGTCCTGATCAACGACCAGAACCACTGGTGGGAGCTTTCCGCTTCTCCCAAAATAGATGATAACGGCATTTTCCATGGCTTTCGCGGCGTTGGATCCGATGTCACTATCCAGCGCGAATCTGCTGACAAAATCTCTCACATGGCGCGCTTTGATACGCTGACCAGCCTACCCAACCGATTGCACCTGACCGAAGCTCTTGGCCAGGCGCAACTGGATTCCGACAAGTGGAACAGCCGCTGCGGTTTCATGATGATCGACCTCGACCGGTTCAAGGCGGTGAACGATACATTGGGCCATCCGGTCGGTGATCGCCTGCTCGCCCGCGTGGCTGACCGGCTGCGCTCTATCATGACCGATAACGAACTTTGCGGACGGCTGGGCGGCGACGAGTTTGCCATTGTCATCAAAGACGCCAGCAATCCCCAATATATGGAAGCGCTGGGCAAGAAAATTATCGAAACCCTCGCGCGGCCTTACGAAGTCGATCAGCATACGCTTTATATCGGGGCCAGTGTCGGCACCGCGATCGGACCGCGTGACGGCCGCACGGTCGAAATGCTGATGCGCAGCGCCGACTTGGCACTTTACCGGTCCAAGGATCAGGGTGGCGGCGCGCATAATCAATATGAGCCCAAGCTCCACGTCCATGCCGAGGAACGCCGTGTCATGGAAATCGCCCTGCGTAAGGCTCTGGACAAGAATGAGTTCACCCTCAATTATCAGCCCGTGGTTAGCGCGGACACTGGCAGCGTTCTGGGCTTTGAAGCCCTGTTGCGCTGGACCAATCCGCAAATTGGCGTCGTATCACCAGCAAAATTTGTGCCTCTGGCCGAGGATGCCCGCCTGATCGGCCCGATTGGCGAGTGGGTGTTGCGAACGGCCTGTAAAGAGGCGATGAAATGGCCATCGACGATGAAGGTCGCCGTCAATGTGTCAGCAGACCAGCTTACCGATCCCGATTTCCTCGATATGGTCATCTCCGCGCTACAGGAAAGCCGTTTGCCGGCACGGCGGCTGGAGATAGAGGTAACGGAAAGCATCTTCATGCGTGAAGGCACAGGCGCGGCGCAGGTGCTTGACCAGATTATCGCGCTGGGCATCAACCTGTCGCTGGATGATTTCGGCACCGGCTACTCGTCGCTGGGCTATTTACGCAGGACGCGCTTTTCGACCATCAAAGTGGATCGTAGCTTTGTGCAGGGCGCAGCGAAAAATGCACCGGAAAGTCTTGCCATCATCCGCGCCGTTGTCGCCATGGCGGACAGCCTTGGCATGTCCACAACCGCCGAGGGCGCAGAGACGGAAGACGAGGTCAAGATGATCCGCAAACTGGGTTGCAGCAATATCCAAGGCTATTATTTTGGCCGCCCCATGTCACCGGAAAATGCGCTGGCGCTGTTCCAGAATCACGATGCAAGCCAGACCGGAACCGCGACCAAGGAACGGGTCGGCGGCAGAGCCGCCTAGACCCTGTCTCAAACTATCAGAGAATTTCCTGCACTTTTTCCTGCGGACGGCAGAGCCGCACGCCTTTATCTGTTTCAACCAATGGCCGCTCGATCAATATAGGGTCTGCCGCCATGGCATCGAGTATCTGGTCAGCCGTAGCGCTCTCATCGGTCAACCCCAGTTCTTCGGCAGGCGAACCGCGTGTCCGCAGCCCCTCGCGCGGCGTGATACCCGCATCGCGGTAAAGCTGCTCCAACTTGTCGCGGCTCGGCGGGTTTTTCAGATATTCAACCACCGTCACATCAACGCCCGGCGCTTCTTCAAGCAGGGCAAGCGTTTTGCGGGACGTTCCGCAATTTGGGTTATGCCAGATGGTCGCTTTCATATCGGACTCCGTAAAATTGGGATTTGAACTTCATAAACACCAGATTTCGCCCTGTTTCAAAGGAAAGTTTAGGCGATGAAGACTTAGCTGGCCCTATTCCTTTGGCGTCAGGGCCGGAACAGTCTTTGTCGCGTCTGCCGGATCAATACCCGGCGGCGGAGCGGCGCTGAGCAGGTCTTCGCCGCGGACAACCCGCGCTGCGCGTTGTATGGCTTCCCTGATCCGGGGATAGGTTCCGCAGCGGCAGATATTGAGGATCGCAGCCTCAATGTCATCATTCGACGGATTGGTGTTTTTCTTTAACAATACTGACGCCGCCATGATCATGCCCGACTGGCAAAACCCGCATTGCGGCACATTTTCCGCAGCCCAGGCCTGTTGCACCGGATGGCTACGGTCGCGGGACAAAGCTTCGATGGTCGTGACAAAGCGGCCTTCCATCTCCCCGATCGTGACAAGGCAGCTCCGGATTGCCTCTCCGTCAACTTCCACCATACAGGCTCCGCAATCGCCGGTGCCGCAGCCATATTTGGTCCCCGTCAGGTTAGACGCATCACGCAGCGCCCAAAGCAGCGGCGTATCCGGGTCCATTCGATATTGCACAGGCCGGTTATTGACGGTGAACTTGGTCATGCAGGAAATACCATTATCGGTTGCGGTTATGCCTGTCTAAGCATGTTCGCCAACCAAATATAGAGTGCTTTTATCCCCCTCCCTTTCAAGAGAGGGGAAGTATGTTCTATTCTCGCCAGCTTTGGTCTTCGCGGTCGATCAGACGCACCATCGCGTCAAATTCGGGCACGCCCTGTTTGGCGGGGTCAATCGCTGCTTGCGACAGGTTGGCCAGATGTTTTTTCATCACATCCTCACCGATCATAATCGGCTTGCCCATGGACAGCGTCTGCATCTGGATTTCGCAGGCGCGCTGCAAGACCCAGTGGTTGAGGAATGCTTGTTCCAATGTCCGGCCCATCACTACCGGACCATGATTTTCCAGCAGCATCATCCGCTTCTTGCCCAGGCTCGCCAGGAAGCGCGGCCCTTCTTCGGCATGGACCGTGATGCCTTCAAACTTGTGATAGGCCAGGCGCGGCACAACGCCTGCGGCATAGAAATTCACCGGCTGCAATCCGCCTTCCAGTGACGCGACAGCCATGGTGGCAGTGGTATGCGTGTGGATGATCGCATGGACATCGGGCAGTTCGCGGTGGAACAGGCTGTGCTGCGTAAAACCGGCCTTGTTAACCGGATAGGTCGAGCCATCCAGCGTGTTGCCGTCAATATCGATCTTCACCAGAGACGAAGCCGTTACCTCGCTGAAATGCAGGCCGTATGGATTTATCAGAAACGCATCATCCTCGCCCGGCACTTTCAATGTCACATGATTGAAAATCATCTCGTCCCAGCCAAGATAAGCAAATATCCGGTAGCAGGCGGCAAGCCGCTGGCGCGCTTTCCATTCCTCTTCGCTACAATTTGACTGGATGTTGATTGCCGTTGCCATTTTCCGTCTCCTGATTCGTGCTGTATTTCACTTTGAAACCAACATGGCACAGCAATTGGCGATTATCAAAAGCCTTTGTGAGAGTTGAAATCCGCCCCGCAAACGCATGTATTATGCGCCAAAGCTGTGGCAAACATGCCATAATAATGAGTCGGAAATGCTTGAAAGCGGTGGATTAGCCTGTTAAGCGCGCTGCAATTGTAGCTGAACGAATCACCTGCAAACCCTTTTTTATGGCTTAAATGATTATGGCCGGTTGTATCTTACCGGTTTAATTATGTAGGTTATAAACGATATTGAACGGAGTTACTTAGTCTTATGCAAATCATGGTTCGCGATAATAATGTCGATCAAGCCCTTCGGGCGCTCAAAAAGAAATTGCAGCGTGAGGGTGTTTATCGCGAAATGAAATTGCGCCGTCATTATGAAAAGCCTTCTGAAAAGCGTGCGCGCGAAAAAGCTGCTGCTGTTCGTCGTGCCCGTAAAATGGAACGCAAGCGGATGGAACGCGACGGCCTGATTTAAGCCGCGTTCCTTTTCGATATTGGCCTGAACAATGCGTTTCAGGCTACACTATATAGGTAGTCCGATATGTCCGTAACCACTGTTCCCATCCAGCCGATCAAAAAAGGATCGATGATCAAATTATGGCTTGGGATCATAGTGGTGGTGCTGGTTGCTGCCGGGCTTGCCTTTATCGGCACCCAGGAAGCCGTGGCAACTGGCGCGACTAACGAGCAGTTCCTGGCGAACAATGCGGATGAAGAGGGCGTGATTACGACCGATTCCGGCCTGCAATATAAAGTGCTGAAACCCGGCGAAGGCCCGTCCCCGATTGCCACCGATACCGCGCTGGTGAAATATGAAGGTTCGCTGCGTGATGGCACGGTGTTTGACGCGAACGAGCAAACACCTATGCCGGTTGGCGCTGTGGTTCCCGGTTTTTCGGAAGCGCTTCAGCTTATGCAAAAAGGCGGCGAATACCGCATCTGGATTCCTTCTGAACTCGGCTATGGCGAACAATCGCCTAGCCCTACCCTGCCCGCCAATTCCATCCTGATTTTCGACGTGACGCTGATCGACTTTATCTCGGCAGAACAGATGCAGGCTCTGCAACAGCAGATGCAGCAACAAATGCCAGGCGGCATGGAAATGCCCGGCCAGTAAGGCTTAATAGCCGGGCTAGAGTGATTTCGAGTGAAATGGAACATTTCACGGCTCGGAAATCACGATAAA
>JADMKQ010000194.1 GCA_015478735.1 Sphingorhabdus sp. | reverse complement strand
TGATAATAATCCGGCGGTAAACCCGCTTAACGACCTGAAAGCGTTCCAGTTCCTGCCGCCATTCCTGAATCTTCCGAACGCGGTTGAAGATGGCCGGACCAATGACGATGACCTCGCCTGGTCGGTTCGCGCGTCTTATGCGGTAACCGACAATCTGAACTTCTATGCGACCTATGCTACGGGGTTCAAGGCAAGCTCGATCAACCTGTCACGCGACAGCCGGCCATTGGCGGCTGACCTGCCAGCCATTATTGGTGCTGGATTGAACACGCCAAACCTGACCTCCGGTTCCCGTTTCGCTGGACCGGAAAATTCCGAAGTCTATGAAGTCGGACTGAAAGGCCAGTTCGACTATGCGGCCTTCAACATTGCTGCGTTCAAGCAATCTATCGAAGGGTTCCAGAGCAACGTGTTTACCGGAACCGGCTTTGCGCTGGCCAATGCGGGTAAGCAATCGACCTTCGGGATCGAGTTTGACGGCACGGTGACACCGGTCGATCCGCTGACCCTGTTCCTCGCGGTGACCTATCTCGACCCGAAATATGACTCGTTCGTCAATTCGTCATTTGGTGATATTTCCGGTCGGACTCCAGCGGGTATTCCCGGTATTTCGGCGTCAATGGGTGCTACCTACACGCATGAATTTGACAGCGGATCACGGTTGATTGCACGCGGTGACTATCTTTATGAAAGTCCGGTAAATATGGTCGATGGTCTGGACGGGTTCCCTGACGGCTTTGCCGAAAGCCTGCAACGGGAAGTCAACCAGATCAACGCCGCGCTGACGTTTCAGCATATCAGCGGCTTTGAATTGTCGGTCTATGGCCGCAACCTCACCAACGCGAAATATCTGACAACGATTTTCCCGTCAGTGGCGCAAAGTGGCAGCATCAGCGGCTATCCTAGTGCCCCGCGGACTTATGGTGTGACGGCACGTTATAAGTTCTAAATATAACGAAGGTCTTCGGCCTTAACAGAACAGGACAAGCCCTGCCGGGAAACTGGCGGGGCTTTTTCTATATCTGGTTTGTGTCGTTCCAGACACAAAGTTGCATTAATGTAATGAGCGAGTGCATTTTTTTAATTTCCATCTGGACTTAATCGTTCGATTAGTTGAATATCGGTGCATCTGGGGGGATGGGCATAAAGTCACACTCTCCGGGCAACACAGGGGATGGAGAGATTTATGCGTAAATCGTTACTATTAGCCGCCACCGCCATAACTGCCGTGGCCACACCAGCATTAGCGCAAGACAGGTTAGACGATAATATCATTATCGTGACCGCGCAGCGTCAGGCACAAAGTCTACAAGAAGTGCCAATCGCC
This sequence comes from Sphingorhabdus sp., assembly GCA_015478735.1. Classification (GTDB taxonomy): domain Bacteria; phylum Pseudomonadota; class Alphaproteobacteria; order Sphingomonadales; family Sphingomonadaceae; genus Parasphingorhabdus. The sequence continues at coordinate 10,632 of JADMKQ010000194.1, read as the reverse complement.
GTATCCGCGTTTGATTCCGCCGCTTTGGACTCGCAGCAAATTGAAAATAGTTCCGATCTTCAGCTCACTCTTCCGAACATCACCTTTACCAAAACCAACTTTACCAGTTCCAGTTTCACAATTCGCGGGATCGGCGATTTGTGCGTAGGCACTTCCTGCGATCAGGCAACGGCCATTCACTTGAACGATCAGCCATTATTCTCGACTCGGCTTTTTGAAACAGAGTTTTTCGACCTTGAACGAGTCGAAGTATTGCGCGGCCCGCAAGGGACATTGTTCGGCCGTAACGCAACCGCCGGTGTGGTCAACGTCGTCACGGCCAAGCCCAGAATTGGCGAGTTCCAGGCTTCCGGTGATGCCGAATATGGCAATTACGACGCGATCAAAGTCAAAGGCATGGTCAACATTCCGATTGGCGAAAATCTCGCCCTTCGCGGTGCCGGTGTCTATGTAAAGCGGGACGGTTATACGACCAACCTCAACGGCGGGCCTGATCTTGACGATCGTGAATTATATTCGGTTCGCGGATCGCTGCGGTTCGAGCCTACTCCCGACACCACGATTGACCTTTATGCTTCCTATTTCCGCGAAGACGACAATCGTATGCGGATCCAGAAACAATATTGTCAACGCGACCCGACAGGCATTTTGGGCTGTTTGAACAACACCCGCAATGCTGAGTCTTTTAACGCGAACTCGACCTTTACGGCGGCTTTGTCATCGCAAGAATTTCTTGCGATCCGCGGCATACCTGCCGCTTTTGCGCTGGGCAGCCTTTATGGCCCGGACCAATATGCCGGTATCGATGTTCCATCAGATCCACGGACGGTAAACACGGCCTTCACACCCGAATATTTCGCCAGCGAGCTGACTTTCCAGGGCAAGATCGAACATAATTTCGGCCCAATCAGCGCGCAGCTTTCGGGCACCTATCAAAAGGTGAAGCTGGAATCACGGCAGGACTATAATAACAATATCGGTAGCCGGGCCAATTATGCGACCGGACTGAACACGCTTGCTGCGGCTGCGGCTGGGTTAGTTCCCGGTCTGCCAGCGGCATATTTCTCGCCCATTGCCAATGCGATCATTCCTGATGGACCGGACGGGGTATTATGTACCTCTGACACGGACACCATCGGCCTTGGTTCTTTTGGTGGCAACAGCAACTGCGCGATGTCACCGCTTCAATATGACCGCTCCAACCAGTATAATGATAGTTGGTCGGCAGAGGCGATTTTCTCAAGCGATTTTGATGGTCCGTTCAACTTCCTGGTTGGCGGCATCTATGCCGACTATCACATGACCGAGAACAGCTATTATGTGAATGCGTTTGCGATTGATTATGTGGCCGGTTTGCTCGGCACCTTCTCTGCATTAGCGAACACAGATGAAATGGGCGATCCCGCGCCGCTGCCGCCATCGTTCCTCGGCACGCCCTATTTCCGTAACAATACTGCTGATCTGAAGGTCAAATCATACGGCTTGTTCGGCGAAGTCTATTTTGACATTAGCGATAAACTGAAACTGACAGGCGGCCTGCGTTACAATAACGACAAGAAAAATGTTCTTGCACGTTCGACGCTGGCAGATTTCCTGGTGCCCTTTGGCCAAACCACCGATGCATTTGAATCACCCTTTGTCGGATCTTACGATGCTGACCCAGGTATCCCAGGCAACCAGATTTTCCAAAGCCGTAAAGTGAAGTTCAACGAAATTACGGGCCGTGCGGTTATCGATTATAAGATCACCGACGATAATCTGATCTATGCGTCCTATTCACGTGGTTACAAGTCGGGTGGCTTGAACCCGCCGTTGCAACCGATTTTCGAGGTTCCGGAATCTTTCAGTCCCGAAAAAGTCGACGCGTTTGAAATCGGATCGAAAAATACGATCGGTGGCGGTGCGCTGCAACTGAACCTGACTGCGTTCTACTACAAGTACAAGGATTTGCAGCTCAGCAAGATTGTTGCCCGGACCGCGGTTAACGAGAATATTGATGCCGATATCTATGGTGCGGAAATCGAGGCCATTGTTCGTCCCGATCCGGACTGGACGATCAATCTCGGCTTCAGTTACCTGAAGACAAAGGTCAAAGGCGATACGTTTAACAGCGATCCCCGCGACTTTGGCGGTGCCCGTTCCGATGCCGTGATTATCAAGGACATTACGAACTCGTCCAACTGTGCTGTGGCTTCCTCATCCGGAAGTGCCGCAGGAGTTAACGCCTTTGTGAATACGGTGAACAGCGTCATTAATGCCGGTGGGGTTCCCGGCGTTCAGGCGGGCGCGAATTTGCAGCCGACAACGGCTTTCCCGGCAAATGGCAATATTGCTTCCACCGGGGCCTTTGGTATCTGCGAAGTGCTGGATGCGGCGGCAGCAGGAGCGTTTATTGGTGGCGGACTGGATCCGGCGGCCTTTGGCGGAATAGAATATTTCGCGGCTGGTGTACCGAAAAATATCCGCGGAAACACGCTGCCGCAAGCGCCGAAGGTGAAATTCTCTGCCGGTGTCCAATATGCCATGAACTTTGACAATGGTATGAGCCTGGTCCCGCGCGTTGACCTTGCCTATACGGGCGAAAGCTATGGCAGCATCTTCAACGGTAATGTCAACCGCATCAAAGGCTATGCCCAGGCAAATGCCCAGATCCAGTTAAACGGAACCGATGACCGCTGGTATGTGCGTGGATTTGTCCAGAATGTTTTCGACAGCAACTCGGAAACCGGACTCTATGTCACCGACCAGTCATCGGGCCTGTATACCAACGTCTTCACGCTGGAACCACGCCGCTATGGTATCGGTGCCGGCTTCAAATTCTAACGGAATCGTCACGTAGGAAGAGAGCCCTGCCAGGAAACTGGCGGGGCTTTTTTGTTTTGATTAGCAATGTTTGCAAGAGCACAGGGTGGTGAGGATATTGATGGGTGACACTGTTGCTTGCCGTGCACCCTTGCTTGCGCTGCGGGGTTTTTCGCGGTCGCTCATTCCCCGGACGAACTTTGACCTGCGAAAATGGTGCCGAATATCCGACTCGAACGGATGACCTACCGCTTACAAGGCGGTTGCTCTACCAGCTGAGCTAATTCGGCGCTGGTTTATGGCTTTAGCCAATAGCGAGCGCTCTTTGCTTCAAAAAATGCCAAAGGTCCAGCCCTCTTTTTGTGCAACTTCATCTGTGAGCTTTGACGGGTGCCACAGCTTTGCGTTCGTGCTCGCATTTCTCATCCACGCGGCGGTAATCAGGGCATCAGTGCTATGGTCATCATAGCGCCCCAATTTTCCCGGTAATGGCGTATCCAGTGCCGTTAGAGCAGTTTCCAGTCCGGTGCGGTCGCGAATCTTGCTTCTGCCCTTTGGCAGTCCGGCGGCGAGCGCTGCGATGGTTGTGTAAATCTCGACGATCATCGGCCCGCTATCCGGCACAGGATCAAAGGGCCAGATGGGAATCGCGCCGTTTAACTGGTGCAGCATCCGCATGCCGGTCAGGCTGGATTTGCCGACCTGCGCCGCGCCGACCAGGTTAAAGCAACTGGCGCTGTTGGCCTGGCCGGTGATGCGCTGGTGATGTTCGACTACGCGCAGCCGGCCGGTTCCGCCGGTGAACAAATCGCCGACCTGATCGCGGCTATGGCGAAAATGGCGCGCGGCTTCGTCATGGCCCAGAAAGGAAAGAACATTCAAATGTGGGTCCTGTGAACTGAGTCGCTCCACCAACTGCCACAACTCAGCGGCATCATTGGGGCTGTCCTCCCATTCGGGAAAATAGGCACCGCAATCATGGTATGGCAGGGCCATGGAGAGGTCGAAACCGATCAGCATATCCTGCTTTGCCGCAGCCACTCCGAGCAGCCAGTCGCGTATGTCTTCGCGCGACCATTTGGGATCGGGAGAGAGCAGGGCTGGTGGACCTTCCAGACCTATCATCGCAAGCGCGATACCGCCGGGGCGTTCGGTCTTTGCTCCGGACCAGTCAATGCAGGTGAAGTGATCGAAGCGGCGCATGGCATGTCTTTAGCCTATGCCGCCGGTGATTGGAAAGAGCCGGAGGAAGCGCAATAAAAAAGGGCAGGCCGCGCGGACCCGCCCTTTATTATCAGATGGCTATGAAGTTTATTCTTCGATGATCGGCTTGCGAGGCGCGGATCTGGCAGCCGGTTTCTTTGGTGGATTGGCGTATAAATCCTCCAAAACCTTTCCAGCCACATTGCGGCCACCCCAACCAAAGGCCAAAGCCGCCGCCGCAGCGCCTCCGATGACGAGCGCCATAAACGCCATTTCGACGATTTCTTCACCAACACCCATGAATTGCAGTCCCATGAATGTGAACAGCACGATGGCCGCATAGCGCACGATGGAAGCCGCCATATTCCCTTCGCCGGTGCCGCTGATAACCCGCGCCAGCAAATTGGCAATCAGGAAGCCGACCCCGATAACAACCGCGCCAAATATGACCCGGCCGCCCAGTTCCAGTATCCGGTCCAATATTACGGTGAGTTCCAAGAAGCCCAGCATACGCGTGGCGGCGATGGCAAAGAACAGCATGATTGCAATCTGCGCTACGCGGGCCAGAACGGATGTAAGCGGTGTTCCGCTGGGCAGGATATCCAGAGCCGCAACCGATTGGTCCACGCCCAGTCCGGGTAAGACTTCCTTGATGATCCGGACAACAAATTTGCTGATCAGATAACCAATGCCAAGAATGATGGCCGCGCCGATAATGTTCGGAATAGCGGCAAGGATCATGCGGAGCATATCACTGGCCGGTTGAGAGACGGATTCAAGCCGCAAGGTTTCGAGCGAAAGGATTGCAACCGGAATGATGATCAGCACATAGACTATCGTTCCCAAGGTGCTGCTGATCTGCGTATTGCCGGTAACCGTATCAACGCCGCCGCGATTGGCCCATTTGTCGAAATCAACGGTTTGCAGTGCTGTCACCAGGATATCACGGACGATGCGCGCCACAACCATACCGATAAAGAATATGATCGCCGCACCCAACAGGTTGGGAACAAATTCCATGATGCTGTTCAGCAAGGTTTGAATAGGCGCATCGACGCCGCCCAATCCCAATATGCGAAGTATGATTAGCAGGCCGAATAGCCAAATCAGCAAAGAGACGATTTTACCGAGCGATTCACCCACCGAGATGCCGGACGATGTATCGCGTCTGAGGAAGCCGACATTGTCGACCAGTTTGGCAAATGCCCATTTCGCGGCCTTTGCCAGAAACCAGGTAATGAGGAGAGCGATCAGTGCCAGACCGACTTTCTCTCCCAATTCCATCATGAGCTCGGTATCGAGCGCATAATTGCCTATTCTCATCCTATCCATATGTGGTCCCCTAACTGTGATCAATTATTGTAGCTCCGACAGGATGTTAACACGTTATGCGTGCAAGATATAGTGCGGGACGTAGAGGGAACGGGATGAGGATGTAACTATCTGTCACTTCTCGCTAGAGCGTCATGTCGATTACCGCCCGTCCGATTACCTTGCGCTGTTCCAAAGCGCGTAGAGCGTCGGCGCTATCGTCCAGTGCGAAGCTGTGGGAGATGTGGGGCCGCATTATGCCTTGCTGTGCCAGATCGCGGAGCGCCTTTTCGCTGCGCTGCGCCAATTGGGGATCACGCCGTCCGCTTTCCCCGGCGCGCAGGCCGATAAGGCTATAGCCCTTGATAAGGGCGTGATTGGCGGGGAAGGACGGTATTTTTCCGCTGGCAAAGCCGACGATGAGGTATCGTCCGCCCCAACTGATCGATCGGGTTGCGGTTATCGCGAGATCACCGCCGACAGGATCGAACACCACATCTGCGCCTTTGCCGCCGGTCAGTTCCTTGACCTTGGCGGCAAGGTCCGGGTCAGCGGGGTCCAGGCTGTGCGTCGCTCCGGCCTTTGAAATCGCCTGGCGTTTTGCGTCGCTGGAGCCTGTGCCTATGACGAGGGCGCCGATATGTTTGGCGAGCTTTACCGCGGCCATGCCAATGCCGCCGCTGGCACCGAGGATCAGGATGCTTTCACCGGCTTGAAGTGCGGCTTTGTCGTGCAGTGCGTGCCATGCTGTGATCGCAGCGCCGTGCCAGCAAGCTCCTTCAGCGAACGTGAATGCGCCGGGTAATGGCCTGATGCTCGTGGCGGGCAGGATGATCTGTTCGGCATAGCCATTGCCCTTGCTGCCGCCCATTATGCGGTCGCCAACAGAAAGGCCCGTGACTTCGGGACCGAGTTCGGTGACCTCTCCCGCAATCTCCAGACCTGGAACGAATGGAGGCGATGGGCGATATTGGTAATTTCCGTAAGTCATTAATAAGTCAGGGAAATTTAATCCGGCAGCTTTTACGGCGATCCGCACCTCTCCGGCTTGCAGGGGCGTTGCGTCAAGCTCCTGGATGCGGATAGAGTCGGGACCGGTAAGGGCGGTGCAGACGGCGGCGCGGTAGGTTTTGCTCATGAACCCGACGCGCTCACTGCGTCGCGGGTGAAGGCGGCAATGTCGAAACTATTGTCCGGCGTATCATATCCGCGCCGGACGATCACGAGGGCCAGCGAAGGAATGATTACCAGATATTGCCCGCGATTTCCAAAGGCCCCAAAACTGTCCGTCGGCACACCATCGGTTTTGTTCATCAACCAGAATGTCGCGCCATAGCCGAACTCGCGGTCGGGCTGCGGGCCACTAGGGCTGCTCACATATTCGCGCCAGTTTTCGGGCAGCAGGCGCTGTGACTTGTCCTCGCCATAAGGCCAGATTCCGTCATTCAGATAGAGCATGCCTAGCCGCCCCAGATCACGGGCAGTAGTCCACACCTGGCTGGAAAGGATATAATTCCCCTGCCAATCCGTCTCCGCATAGGTGCGCGTCATGCCGATCTTGCGGAAAAAGCCATAAGGATCAAACGCGCTGTCATGCACGGCGTGAACAGCCAAAAGCGTATCATTATTGGCGTAGCGAAACTGCGTTCCGGGCTTGTAGAGCAGGGGCCAGCTTGTCGTGCGCTGGCTCACGCTGGCCCCGCCCATATAGACAGGGTCGGTGCGGTTGCCCGCTGTATCGCTGGTTAAACCGCTGGCCATCCGCATCAGGTTGTCGAGCGTGATCTGGCGGCGGGGATCGTCTTCATGTGTCCATGCGGCGATATTGACCGGGGCATTCACATCGGCAAGACCTTGCTGAACGCTATGGCCGATCAGCGTCCCGGCGATGGATTTTGCCACCGACCATGTGCGCTGCGCCGTGTGAAGGTCGTGGCCTTGCTTATAATGTTCGCCTACGATCTGGCCGTTTTTAATGACCAGAACCGCGCTGGTTTTTCCGCCATATTTGTTGTCGCCGGACGTGCCCATCGCGGCTTGCATTAACGGCTCAAACGCCTCACCCTGAGCCGCCTCCGCACCGCGATCTCCCATTGGCCAGGGCAATTCATCGTGGAAGGTGCGTTGCTTAGACGGAGCGGCGTTTTGGTTTGCTGTAAAACCGATCGGCATACCGGTGCAGCCTGTTTCACTATTCCAGATCGCCGTGCGCGCCGGCATTTCGGTGCTGTAGCTTACGCGCACCTGCCGCTTCTGCTCGTCAATCTCCGCGTTCAGAGTGGGCACAATTTCGGCGATATGACTATAGATGCCGGTTAATTCATCGGCCTTTATGTCAGCGAGCGACTTGCCGCCGTTCCACAGGCCGGAGCAGATGAACTGGGCTTTATAGCCCGCTGCCAGAGCGCGGGTATAGTCATCCGGTTCCTTATCACTTTGCGCAGCCACAGGCGCAGCAAGGAGCAAGGCTCCCAATAATAAACCAGGTTTGATCGAATTAGCTGTGATCGATTTAGCGGTCCATCTCACGTCTCAACTTCTCCCAATAGTCCAGTCTTTCGCGGATTTTACGTTCAAATCCACGGTTCACCGGTTTATAAAATTGCTCCGCTTCCATTTCTTCGGGCCAGTAATTGTCGCCGGAAAAAGCTTCATCAGTGTGGTGATCGTAGGTGTAGCCAGTGCCATAGCCGATATCTTTCATCAGCTTGGTCGGCGCATTGAGGATATTTTGCGGCGGCATCAGTGATCCGGTCTGTTTGGCCGAGCGCCATGCCGTTTTTTGCGCCCGGTAAGCCGCGTCGGATTTGGGCGCGGTGGCGCAATATATGACGGCCTGCGCTATGGCGAGCTCGCCTTCAGGGCTGCCGAGAAAATCATAGGCATCCTTCGCGGCAAGCGTCTGCACCAATGCTTGCGGATCGGCGAGGCCAATATCCTCGCTGGCAAAACGGACAATCCGGCGAAGGACGTAAAGCGGCTCTTCGCCTGCCACCAACATGCGGGCGAGATAATAGAGCGCGGCTTGCGGGTCGGACCCACGCAGCGATTTATGCAACGCGGAAATCAGATTATAATGCCCCTCGCGGTCCTTGTCATACACAGCCATGCGGCGATGAAGCAGCTTGGCCAGTGCCGCCGGATCAAGCGGCTCGGCTATATCGAGCGCGAACAAAGTTTCGGCCTGATTAAGCAGGAAACGGCCATCACCATCCGCGCTGGCAATCAATGCTTCTCGCGCTTCATCTGTGACCGGAAGGTTCTTGCCCGTCAGCGCTTCCGCCTTGGTCAAAAGCTGGGCCAGAGCGTCGCTGTTCAAACGGTTGAGGATCAAAACCTGTGTCCGGCTGAGCAGCGCGGCATTGAGTTCAAAGGACGGATTTTCCGTGGTTGCGCCGACCAGTATCACCGTGCCCTTTTCAACATAGGGTAGAAAGCTGTCTTGCTGGGATCGGTTGAAACGGTGGATTTCGTCAACGAATAGCAAGGTCTGCTTGCCGGTCCGTTGCCGCGTCTGGGCTTCGGCAAAAACTTTTTTAAGGTCGGCAACACCCGAAAAGACCGCAGATATAGCCTTGAAGTGCAGATCCGTTTCATTGGCCAGCAATCTCGCCAGACTTGTTTTTCCGGTTCCCGGCGGTCCCCAGAATATAATCGAGGACAGCTTGCCCGCCACGATCATGCGTTTCAGCGCACCATCTTCCCCAACCAGATGATCCTGACCCACCACATCGTCCAGCTTTTGCGGACGAAGCTGTTCCGCCAGCGGGGCGTTGGCCGAAATCTCTTCCGGTCCTTGCGGCGCGTCATCAGAGGAGAATAAATCAGCCATCGGGAGTTCTTATGACATTTTCTCTATCTAAAACCAGCTTGAATGACGGGTTGGGGTTTTACACGCTCAAGTGCACAAAGCTTGATAGCTTCATTCCTATCGGACAGCGGCCTGTTTTATGGGGCTGTGACCCGCCTGGCGTTGCCGGATCAGGCGGACATAGGTTTCCGCAACGGCGTGGTTTATCTGGTCCCAGCTAAACTCGTCCGCGCGTTTTTCACCCGCCGCGCCGTGCGTTTGACGAATGAGCACATCCTGACAATAAAGTTGCAGCACATCGGCAAAATCCCGGATGGCACCGGGCGTGACCAGCCTTCCGGACTCCTTGTCCCTGACCAGGCTTTGGCTTCCGGTTGCCTTGGCCGCGACAACTGGCAGGCCGCAAGCCATGGCTTCCAGTGTCACATTGCCAAAAGTTTCGGTAATCGAAGGGTTAAACAGCATATCCATGCTGGCCACCGCGCGGCCCAGATCATGACCTTGCTGGAACCCGGCAAATATCGCGTCGTCCAGACGGTCTTCAAACCATTGCTGTGCGGGGCCTTCTCCGATGATCAGCACTTTGTGCCGGACCCCGCGGCGTTTCAGCTCGTCAATCGCGTCGGCAAAGACATCCAGCCCTTTTTCCATCACCAGCCGGCCCAGAAAACCGATTACAGGCTCATCATCCGCAATGCCGAATGATTGCCGCCATGCCAGATCGCGCTTTGACGGATTGAACACATCCTTATCAACGCCGCGCGACCATATCCCGACATCATAGTTCATCCGCTGCTGCCGAAGCACCTGCGCCATGGATTCAGAAGGAGCGACCAGCGCGTCGCAGCGGCGGTAAAGACGGCGCAATATGGCCTCTATCACCGGCTCCAGGAACGCCAGATTATAATAGCGCGGATAAGTTTCAAAGCGCGTGTGCACCGATGCCAGCACCGGAATATTGTGATTACGCGCCCAGCTTACCATCCGGTGACCCACACGGTCGGGACTCGATATCTGCATGATATTGGGGTTAAACGCCGCCAGATCGCGCTTGGCACTGGCCGAAATATGCGTCGGAAAGCGGTATTCTCCGCGTCCCGGAAAGGCAAAGGATGGTACGCTTACCAGGTCGCCGGTTGGCTCGAATGCAGGGGTATCTGTGGTCGGAGAATAGACGCGCACAGCCGCGCCTTTCCGCAATAGATATTCGGCCAGCCTGTTCAATGCTTGATTGGCACCGTCACGGACGAAGTTATAATTGCCGCTATAAAGTGCGATGCGTAAGTCACTAATTTCCATTTTCGCCTTCAAGCATAATAAATAGAAAATTGCCAATATGAACTTGGGCCGATATGCATTGGCAATGATAGAAACGACGCTTGATAGTTTACTGATCGACATGCCGAAACTGTTCCGCGATGATGGCGAGATGAGCGCGATTGCCAAGCATCCGGTGGACGAAGCGGTCGAGCTGGGACCATTTGGATTTGCGGGAAATCAGGTTG
>JADMKQ010000193.1:3096-12170 GCA_015478735.1 Sphingorhabdus sp. | reverse complement strand
GCGTATTGATACTTTGTGGCCGTGATGATACGCAAAGCGCATCCGATACTTCCTTTGACCAGATCATGTCGCAACTGGAAAACGAGCGGATCAACAAACGCGCGCAAACCTATCTGCGTGACCTTCGCCGCGACGCCATTATCGAGTATAATTAAGGGGCACGGGGGGTGATAAAACCCTTTGCCTTGTCTTGCGGCGACCCGGCGGGGATCGGGCCGGAAATTATCTGTAAAAGCTGGCAGGCGCGGGAAAGCAATGACCTGAAGCCCTTTTTTGCCATTGGCAATGTCGAAGATTTCAAACAGGCGGATAGTAACGGGATTTGTGGCATTCCCGTTGTCAAAATATCTACCCCTGCCGAGGCAGCCGATCATTTTGACAAGGCGCTGCCTGTCCTTCATATTTACGATGGTCCGCCGACAATATCCGGTGAGCCTAGCCTTGACGGAGCGCAGTGCGCGCTTCATGCTCTTGAAATCGCGTGCGGTCTTGCGCGGTCGGGCGATGCGGGGGCTGTCGTCACGGCGCCTGTATCAAAATCCCAGCTTTACAAGGTCGGTTTTCGCTATCCGGGGCAAACCGAATTTGTGTCCGAACGCTGCGGTATCGCGCGGCAGAATGCAGTGATGATGCTGGCCGGGCCTTCGCTGCGGGTCATACCGATGACAACGCATATCGCGCTGAAAGAAGTGCCGTTGCAGCTTACCCGCCGGTTGATTATCGCTCGGGCAAAAGTGGCGCACAAAGCGATGATCCGCAATTTCGGGATCACTAACCCGCGCATTGCCGTTGCCGCGCTTAATCCGCATGCCGGGGAAGATGGCAATATCGGCGATGAGGAGCAACTCGTGATGATCCCCGCGATCGAGAAGCTGGTCGCGGAAGGACTGGATGTTAAGGGGCCATATCCCGCCGATTCCATGTTCCACGAAGAAGCACGCTCGCAATATGATGTCGCTTTGTGCCCATACCATGACCAGGCACTGATCCCGCTGAAAGCGCTGCATTTCTTTGATGGCGTCAACATCACTTTGGGGCTTCCGATCATCCGCACATCACCCGATCATGGCACCGCTTTTGCCATAGCGGGGCAAGGGAGAGCCGATCCGCGTTCGATGATCGCTGCGATCAAGATGGCGGAAGTGGCCGCGGTCAATCGTGAAAAATACTCCAACCGCAAAAAAGCCGCCCTTTGAACAATTCGCCATCCCTGCCCCCGCTTCGGGAGGTAATCAAGAAACACGGCCTGACTGCCAATAAGGCGCTGGGCCAGAATTTCTTGCTCGATACTCAGCTATTATCGCGCATTGCCGCCGTTCCGGGGGACTTGAACGACGCCCGCGTGTTCGAGGTCGGCCCCGGTCCCGGCGGTCTGACCCAGGCTTTGCTGCAAGCAGGCGCGATTGTTACGGCAGTGGAGCGGGATGAAAGGTGCCTGCCTGCTCTGGCGGAACTGGGCGGGCATTTTCCCGGAAAGCTGGACGTTATCAACGAAGACGCCTTGAAAATTGATCTGGCGGAGCTGTTTGACGCGCCTTTTCATATTGTTTCCAACCTGCCCTATAATGTCGGCTCTGCGCTGCTCGTCAAATGGCTGTCGAGTGCTGATTGGCCGCCGGCGTGGCAATCGCTGACTTTGATGTTCCAGCGCGAGGTGGCTGACCGGATCGTCGCCAAGGAAGGCTCCGGCGCTTACGGGCGGTTGTCGATATTGGCGCAGTGGCGATGCGATGTAAAAATCGCCATGTCTGTCCACCGCTCTGCTTTCACTCCCCCGCCAAAGGTCATGTCGGCCATCGTCCACCTGACCCCGAAAGCGCAGCCGGAGGGCGTTGATCCCGATATTCTCGCCAGACTGACCCAAAGCGCGTTTAGCCAGCGGCGCAAGATGCTGCGGCAAAGCCTGAAAAGTCTGCCCGGCGGGCTTGATGCTTTGGACCATGCCGGGATTGATGGTGCGCGGCGTCCGGAAACCGTGAGCGTGGACGAGTTTGTCGGGCTGGCGCGGTTCCTGACAGCGGAGGCTTAAAACCTCTTCGGATTAGAGCCTTTCCAACAGTCAAAGTTCACAAAGTTCACACCAAGGAACCGCCCTTTTCCGCCATTTCCAACAGAAATGCCGTGTGTTGGAAATGACACTTGATATTTTCGGCCAAACGGGTCGTGGAATGATGCTATTCAGGCTGAGAAAGACGGCTGATAGCTATCATAAGCAGCAGCCTGTAGGACAGCGCTTTCTTATGACAGCTTTCAGATTGATCTCTCAGGCTTTTAGCCCGCCTGTTTCAGCTTCTGGCGATAGGCGTGCAGCAAGGGTTCGGTGTAGCCGCTTGGCTGTTCGACGCCTTTGAACACCAGATCGCGCGCGGCCTGAAATGCCAGGCTGCTGTCCGGATCGGGGGCCATCGCTCTATAGAAGGAATCGTCGATATTCTGCTTGTCCACCTTGGCGGCCATACGCAGCAACGCGGCGTCAACCTGCTCCGCTGTGCAGACACCGTGCAGCATCCAGTTGGCCATGTGCTGCGACGAAATCCGTAGCGTTGCACGGTCTTCCATCAAGCCGATGTCATTTATATCCGGCACTTTGGAACAGCCAATCCCCTGATCTACCCAGCGCACAACATAGCCCAATATGCCTTGAGCATTATTATCCAGCTCGCGCTCGATCTCGGTTTCCGACCAGTTATGGCCTTTTGCCAGCGGAATGGTGAGCAATTTATCCAGCGAGGGAATGGGCTGCTCCGCCACTTCCTTTTGCCGCGCAAAAACGTCCATCCGGTGATAGTGGATGGCGTGCAGCGTCGCGGCTGTCGGACTGGGCACCCATGCGGTGTTGGCGCCGGTTTTCGGATGACCGATTTTCTGCTCCATCATATCCGCCATCATATCGGGTGCGGCCCACATGCCTTTGCCGATCTGCGCCTTGCCGGACATGCCGCAAGCCAGACCAATGGCGACGTTGCGCGCTTCATAAGAAGTGATCCAGTCGCACGATTTCATATCCGCCTTGGCGACCATTGCGCCGGCCTGCATACTGGTGTGGATTTCATCGCCGGTGCGGTCTAGGAACCCGGTGTTGATGAACACGATCCGGTCTTTCACCGCGTGGATACAGGCGGCAAGATTGGCAGAAGTCCGGCGCTCTTCATCCATCACGCCGACTTTAATTGTATTGCGCGTCAGGCCCAGCAGGTCTTCGACAGCATCGAACACATCATTGGTGAACGCACATTCTTCCGGCCCGTGCATTTTCGGCTTCACGATATAGATCGACCCTGCCTTGCTGTTACGAAGTTCGCCCAGTTCTTTCAGATCGTGGATTGCGATCAGGCTGGTAAACACGGCGTCGAGCAAGCCTTCCGGCGCTTCCGATCCATCCGCCAGCAGCACCGCCGGGTTGGTCATCAAATGGCCTACATTACGCACGAACATCAGGCTGCGTCCCGGCAAGGTAAAGCCATTGCCGTCGGCATCGACATAGCTGCGATCCGGATTGGCGCGGCGCACTTCTTCCTTGCCGCCCTTCATGAACGTGGCGGTAAGGTCGCCGCGCATCAGGCCAAGCCAGTTGTCATAGGCCAGAACCTTGTCCTCGGCATCCACCGCGGCCACGGAATCTTCCATGTCGATAATCGTGGTCAGCGCCGCTTCCAGAAGCACATCGGCAATATGGCCCGGATCGTCTTTACCAATCGGATGACCGGCATCAATCACGACTTCCACATGCAGGCCATTATGTTTCAGCAGCAGGGATTCCCCGTTACGCCCGGCAAGCTGCGCCGAATCCTTTAAAGCCGGAGCGCCGCCGCTATAATCTGCCCACGAGCCGGAGCTTAGCGGAAAAGTCTCGTCCAGAAACGCCTTTGCCGCCTTGATAACCGCCGCGCCGCGCACCGGATCATAGCCGCCCGGCTTGGCCGGAGCCGCATCCAGCGCATCCGTGCCGTAAAAAGCATCATAGAGGCTGCCCCAGCGCGCATTGGCGGCGTTCAGCACGAAACGATCATTGAGCGACGGCACAACAAGCTGCGGCCCTGCCATCGTCGCGATTTCAGGATCGACATTCTCGGTGGTGATCGAAAAAGGCGCGGGTTCATCGACCAGATAGCCGATCTCTTTCAGGAACGCCTGATAGGCCGTCTGGTCTATCGGCTTGTCTTTATGGGCGATATGCCAGTCGTCAATCTCTGTCTGAAGCTTTTCCCGCTTGGCGAGAAGCTCCGCATTGCGCGGGGCGAACCGGTCCAGAAAACCTGCAAAGCCGGACCAGAACTTGTCCTGATCCACACCCGTTCCGGGCAAAGCGCGGTCGTTGACAAAATCAAACAGTTTCCGTGCGATCTGGAACCCATTGTGATTGACATATTCGGACATTGATACTTCCTCTTTTTCCATGACAGGCTCATTATTCCTAAGCAAAATGCCAAGGAATAGTGCGAAAGTTCCGGGGAGGAATCGAGCGCCCATATGGCCGGTGGGGTCATTTTTGTAAATGGCTGAAATCAAATCATCCGGAATCGAATCCTTGATGATCGCGCCGCGATGGGCCAGACTTGTCACCTGATGAACAGGGAAGAAAAAACGGCTCTGCTGGAAACCAGCCTGGAGCGCGCAGCGGACAGACTGGGCGATATTACCGATCCGGTCATGACACGATATTATGCCGTCCATCCCGGCGCGCGCGAATCCTTTCGTGAACATGGTCTGGGCAATACCGTGAAGCTGGAAGCCGAGATGGTCGAAAGCGTGCTCTATTGCCTGATGACATGGCTCGACCGGCCAGAGGAAATCCGCATCATGTTCGGCAGCACCGTCCCGCATCACGAGGATACTTTGGCCGTCCATTCGAACTGGTTCAGCGGCTTGGTCGATGCCGCGGTTCATGTGATCCGGGAAACCATTCCCGAAACGCAGAAAGATGAACATGCGGTCTGGGACGAGATCCACAAAGATCTTAGCGACCTCATCGCGGATGCCCGTTATTGAGGCTTTCTTTCACGGCTTGTCCCTGAAATAATCCACCTCCCCGGCTTGGCCATGCTCCGTGTGGGCGGAAACAGTTGGCAGTAGGTGGTTACAAATGCTATCAATTTGTGATGACTGCTCCAGCACTTCCGGAAACGCCCCTGCTCGATAAAGCGAATGACCTGCCGCTGTTAGAGCGCACGCAGCAATGGGCAGCGGTTAACAGCGGGACGACCAATCTCGATGGGCTAAAAACCGTCGCGGGCTTTCTGGCCGATGCGTTTTCGGTTCTGCCCGGCAAGATCGCGCTGGTGGATCCGGCGCCGGTGGATGCGGTGCGGCCCGATGGCTCGCTCTACGAGGTCCAACGCGGACAGCATCTATATGGCGCGATCCGCCCCGATGCTCCGGTCCGCATCTTGCTCACCGGCCACATGGACACGGTATTTGCCGCCGACCATCCTTTTCAGGACATGAAATGGTTAGAGGAAGGCGTGCTGAACGGTCCCGGCGTTGCCGATATGAAGGGCGGATTGTCGGTCATGCTGGGCGCGCTGCAACTGCTGGAACAAAGCGAATATGCCAGCCGCATCGGCTATGACATCATGATTAACAGCGATGAAGAGGTTGGCTCCGCTTCCTCCGCTGCGCTGATAGAACAATGCGCGCGGGGCAAGGTCGCGGCGCTTACATACGAACCCGCACTGCCCGACGGCACATTGGCGGGGGAGCGCGGCGGCAGCGGCAATTTCTCCATCATCTTCACCGGCAAGAGCGCCCATGCCGGACGCAACCCGGACGAGGGCCGTAATGCGCTGGTCGCCGCCGCTGACATGGCTTTGCAGCTAAAGGCGCTTCACCGCGAGGGGTTGAGCGTGAACCCGGCCAAAATCGACGGCGGCGGGCCGAATAATGCCGTTCCGGATCACGCGATATTGCGCGTCAATTTCCGTCCCAAATCGCTGGAAGATCAGGCGGAGGCGCAGGAAGCGCTCGACAATCTGGTCGCGGTGATCGCCAGCGGGCATGATCTCGACGTGCGGTGCCATGGCAGCTTTGGCCGCCCGCCCAAGCCGATTGATCCGCAAGCGCTCAAACTGTTCCAGCTGGTCCAAAGCTGCGGCGCGGATCTGGGCCTTGATATTGACTGGCGCGGGACCGGCGGCGTGTGCGACGGTAATAATATCGCGGCCTGCGGCGTTCCGGTTGTCGATACAATGGGCGTGCGCGGGGGCGCCATTCACAGCAGCGACGAATTTCTGGTCACGGACAGCCTGGCCGAGCGCACCCGGCTTTCGGCGCTGACTATCATGCGGATTGCCGCAAAAGGGGGATTATGACGGATTTCAGGATAAGAGCCGCGCGAACGGACGACCTGCAACATTTATATGAAATGGCGAAACTGACGGGCGGCGGTTTCACCAACCTGCCCGCAGACAAAAACAGCCTGCGTGCAAAGCTCGAACGCTCGGCAGAGGCCTTTGGCCGGACGAGCGAAGAACATGGCAATGACCTGTTCGTCATGGTGCTGGAAAATATGCAGACCGGCGCGGTGCGCGGAACGTCGCAGCTTTTCACCATGGTCGGACAAAGCTGGCCCTTCTATTCCTATCGCCTGAGCACCTTGTCCCAGACCAGCAAGGAACTGAACCGCACGTTTCGCGCTGAAATGCTGACGCTGGTCACCGACCTGGAGGGGGCAAGCGAAGTCGGCGGGCTTTTCCTGCATCCGGGCGAGCGCGCAGGCGGGCTGGGCATGTTGTTGGCGCGCAGCCGCTACCTGTTCATCAAACAGCACCGCGCGCGCTTTAGCGACAAGATATTTGCCGAGCTGCGCGGCGTGATCGACGAAGCGGGTGGCTCGCCATTCTGGGACGGGCTGGCGGGCCGGTTCTTTGGCATGAGCTTTCAGGAAGCGGATTATTTCAACGCCATTCACGGCAACCAGTTCATTGCCGACCTGATGCCCAAGCACCCGATCTATACCGCGATGCTAAGCGAAAGCGCGCGCGCCGCCATCGGCGTCCCCCACCCCAATGGCCGGGCAGCGATGCGGATGCTGGAGAACGAGAATTTTTCCTATGACGGCTATGTCGATATTTTTGACGGCGGCCCGACGATGATCGCCAAGACCGACAAGGTCACCAGCGTCAGAAACGCGAAAATAGACACGATAACCGCCATCACCGACGCGGAGCCGGACGACGGAACGGGTGCTGGCGGAGAGATGAAATCCATCATATCCTGCGGACAGCTGAACGATTTTCAGGCCACTTATGCGGCTGTTGGCGAGAGCGAGGGCGGCATAACGATCGACGCGAAAGCCGCGACAAATATCGGCCTGTCGGTCGGTGACAGTGTCTGCCATATCCCCAGATAGGTTGTGATCCATACCATGCTGCAAGAAATCAATTTCGACGGTATCATCGGCCCCAGCCACAATTATGCGGGGCTTAGCCTTGGCAATATCGCCTCGTCCACCCATGCGGGGGAGCCTTCCTTCCCCCGGCAAGCGGCGCTGCAAGGCATAGCGAAGATGCGCCATAATATCGGTCTGGGGCTGGCGCAGGGCTTTTTCATGCCGCTGGATCGGCCCAATGCAGCCTGGCTGGACTCGCTCGGCACGCAACTAGCCGCCGCCGAGCCGCATATAAGGGCTGCGGCTTATTCCGCATCCTCCATGTGGGCCGCCAATGCCGCGACCATATCACCTGCGCCCGATACAGACGGCAAGTGCCATATCACCGTGGCGAACCTTCAAACCATGCCGCACCGCAGCCATGAATGGCCGGACACGCTGGCCCAGTTGCGGCTGGCCTTTGCTGATGGGGAGCATTTCAAGGTTCACGCCCCTGTCCCGCCCCCCTTTGGCGATGAAGGCGCGGCCAACCACATGCGGCTTTGCACCGCGCATGGCAGCGCGGGGGTCGAGATATTCGTCTATGGGAAAAGCGGCGGCCCCTTCCCCGCCCGTCAGCATTTTGAAGCCAGCAAGGCGGTTGCGCGCAAACATGGCTTAGCGGAAAGCCGCGTGATTTTTACCGAGCAGTCAGAAAAAGCCATATCCGCAGGCGCGTTTCATAATGATGTCGTCGCGGTAGCCAATGAACGGGTGCTGTTCGCCCATGAACATGCCTTTGCAGAGCGCGAGGCCTTTTATGCCGAAGTGAAGCGCAAGTTTCCGGAAGCGGAGATCATCACCGTGCCAGCGGATAAGGTCAGCCTGGCCGATGCGATCAAATCCTATTTGTTCAATGCCCAGTTAGTAACCCTCCCCGATAATGGCGGAATGGCACTGATCCTGCCCAGTGAAGCACAGGAAACCCCGGCAGTCTGGACCTATCTGAATGAGCTGATCACCGGCAATGGTGCGATCCGGAAGCTCTATCCGGTCGATGTGCGGCAATCCATGGCCAATGGAGGCGGTCCGGCCTGTCTGCGGCTGCGCGTAGTTGCCGACCCGGCGTATGTTGACCCGCGCTTTATCGCCACCCCCGAAAAGCTGGACAGCATCACAAGCGTGGTGGAGGAATATTGGCCCGAAACAATACGCCCCGACCAACTGGCCAGCCCCGCTTTGGCCGAAACGGTGCAAAATGCGCGCAGGAAGCTGCTGGAAGCCTGTGATCTGGCGGAACTGAGCAGATCGTAACTGTCGAATTAACTTACAGTTAAGCATGTTTCAAATTGAAAAGTCGCGGATTTTCGGGCTTGGCACGTGCTTTGCTTTTTAAAAGACATGTGGCGCAAATTTAAAAGATTGTTCATCATAAAGACGAAGTTTGAGGTCTTTTTGATCGTCTATGCGCTTGCCACAGGGGCCGTGGCTCGTGGCCAGGTCTATCTGGTGGAATATCCGGGAATTGGCGGAAAGCTGCTGTTTCTGGCTTGCACAGGGGCTGTGTTCATGGCCGGGGCCAAGATGATCGAGGCGATTGATTATCATAAGGCTTATGGCGAGGATTATTGAGGTTCGAGGCTTTGGCACGAACCGGAAATCTCATATACCCTGTCATACCCGCGCAGGCGGGCGGTTATTGACGACTATGGCGGTGAAACCGAAACATGGGCTGATCTTGCAAGGAAAAAGTGCAGATATTTTACGG
>JADMKQ010000193.1:0-3086 GCA_015478735.1 Sphingorhabdus sp. | reverse complement strand
AAGGCCTATGGCGAGGATTATTGAGGTTCGAGGCTAAGGCGCTCACTCAATATACAATACCGTGCGATTATATGGGGGGACCAAGGCCATAGGCGCCCTTCGACAAGCTCAGGGCTAACGGGCAAGCTAAAACTGCCATGTCGGAAAGGTGGTGAGCTTCTGTTGCTCGGCACCCCCCAAAAATAAGATAAGTGGTGAGCTTCTGTTGCTCGGTGCTCAGCCATTTTTGATAAGGTGGGGGTTTCTGTTGCTCGGCACCCCCCAAAATAAGATAAGTGGTGAGCTTCTGTTGCTCGGTGCTCACCAAACCGCCGGTATCCCTTCTGTTGCCCGGTGGGTCCAACCGCGCTTTAACTTCTTAAGTTACAACCGTGAGGTCGTTGGCTTAAGCCGCTACTGCGAGTGCTTCGTTATCGTTTGCACTTATAGTTTTTGAGCAATCACGGCGTACTCAGGCCGGGTAAAAATAATGCTTTTCAACACACGTCGATCCTGGTTCGGCCCCGTCAATACAGATGCAAAAGCATCTGGAATGGTGGAGCCGCCGGGTACTGCCCCCGGGTCCGTTGTGCCTATTGCACATCACAATTTATCACCATAGTCCGTCGAAACGGACATGCCCTATATAGGCGATTGTTTATGAATTAAAAGTGTCCAGACCACTGGGACAGAAAAAAGGCTGACAGGGTGATCTGCCAGCCTAAAGGTTTTCCAGTTCGTCCCAAAGGACTAAATGCCCGGCTTATTGTGCCAGCACACCTTCTTCTGCATCAGCCTGATCTTCAAGGTTATCAGCCTTGTCTTCCAGAGCATCCGCTTGATTTTCCATGGCTTGCTCTTCAGCTTCGGTCGTTGCGTTGTCAGCCGCTTCATCAGCGATGTCAGCTTGCATTTCCGCATCTTCTGCAGCCGCTTCCGTCTCCGTTTCCGGTCCGGCGCTATCGCATGCACCCAATGTCAAAATGGCTGCACTCATTGTTGCAATTGCTAATTTACGCATAAATCTTCCTCTGTTCCCTTTTGTTAGAGGCAAATGGCCTCAAGCGCCAAACGAACGATAAACGAGTTGGTTCCCATAAAAGCAAAATAAACAGACGCATCGGGACAAAAGCCGGACAAAAGCCAGACAAAATCTGGCCGGATGCCGGAAATTCTATTTTTTCAGGCTGTCGCGGATCTCGGTCAACAGGTCGATTTCCGTGGGTCCGGCTTCCGCTTCCTCTTCTTTTTTACCGATCAGACGGTTGGCGTAACGCACGATCAGAAAGATGATGAATGCCAGAATGAGGAAATTGATGACCACCGTCAGAAACTGCCCCCAGCCAAGCATGGGAACGCCAGCAGCTTTCAGCGCGGCATAATCGGTAGAGCCTTCCAGCTCTGCGGGCGGGGTGCCAAGCAGGATGAACTGCGTAGAAAAGTCCGGAGTTCCGGCAATCGCGCTCACCACCGGCATGATGACATCTTCGGTCAGCGATGTCGTGATCGTTGCAAAAGCAGCGCCGATAATGACCGCTACAGCCAGATCCAGCACATTGCCTTTGAGGATAAATTCTTTGAATTCCGCTAACATTGGCATATTCCTCCTTCCCGTGAGATAAAAGTTAAATGCCCCAGCGCCTTTGATTTGTCGAGAGATGTCATTGCAATTACCCTTCACCGGGCCTATTTTTACAACTGCTAACATATTCAACCTGAATGGGTATCCTGAATGGGGGAGAGAATGAAAATGCGTAAATTTACCAAGTTTCTGGCCGTGCCGGTCCTGGCTTTGGCGCTGAGTGCCTGTGGCATTAACAGCGTGCCGACCGCCGAAGAGCAGGCAAAAGCCAAATGGGCCGATGTTGAAAGCAGCTATCAACGCCGCGCTGACCTGATCCCCAATCTTGTCGCTACGGTGAAGGGTTTTGCCACGCAGGAACAGGATACGCTGACCGCCGTGGTAGAAGCACGCGCACGGGCAACATCCGTTCAGGTAAGCGCCGATGATCTGAACGATGCCGCAAAGATCCAGGAATTTGCTGCTGCCCAAGGCGCACTTTCGCAGAATCTGGGTCGCTTGCTGGCGACCGTAGAGGCTTATCCTGACCTCAAGTCCAACCAGAACTTCCTGACCCTGCAAAGCCAGCTTGAAGGCACGGAAAACCGCATAAACGTCGCGCGCCGCGATTATAACGAAGCGGTGCGGCAATATAACACGACCATCCGGACCTTCCCCGATATTATCGGTGCGAAGATCATCCACGGGGCCGAGCCGATGGAGCCGTTCCAGGCCACAACCGAAGGTGCGGAAGAAGCCCCGACGGTTGCGTTTTAAGGAATTATCACCGGGGTAACGGTCTTTCCCTCACCCCGGGATTTTCCGAAGGTCCGTCCGTCATGGCGGCGGCATGAAACTGAAAAAGGCAAATAGTATGAAGACATTACGCGCCATCTGTTTGTTAATAGCTTGTATGCTGTCGGTTCCCGCCACCGCGCAGACTTTTCCCGAACTGACGGGCCGGGTTGTGGATCAGGCGAACCTGCTGGACCCCGCGCAGGAAGCTGCGCTTACGGCCAAGCTTGAAGGGCTTGAAAATACGACTAGCCGCCAACTGGTTGTCGCTACTGTCTCTGACCTCGAAGGCTATGATATTGCCGACTATGGCTATCAACTGGGCCGCGCATGGGGCATCGGACAAGCCGCTGATGGCAATGCCGAAAAGGATAATGGCGTAATTTTGCTGGTCGCGCCCAATGAACGCAAGGTGCGGGTAGAGGTTGGCTATGGTCTTGAAGGGATTATGACCGATGCCGTTTCCAGCATAGTCATCCAGAATGACATCCTGCCCCGCTTCCGCGAAGGCGATATGGCCGCCGGGATTATCGCCGGTGCGGACATGATTTTCCGGCATCTCAGCCTTCCCGAAGAACAGGCGCGCGCCTATGCCGCACAAGCGGCGGAGCAGCAGCGCGAGGAAGCCGGTAAAGGCGAAACGGGTCTGGTCATTTTCTGGATCATCATGATGGCGATTATATTCATATCATCGATCTTTGGCTCGCGTGGCGGCAGGCGCTATCGCGGCGGGGTCGGGCCGGTTGTCATC
>JADMKQ010000192.1:1996-12308 GCA_015478735.1 Sphingorhabdus sp. | reverse complement strand
GCCCGGTCAGCTATACCCAAGGCAGATCAATTCGCGCTTGCGGAACACCCTGCGCCTGTAATCAGACTTCCGGTGTATTTCTGATAGCTGAACGACGGGGATGCTCATATCCGGACGGCATAACCCCCTTGGCTTTTGAAACTATGCGCGCATAATGTGAGGCAGGAACCGGGAGCAATCCGAT
Source organism: Sphingorhabdus sp. (assembly GCA_015478735.1). Taxonomy (GTDB): domain Bacteria; phylum Pseudomonadota; class Alphaproteobacteria; order Sphingomonadales; family Sphingomonadaceae; genus Parasphingorhabdus. The sequence continues at coordinate 12,124 of JADMKQ010000192.1, read as the reverse complement.
GCCAATCCTATATTCAGGAGCTGCCGATGTCGCACAGGGAACGAAGCGCGTGAGGAGTATCCAGTAACAATGCTTAGTTCATTCATTGCCACTCGCAGCATGCTCCTGGCCATTTTTATGTTGATGGCTGGCAATGGTGTTATATCGACGCTGGTCAGTTTCCGGCTGGAAAGTGCAGGAACGCGGGCCGGGCTTATCGGGCTTGTCGCGACTTCCTATTTTATCGGTCTTACTCTTGGCGCTTTGCGTGTTTCACCGATTATCCGCCGCGTGGGGCATATCCGCACCTTTGCGGCCGCAGTGTCGCTTTTGTCCGCAACCACGCTCGCCTACTCGGTTTATCAGGGTACGGCATTCTGGGCTTTGCTGCGCTTTATCGACGGACTTAGCGTTGCCGCCGTCTTCATCTGTCTTGAAAGCTGGCTCAACGAGCAAGCCGAATCTGGAAGCCGTGGCTCGGTCCTCGCCGCCTATATGATCTGCCTGTATGCGGGGCAGGCGCTGGGGCAGTTTCTTCTCAACCTCGGCGGACCAGCGGCAGCGCCATTCATAGCCGCTTCCCTGCTGATATCCCTATCCGTTCTGCCCATCGCACTCACGCGCATGAAAGAACCGGCCGTGTCGCAGCAGGCTCCCTTTTCGATCCGCCGTCTCTACGCGGCCTCGCCGCTGGGTGTAGTGGGGTGCGGTATGATCGGCCTGATGCTCGGCGCCTTCTATGGCATGGGGGCGGTATATACCCGCCGCCTGGGATTGGAGAAGCCGGACATAGCCCTTTTCATGAGCGTGGTGATCGCAGGCGGCGTCGCGCTGCAATGGCCAGTCGGCTGGCTGTCCGACCGCTTTGACCGGCGAGCGGTCATCGTCGCTGTCCTGCTGGGAACCACAGCGGTTTGCGGCGGCCTGGCATGGGTCACAGGCTCTGGCCCCGTGCTTCTGATCCTCGGTCTTTTGTTTGGCGGATTGAGCTTTGCCCTTTACCCGCTCTGCGTGGCGCATACCAACGATCATCTGAGCGCGAAGCAGCGCGTCAGCGCGAGCGGCGGCCTGGTGCTAACCTACTCGGTCGGAGCAGCGGCCGGCCCCACCGCAGGCGCCGGAGTGATGATGGCGGCTGGCTCAGGAGGTCTGTTCCTGTTCATCGGCGCTTGTGCCTTGCTTACGCTCATCTTCGCGCTTTGGCGGCAGATTCGCCGGGAGCCGGTGCCGACCGAGTTGCAACGGCCCTATCAGATCCTGCCGCGCACCACACCGGTGGCTTCAGAACTCGACCGGCTTCCCCGCTCGCAAGACTGAATTTTGCGCTTATTGCAACCGAACGCCGCGTAAAGTGTTCAAAAGACAAGCGCAAACGCTAGCAGGAAAATATATTGTCCGATCCCGTTCTGAAGGAAGCCGACTCGCTGGAGAACAGCGCGCGAATTCAGGTCAATCCGCCTGTCTTCTTCATCTCTGCCGGTCTTATCCTGCTCTTTGCAATCATGGGCGCTGTCTTTGCGGCACCTGCGGCGGTGATATTCTCGCGCGTGCAGGCGTTCATCGTTGCGGATTTTGGCTGGTTTTACGTTGCAGCAGTCACCGGATTTCTGGTCTTTGTCGTCTATCTCATGTTTAGCGCACACGGAGACGTAAAGCTGGGCCCTGACGAGAGCGAGCCTGATTACAGCTATATTTCATGGTTTGCGATGTTGTTCAGTGCCGGAATGGGTATCGGGCTTGTGTTCTTTGGCGTCGCGGAACCAATCCAGCATTATGCCGCCCCTCCGATCGGGGAAGGCGGCACGTTCGAAGCTGCGCGGCAGGCGATGGTTCTGACATTCCTTCATTGGGGACTCCACGCCTGGGCGATCTACATTGTCGTGGGGCTGGCGCTTGCCTATTTCTCGTTTCGTCGCGGGTTGCCATTGGCGCTCCGTTCCCCGCTCTATCCCCTGATCGGGCGACGCATATACGGCCCTATCGGTCATGCCGTCGACATATTCGCAGTCATAGGGACTATGTTCGGGGTCGCGACTTCGCTCGGTCTCGGCGTTCTTCAGGTGAATGCAGGTTTCGACTATCTGTTCGGCATTCCCGTTTCGGTAAATACGCAATTGCTTTTGATCGCAGCCATTACCGCTATCGCGACGATGTCGGTCTTTCTGGGGCTCGACAGGGGGGTAAAGCGCTTGTCAGAGCTCAACATCATCCTTGCCGTCACTCTGCTCTGCTTCGTCATGTTCGTCGGACCGACGATATTCCTGCTCGATGCCTATCTTCAGAATATAGGTGCTTATCTGGATTCGCTCGTCCAGCGCACATTCCGTCTCTATGCCTATGAGCCTAACCCGTGGCTTGGCGACTGGACCCTGTTCTACTGGGGTTGGTGGATTGCGTGGTCGCCATTCGTGGGTATGTTCATTGCCCGGATTTCCCGTGGCCGGACGATCCGCGAGTTTATCAGCGGCGTGCTGTTGGTGCCGGTGCTGTTCAGCTTCCTTTGGATGACCGTGTTCGGCAACACCGCAATCGCTCTCGACATGAACGGAGTTGCGCCGATAGCCGAAACCGCTCTCACCAATCTTCCCGTAGCTCTGTTCGAGACGCTGGCAGCGCTGCCACTCACTACTGTCACCTCCTTTATCGCGACGCTTCTGGTAATTACCTTTTTCGTAACCTCCGCAGATTCGGGCGCATTGGTCATGGACACGATTACATCGGGCGCTGCGGAAAATCCGCCGGTCTGGCAGCGTATTTTCTGGGCCGTTTGTGCTGGCGCGATTGCAGGTGTGCTGCTTCTTGCCGGCGGTCTTCAGGCGCTTCAGACGGCTGCTATCGCCAGCGCTTTGCCCTTTGCGGTTATCATGATCTTCATCTGCTTTGGCCTTTTGCGCGCGCTGCAAATGGAAAAGGAAGGTTCGACGATAGATTTTTCGAGTGCCGAGACGGCTGCCACCGATCCCGTGCTCAGCTGGCAACAGCGGCTGGCCTCGCTAATTCAGCATTTCAGCGCCGACCAGATCGCGAGTTTCATCGACACTACCGCCAGACCTGCGGTGGAAGCGGTCGCTGGCCAGATGCGCCAGAGTGGCTTCTCGCCCGAGATAACGGAAGGGGCCGACCGCCTTGACCTGAGGATTCCCCACGGGGAGCGAGGCGAATTCTATTATACGATTCGCTCTAGAAGTTTCCTCTCGCCCAGCTTCAGGTGGCTCGAAAGGCCCAGACCAACTGACGGGGAACAGCGCCACTTTCGCGCCATGGCGCACAGTTCCGAGGGCGATCAGCCGCACGACGTTTCCGGCTTCACGCAAGACCAGATCATCAACGACCTGCTGAACCGCTATGCGCGTTTCCGCCATGCTCGCCGCTTGACATAGTGACCCTTCCCGGCCGAGGATGATGCTCGATAATTCCGGCGGAGGACTATTCCGTCCGGGCAACCGAGGGGGTGAATGTGATTTTGAGAATAAGCAGGGCGGCGCAGGTTGCCGCGATACTATGTGCGGCATTGGGGCTGGCGGTGCCGGGGGCGCAGGCGCAGATTGACGGGCACGGACCGGATGCCTGGCGCGTGACCGGTGTGGCGCAGAATGATGTTCTCAACGTCCGGATGGGGCCAGGCACGCAATATCTGGTGAGCGGAAGCTTCTCGCCGAGTGAGCGCGGGCTTGAGCAGATTACCTGCGTTCCGCTTCACACTCCGGCACAATATAATGCGCTGACCGCGGCCCAGGTCAAAGCGCTGCCGCCGCGCTGGTGCCTGATGCGCAATGCAGCGATGACCACGGCCGGATGGGTCGCTCAGCGGTTCATAATGCCTGACGACAGCACCGCTGCACGGCGTCCGAGTGCGGCATCAGCTCCGAAGGCCGCACCGACCAAGACCTCCGCCAGCAATGCGACGGTGGTCGAGGCAACGGCAATGGTTCGCAAACTATATGATGCCCAGACCCGCGCTGACCGTGGTCAGGGAACCAGCCCCCTGCAAGGCAAAATGGCGAGCAGCTATTTCACTTCTGACATCGTCGCCCTGTTCCGCTCAGGCCGGATCGGCGCGCATCCTTTATATGGCGCACAGGATTTCGACGGTCGCGTCACCCGCATTGCTGCCGATTCCGAACAACCAATGCTGCGCGGCATGGTCACGATCCACGTCGATTTCACCAATTTCGGCGAACCACAACGCGCATCCTTTTACCTACGCGCCGACACCACCCAAAGCGGTGCCCCGCTGCGTATCTTTCGGGTCGAGCATGATGGATGGTCCTATCCATAGTTAACGGAGATTAAACATGAATGGAAAGATTGTATCACGGACCCTGCGGGGTCTGTCCTTATCGCTCGGTCTGCTGGCGCTCGCTGCCTGCTCATCGGAAAAAACAGCAAACGGCGAAGCGGCAGCCACTGACGCCGCACCTGCCGCGAGCGTTGGCGAGCACAGCGGTGTATTGCAGACCGCACAGGGGGCCTATCAGTTCACCCCGACTTCATGCCTGTTTAACAAGGAAGACGGGGTCTATGATATTGAAATCCAGGGTCCCGGCCAGACACCTGATGGCGAAAAATTTTATTTCGAACTATCATCGACGGGTAACGAAATGAGCGTCCAGCTTGGCGTCGATGCCCCATTTCAAAGCCCCGAACGCCGCCTGGTAGCGGGTCAATATGTGTCCGAGGCCTTCACTCTGGACGTGTCGGACAAGAGCCTCTCGATCCCCAAACTTGTTCTCAATAACGAGCGCGGAGAACGCGTGGACGACAATGCAAGCCTGCAGATCGATTGCCAGGGATAATATAATGTGAAGGAGAGACGGGTTGGGTCGGTCAACGCTGACCCGTCTCAATTTAAGTGACGCCCTTGCTGCCGGGCCGCCGGTGCATGCAATTCAGCAGCTACAGTGTGCGCCACTGCAATGCCGGTATGATCCAATGCCATTACGCAACGCTGGATGGCTCTCCGTCAATTGTCAACAATATGAGATTCATTATGCTGTAGTCCTGCTATTGTCGGACAGAAAAAATAATCGGGCCGCGAAACAAGCTGGTCCGGAAGCATAAGAGGATGTGGAAATGGCTGATTATGATCTGGTGATTCGCGGCGGCACGATTTTTGACGGGCTAGGCAATCGGGGCGTGGTGGCGGACATTGCGGTCAAGGACGGGCGCATCGCTGCTATTGGCGATATATCGGGTTCCGGAGAGGAAGAAATCGACGCGGCTGGCCGGATGGTTACGCCGGGCTTTGTCGATGTTCATACCCATTATGACGGGCAGGCGCTTTGGGAAAATCGCCTTGCGCCATCGTCCAATCATGGTGTGACAACCGCCGTCATGGGCAATTGCGGGGTCGGCTTTGCGCCTTGCAAGCCCCATCAGCGCGATATGCTGGTCGCGGTGATGGAGGGGGTAGAGGATGTTCCCGAAATCGTGATGACCGAGGGACTGCCGTGGAACTGGGAAACATTTCCCGAATATCTGGACACGCTCGAAACGCGTGAACTCGACATCGATATTGCCGCGCAATTGCCCCATTCTGCTCTTCGCGTTTTCGTGATGGGTGAGCGCGCTGCGGATCATGAACCACCCACGGCCGAGGATCTCGCCCAAATGCGGGCATTAACGACAGAGGCCATCCACGCCGGGGCGCTGGGCGTGACCACGTCCCGCAACCTTATGCACCGCACCAAAGCGGGAGAGTTGGCGCCCAGCCTCTTTTCGGAAGAGGATGAGCTGATTGCCCTGGCTGACGGACTGCGCGACGCGGGCGACGGCGTGTATCAGATGATCCCGCGCGTCACGGGCGATGCGGCAGAGGAGTTTGAACTGATGCGCCGGCTGGCCAAGGCATCGGGGCGTCCGCTTTCCTATACGCTGCTCCAGATGCCGTCGGGCGATCCGGACGGGTGGCGCATCTCTCTGGACAAGCTTGCCGAAGCGCGAAGTGATGGCCTGCCGATACGCGCACAGGTCGCTCCGCGGCCTGTGGGGATGCTCTATGGTCTGGACCTGAGCTTCCATCCTTTTTCATTGCATCCGAGTTTCCGTCCACTGCTCGACCGTCCCTTGGCAGAAAAGGTCGCGGCCATGCGTGATCCTGCGTTCCGGGCACAGCTTTTGTCCGAGGAGCCAGAGGACAGCAATCCGGTATCGGTGAAGACCGTGCAGGCGTGCCGCTACGCCTATCCGATGGGCACGAGCCCGGATTACGAACCCGATCTGGCCGACCGCATCGACAACCGCGCGGAAGCGCTCGGCATCACGCCGGAAGAATATGCCTATGACTTGCTGTTGGAGCAGGATGGAAAGGCGATACTCTACCAACCTGGCGCCAATTACCGTGACGGCAATCTTGACGCGGTGCATGGCATGTTGTCGCATCCCGGCACGGTCATGGGGCTGGCCGATGGCGGAGCGCATTATGGCATGATCTGCGACGCCAGTTTCCCGACTTTCTTCCTCAAACGCTGGGCATCCGAAGCAAGGCAGGAGCAGCGTATCCCTGTTGAAACGGCCATTGCAGCGCTGACCAGTGAGCCAGCCGATATGGTCGGCCTTTACGACCGCGGCAGGCTGACCATAGGTGCCAAGGCAGATATCAATATCATCGATTTCGACGCGCTACAGCTCCACATTCCCTCGGTCGTCCAGGACCTTCCCGCTGGCGGAAAACGGTTACGCCAGCTCGCCGACGGATATGACGCAACGATTGTTTCCGGTGTCGTGACCTACCGCAACGGCGAACATACCGGCGCAGTGCCCGGACGTTTAGTGCGGGGCACACGGCAGGCGGCATAAAGGGCTGGGTGCGCCGCCAAACCGGTTTCAAGTGTAAACGCTTCTTGAATATTCCCGAAATCACGCTAAAGGCCCCAAAACAATAAAGCGTCCCAGACGCAGCGCGTAACGCACCCCTCCCACAAATCACTTTGCCAACCTTTAGCTTTGGCGCAGGATGGCTCTTTGAACATGACCCAAACCCCTATTCAATATGATGCCATCATTCTTGGCGCTGGCGGTGCGGGGTTGATGTGTGCGGCGGTGGCGGGGCAGCGGGGGCGGCGGGTGTTGCTCATCGACCATGCGGAAGAGCCGGGGAAGAAAATCCTGATTTCGGGCGGTGGCCGGTGCAATTTTACCAATATCCACACGGCGGCTGACCGCTATCTTTCCGCTAACAAGCATTTCGCCAAGTCCGCGCTTAGCCGCTATTCGGCGCAGGATTTTATCGCTCTGGTCAACCGGCACGGCATCGCTTGGCATGAAAAAACGCTGGGCCAGCTATTTTGCGACGGCTCGGCAAAGCAGATCGTGGCGATGTTGCTGGATGAATGTCCGGATGATGCTGTCACCCTGTCGCTGGGGCACTCCATCACCGACATCAGCCATAGAGACGCGCAATATCATGTCGAATATGGCGGCAAGAGCGCATCGGCGCCGTCGCTGGTCATTGCAACCGGCGGGCCGTCTATCCCGAAAATGGGCGCGACCGGCTTTGCCTATGACATTGCACGGCAATTCGGGTTGAAGGTGGTTGAGCCGCGCCCGGCGCTGGTTCCGCTCACCCTTGGCGGGGAGGAAACCTTGTTCCGCTCGCTCTCTGGCGTATCCGCGCCTGTCATTGCAAGCTGCGGCAAGACGGCGTTTCGCGAGGCGGCGCTGTTCACGCACAAAGGACTATCCGGCCCGGCGATATTGCAAATCTCATCTTATTGGCGGCATGGTGAGCCGGTCAGCATCAATTTCCTGCCCGATGCAAAGCCGGACTGGCTGACAGAATTGAAGCGCGAGCAGCCCCGTCAATCGCTCGGCAAAGCGATGAACGAACGGCTGCCCACGCGCCTTGCGGAAACCCTGCTGGAGCGAATCATGCTCACCGGAGATCTCGGCAATATGTCCGATCGCAAGCTCGAAGAGGTCGCGCGGAAATTATCCGGCTGGCGCTTTATGCCCAACGGAACAGAAGGTTATGCCAAGGCTGAAGTCACCGCAGGCGGGATCAGCACAGCCGAACTATCGTCCAAAAATATGGAAGCTAGGCAAATGCCGGGTTTATATGCTATTGGCGAAGCGGTTGATGTTACCGGATGGCTCGGTGGCTATAACTTTCAATGGGCTTGGGCTAGTGGTTGGGCCGCCGCGCAAACTCTATAGATAAACGATATATTATCACAGACCGCAGGTATTGGCATTTCCGCGCGGCTTTTAAACTTTTGCCACGGAATGGATTTTCATGCCTTTTTCTACACTCCCCCCGCTTCTTGCCGAAGCGCTCACCGAACACGAATATGACAAACCCACAGCGGTTCAGGCTGCTGTGCTTGATCCTGAGACGACAGGCCGGGATCTTATCGTGTCGGCGCAAACCGGCTCGGGAAAGACCGTGGCTTTCGGTCTGGCTATGGCACCGAAGCTACTGGATGACAACGGGCGCTTTCCGTTTCTGGTTGAACCTTTGGCTTTGGTCATTGCACCAACCCGTGAACTGGCCTTGCAGGTCAGTCGTGAGCTTACATGGCTCTATCGCCCGGCGGGCGCGCAGATTGCGACCTGTGTCGGCGGTATGGATGCATCAAAAGAACGGCGGACTTTACGGCACGGCGCGCATGTGATTGTCGGCACGCCCGGCCGTTTGCGCGACCATCTGGAACGCGGCGCGCTGGACCTTGGCAAGCTGCGCGCTGTGGTGCTCGACGAAGCGGATGAAATGCTCGACATGGGCTTCCGTGAAGATCTGGAAGAAATATTGGACGCGACGAGCGAAGAGCGCCAGACGCTGCTTTTCTCCGCAACCATGCCAAAGCCGATTGTTGCTCTGGCCAAGCGTTACCAGAATGATGCGCTGCGAATCTCTACCGTTGGCGAAGATCGCGGTCACGGCGATATTGCCTATCAGGCAATTACAGTCGCTCCTGCAGATACCGAAAATGCGGTGGTCAATCTGCTGCGTTTCCACGAAGCGGAATCGGCCATGCTGTTCTGCGGCACGCGTGAAGCGGTGCGCCGTCTCCACGCCAGTCTGGTAGATCGCGGTTTCAGTGCGGTTGCGCTGTCGGGCGAGCATACACAAAGCGAGCGTAATCAGGCAATGCAGGCATTGCGGAGCAAACGCGCGCGTGTCTGTGTGGCAACCGATGTCGCGGCGCGCGGGCTTGACCTGCCGACGCTTAGCCTGGTGATCCACGTCGAAATCCCACGCGATGCAGAGACTTTACAGCACCGTTCCGGACGGACGGGCCGTGCCGGTAAAAAGGGAACGGCGGTTATCATCGTGCCTTACCAGCGCCGCAAGCGGGTTGAATCCATGCTGCGCGGAGCAAAGATCAACGCGGAGTGGATGGATGCGCCGACCCGCGCCGATATCCGGAAAAATGATGCCGAGCGTTTGATCGAGACATTGTTGCAGCCGGTCGAGATTGACGAAGATGATATGGAACTCGCAAAGCGCCTGATGGCCGAGAAATCGCCGGAAGAAATTGCCGCGATGCTGGTCCAGTCGCACCGCGCAAAAATGCCTGCGCCGGAACAGATGCTGGACCGCGGAACGCAGTCTCAGCCTTCCGCCGATGGCCCGCGTCCCGGCTTTGAAGATACAGTCTGGTTCAAAATGGATGTTGGCCATAACCAGCGCGCCGATGCCCGCTGGATCCTGCCGGTGCTGTGCCGCCGGGGTCATATTACCAAGAATGAAATCGGTGCGATCCGGATCAATGGCGACGATACATTGTTCGAAATCCCGCGCCGCGTGGTGGACAAGTTCACCGCCGCTATTGCGGAAAAGCGCGAGACGGGCGGCGATGATACGGATGACATCACGATCACCCAGTTTGAAGGCAAGCCGCGCGATGAAGCCAAGCGTAATCGCAAAGGCGGACGCCGCGACAATGCCGGTAGCGGTTTTGGCGGTGAAGGCCGCGATTACAGCAACGCCAGCAAGAAGTTCGGTGGCAAGAAATTCGGTGACAAGAAATTTGGCTCCAAGAAATTCGGGGACCGCAAACCGGGCGGCGAATCTGGCGGACGCGATTTTGGCGGCAAGAAGCCTTATGGCAAAAAATCCGAAGACGGCGGCAAGCCTTATGTAAAGCGCAAGCCTTCCGGTGACCGCGAAGGCGGTTATGAAGGCCGCCGTGAAGGTCGTAGCGAAGG
>JADMKQ010000192.1:0-1896 GCA_015478735.1 Sphingorhabdus sp. | reverse complement strand
GGTGGCGCAAAGCGCGAATTCGGGGACGGTTTTAAAAAGAAATCCGGCTTCAAGGATGATCGTGGTCCCAAGGGCGGCGCTGGCGGTAACAAGAAACCCCATCGCGGCAAACGGCCATTTGAAGGTCAAAAAGACCGGGGACCAAGAGGCGACTAAGCTGGTTCATGACCGAAGCGATACAGATTTATGTTGATGCGGATGCCTGCCCGGTAAAGGAAGAAATTTACCGGGTGGCATACCGGCACGAGATCGCGGTCAGTGTCGTAAGCAACAACTATTTCCGCGTGCCGGTGCATCCGCTGGTCACTCGCGTGGTGGTCAGCGATTCCTTTGACGCCGCGGACGACTATATTGCCGAGCGGGCCTCCGCCGGTAGCGTTGTCATCACGGCGGATATATTGCTGGCCGATCGCTGTATTAAGGCGGGGGCAGAGGTGCTCTCCCCCACGGGCAAGCCGTTTACCGCCGACTCCATCGGCGCGGCGGTCGCGACCCGCGCAATCATGGCCGATTTGCGCGCAGGCATGGGCAGCGAAAATATCGGCGGCCCGGCCCCTTTTAGCAAGAATGACCGGTCGCGATTTTTATCGGCGCTGGACGCGGTGCTGGTGCGGCTGAAACGCGGGGCTTGAGGGTCGTCTATAAAAACCTCTGTCCTACATATCGCCGCCTATGATAGGCACTACTCGGCTCTTTCTCAGCAAGCATATTAACCCACGCGCCCTATTTCCTGTTGGCGGTTATTCCCTTTGGACATGTATGCCTTTCCGTTAGCCCTGAGCTTGTCGAAGGGTGTTTATGGCCTTGACGCTCCGCACTTAATCCAGAACGTGGTTCGACAGGCTCACCACTAACGGTCTCTTATATGCCCAAACGGAATAACCGCCTTTCCTGTTCACAGCCGATAGCAGAACAAATGTTGGAAAATCCTGCACCCAAAAACAGGAATCGGCGGAAATGCAATGTTCCTTGGTGTGAACTTTGTGAACTTTGACCTGCCGCCCTACAAAAAACAGTCGCCTTTAGCTCCAGTCGCCGCGCCCTGCCATCCACAGGCTGATCGCCGCAACCGCCGCCGTATCCGCGCGCAATATCCGCGGGCCGAGCGATACCGGAACAGACTGCGGCAATGCCCGGATGGCCGCATTCTCGCTATCGGAAAAGCCGCCTTCGGGACCGATCAGGATCGCTGCCGGACCGTCATGCGCGACCAGTGCTTTGCGAAAACTGCCTTCCCCGCTTTCATGGATACGCTCATCCGCGAAGAATAAATGGCGGTCCGTCGGCCAGTTTTCCAGCAAAGCTTCCAGCTTCACCAGCGGGTCCAGTTCCGGCAACGCAGTGCGCTCGCATTGCTCGGCAGCCTCGATCATATGGGCGAGCAATTTATCCGGTTTGACGGGATTATTCTGTGTGCGCTCGGTCTGCACCGGAACCATCCTGGCAACGCCCAGTTCCGTGGCTTTTTCCGCGATCCAGTGATAGCGGTCCTTCTTGATCGGTGCGGCGAGCAGCCAAAGGTCGGGCACATTCTCGCGCTCCCTGGTCTTTCCGTCGATTTGCAGGATCAGGTCGCGTTTGCCGATCATCGCGACATGGGCCAGATATTCGCCGGTGCGATTGTCGAAAAGCTTGACCGGCTGGCCTTCCTTGATCCGCATGACTTTCAGCAAATAATGCGCGGCGCTGTCCTCCAACCGGATCTCCGCCCCTGTCGCAAGATCGGCATCAACATAAAGACGAGGAGCGCTGCGAGGCGGATAAGCAGGTGTAGCGGGCATGGCGGTTCTTTGCATATTTTTTATGGGACCTCAAGCGCCGGGCGCGGGAGGTTTTTATTAGACCTCAAGCGCCGGGCGCGGGCATCCGCCCGCTTGGCTTTCCTCGCATAAGCTC
>JADMKQ010000191.1:2080-12343 GCA_015478735.1 Sphingorhabdus sp. | reverse complement strand
TACTGAATGGATCAATAATTAGCGACCGACACTTTTCGAAGATTCAGATTATCCAGGTGGCGAGATGGGCAATTCTGCCATCGTTGGTGAACGATCGGGAAGCAACACGCTGATCATCCCATCTTGATTACGGTGTTCGAAAGTGATTAGATCACTATAGGTACCGCCAATGCATCGGCCGGACTTGAGTTCGAAGCGTGCGCCGTGCAATGGGCACATTACCGCACCACGACGAATGCGGCCTGTCGACAGATGCGATGCAGCATGGGGGCATCGATCATTCCAAACGCGGATTTCTCCGTCAAGGTTGATTAGAAAGATGTGCCAGCCATTTTTAATGGTTGCATGTATCTCTCCTTCCGAGAGCTCATCTTCGCGGATTATATCGTGCCAACTGTTTGACATCTGGCGCGCCTAAAATGAAGGCAGAGTGTGCGCTCTACCCCCAACATGAAAGATGTGCAGGTTAGGATATCTCATTTCTCTTCGTCCATTCTGTTAATTCAATCGCCCATTGGTAACGCGTGGATATTTAGCGGCGTCCTTCCACGTAATCATTCAGTACCTCGTGGAAGCGCCGGACTCGGGTTTCCTGGTCGGCAAGATATGCGTCCTCGAAAGCCATTGAGCGCAAACCGCGCTGCTGCGTTTCGGCAAGTGCTAGATCCTGGGTCAGGAAGTCACCTTGCGCTATCTCTGCTTTATAGTCTGTATAGCTACCAGTTTCGCGTTCGGCCTCTTCATAGGGTCTCATTCCCGATAGCGTGGCGACTTCGGTTTCTCCCTCTACTTCAGGAACAAGATACCAGTAATCGAAGGTCGACCAGTTGGGATCTTCCGGATCAGGTTCGGTACGAAATAGATGCAGACCTTCGAATGTGGCCGTCAATGTCAGGTTCGGAAAGAGCGTATGGTGAAACTGGTCTGTCAGTTCGTCGTCGGTAAGCTTGGTAGCATAATGAAAGCCCCGTTCTGGTCCCTGTTCGCGCCGCGCCTTTTGAAGTGCGGTGCGGCCTTCTTGCGCGCGGCCGTTAAAGCTTTCCGGATCAATATTCCAAGCACTGAGTACTTCGGCCCATAAAGGTTCGATGGAGTCTTTGGAGTCAGTACGCGATGAAGGTTGAAGTTTCTCGATCATCCGGTTGTGGCCGCTGGGGTACATCTCGAAGATGGTGGTGCTGTAATGGTCGTCGATCATGGGCATAAATTGGGGGTGAACAGAGGGGATATGGTACGCTTCGTTGAAATTGTCCGAAGCGAATTTCCAATTGGTGTTGACCCGTAGAGACATCCAGACAACACGTGTGTAATTCTCGATATCACGGTTACCGAGAAGCTCGGGGATCGGGTGCAGATAGTCGAGAAGCGGCTTCGCATCCGGATCAAAGCTCCAGAAAATGAAGCCGCCCCATGTGTCGCAGCGTACTTCTTTCAACTTGAGTTTACCGCATGGGTTACCCTTTGAAAAATCCTCTGGATCCAACACCCATTTCAGATCGCCGTTCAGGGCCCATTTCCAGCCGTGATAAGGGCAGGTTATCGCATCTGTCACGCCGCCTTCATCGACGCTGACCAGCCGGTTGCCACGATGCATGCAGACGTTGAAAAAGGCTTTTATCGAACCGTCTTCCTGTTTCACCATGAGGATCGATTCATGCTTGAATTCGTGGGTGATGAAATCACCCGGCTCTTCCAACTGGCTGACCCGCCCACCGACATGCCAGACCTTTTTCCACATATGCTCCCATTCGCGCTCGGCAAAATCTTTTGACCAGTACCGCTCACCGGAAATCTTGTCGCCTCGCACGCGGGGCTTCTCGGCATCGGGATGAGTGGGGTATGATTGAGCTTGTGTGTCTTTGGCCTGTGTTGCCATGATCAGGATCCTTTGCAGCTATCTGGTTAAGCTTCGCCGTGAATTGTATCGAGTGAGCCGGGCAGCGGCATCATCGGCGTGATTGTATAGTGACGGCATTTCCAGTTTCCGTCCTGCTCGACACATTCGAAGCGATATTTGACTTGCACCTCGACACTATTGCCATCGGCGGCGTGTCCCATGCCAATGACATAGGCTGTCATCACGGCGACGCTGCCATCGTAGCTTTCGGGGCGGAAGTTTGAGATGGTGTGGAAATGATGCGTCATGGATTCGAAGACACCGTCAAAAAATTCTTTGATCGCGCCTTTGTCGTTCATCAGTGGCAAGCCGATTGCGCTAAAATCCGCCACGGCATCGTCTGTAAATATGTCGAGCAAAGGCTGCACATCCTGCAACCCGTCCACTGCATAGCAATAGTCTGTCATCAAGCGTTCCAGCTCTGTGCGGACGTTTTCGGGCATCTGGGTCATCAATTTTCCTCTTCTTTCATTACGGTTATATTCAGGGGTATCAGCTTGCAGGCGGCATCATCGGGGAAACAGCTAAATAACGGCATTTCCAACCGTCAGCAGTTTCCTCGGCTTCCATGCGGTATTTAACGTGGACAAGGATGCCATCGCCGGCCTTGGACTGCCCCATGCCAATGACATAGGCTTCCATTACGCCGACTTTCCCGTCCCAGGAGACAGGCCGCGGATTTGTTACTCTGTGAAAATTATGCGTCATATTTTCCGATAGCGACGCGTAGAAATCGCGGATTTCTTCCGTTCCGTCCATTTTGGGAAAACCGACTGCGGAAAAGTCAATCACAGCATCGTCAGTGAAATTAGCGAGAGCGGCGTCCGCCCCGGCCAGAGTATCTACAGCATGTGTATATTCAACCATGATGCGGTATATGGCAGCACGGACATTGTTTGGCATTTCGCTCATTCTGGCATCCCCTGTCGAATGGGATCGGTTACGCCGTCCCAGTTTTTTGCGCCTTCGCTGATCCGTTCGAATATCGCGTCCTGTATCGGGTCGTGCTGGATAATCTCTATCATGCACCCGATGGCGTCACGCGTATCCACATAGCAGAACCGCATCTCGCCAAAGAGGCCTGCAGTGGCAGCGACAAATCCCTGGTTCGTATAATGCGCCAGGGCCGCGTCATAATCGGCAACATATATGGCCATGTGGTGATGACCTTGCTCACCGCGCTTGAACTGGTCGCGATAGGCAGATGGCGTGTCGCAATGTTGCTGTATCAGTTCAATCTGCACGTCGCCTGCCTGTGCCGAGGCGACAGAGAAATCGATCGTTGACGGCTTGCCGCGATAGCTCACTTCCAATTGCAGGTGGGGAAAGATGTAAAAGGGGCCAATACCTGTGGTTTCAACCCATTTCAGGCAGGCGGCTTCAATATCATCAACGACCCAGGCGCTTTGCATGGCACGGCGTTGTTCGGTGGGAAGTGCGCTCATCTCACCCTTCCCGGTCACAAGGCGGAGGGCCGCCATAAACGGCGTCGTTCAGCAATTCGTGGAATCGTTGAATACGCTTTTCCTGATAGCTCAATATAGAGCCGTGAAAGCCGCGGCTATTGAGCCCTTGTTGCTGCGATGTGCCAATGGACAGATCCTGGTCGGCGACAAAACCAAGCGATATGCCGTCGCCATAGGTGCTGTGACGGACCACGGCGTCATGTTCGAGCGGAATATCGCCGATCGGTGTCCCTTGCACGACTTCCATTCCTTCTACCGGGGGATAAAGGCACCAATGCTGGAATACGCATTTCGCGGGATCGGTCGGGTGCGGCTCGGTTCGCAATATCTGGCATTGTTCGGGGGACATGGTGATCGTCAGGTTGGGCCAGAGAGTGCAGTGGAAATAGTCCACTAGCTGCTGGTCGGTCATCTGGTCATAGTTGCTATAACCGCGGCCCGGACCCAGCTTGCGCTTGGCGGCGATGATGGCCTCGCGGATTTCGTTGGGGCGACCGTTATAAGCTTCCGGATCAACATCCCAGCTGCGCGCAACATCGTCTAGCGGTGTCGGGACAGCTTCAAAATGCTGGCGGGTTGTTGCCTGATGGCCCTTCATCCACATCGAGTTATGGCCACTGTCGTACATCGCAAATTCGGTGTCGGACAGTCCGTCATTGATGAATGTCGAAAGTTCAGGATGTATCGTTGGCAGGTGATAGCTTTCGTTGAAATTGTCGCGGATCAGCTTCCAGTTAAATTCGCAATCGCAGGATAAAGCAAAGGCGCGCACCCAGTTATCCAGACCATATTCCTTTAACTTGTCCGGAAGCGGTGCGAGCCATTCGAGCAGCGGCGCGGCATCTTTGTCCATGTTCCAGAATATGAAAGGACCCCAGGTTTCACAGCGGATTTCAGAAAGCTTTACTTTACCGCACGGGTTACCGTTGGGAAAATCGTCAGGGTCCTGAACATGAACAAGGGTGCCATCAGGATCGAATTGCCAGCCATGATACGCACAGCTAATCCGGTCTGCTCCGCCCACATCACCCAGCACCAGCCGGTTCCCGCGATGAGGGCAGACATTGAAGAATGCCTTTACCGAACCATCGGATTGCTTGACCATGATGATAGATTCGCGGCCGAAATTGTGCCGGATATAATCGCCTGTTTCTTCCAGGTCGGCCAAGACTCCGCCAAGATGCCAGACTTTTGGCCACAGCTTTTCATTCTCGGCTTCCATGAACTCCTGGCTGGTATAGCGTTCAGGGGTGATCGTATCGCCGCGCACTTCCTGATCTGCGCCGTCCGAATAGCGTGACATTCCTTTATGGATATTCATGTTCCTGTTCTCCTCCTGATTATGACCAGCATAGTTACAGTCGCATATTCGTCCCGTATTCCCCAACTAGCAGATGTCGCTGTTTCTTTTTCTGCCGGTTGGGGAGCGGGGGGACAGATTAATAAGTGAAATTGAATATCACTCCATATTGACGCGGATTACCCAGTGAAGCGAGTGCTCCTATTCCGGGTAGAGCGAGTTTCTGATTATAATATTCTTCGTCGAAAAGGTTGCGGGCATATACGCCGATATCCCAGCCCGCATTGTCCGGACCCCAGCTCATACCGGCATTGACCAGATGCAGCGGCTCAATCAGCTCAATGGGCAGGTTGGTATAATTAGAATATTTAGAGCTGGTGTAATTATACTGGGCGTTGGTGTTCAAAGTACCGTTTGCCACCGGGAGCTCCCAGTTAAACCCGAAAGATGCGCTCCATTTGGGGGCGTTGATCAATCGGTTGCCTGCAAAGGAAATCGGCACCAGCGCGCCCGTTGAATCGAGCCCTTGCGTATCATATTCCTTATATTTTGCGTATAGATAAGCGAGTGACCCGCTAAGGGTTAAACCTTCGAGGGGGGCGGCGGTCAGTTCAAGCTCGAAACCACCGGTTTTTGCTTTACCCGCATTGGTGATCGAGGCCGAGTTAGACCCGTTGGGGAAGGTGATGTTCTGCACCACCTGCATATCGTTGTAGAAATTGTAAAAACCGGACAGATTCATCCGCAATAGCCTGTCGAACAGGTCGGCCTTCACTCCCATTTCGATTGTATCAAGCTTTTCGGGGGCAAAAGGTCCAATATCCTGAGCGATGGCGATACGACCGGTGAAGCCACCCGACTTGAAGCCATGCGCGTAATAGCCGTAGAGCAGAATCCCGTCGCGGACCTGGTAATCAAGGCCGACTT
Organism: Sphingorhabdus sp.; assembly: GCA_015478735.1. GTDB lineage: Bacteria > Pseudomonadota > Alphaproteobacteria > Sphingomonadales > Sphingomonadaceae > Parasphingorhabdus. The sequence goes on along the minus strand of JADMKQ010000191.1, from coordinate 6,753 downwards.
TATAGCCCACATTGTTCCAGCTTTCCTTGCCACTGGCCACGATCAGCGAACCGGGGATGATGGGGTCATCGAAAGTCGCAACGCCGCTGTCGTTGAATGTGTTTGCCGTGGTGGACACTGCTTCGGTTTCTTCATGGCTGTAACGGATACCGGCTTGCAGGGTCAGTTCAGGGGTGATGTCCCAATAGGATTGCGCGAAGCCAGAGATCGACCAGTTATCCTGATCCTGTGTTTGCGGTTGGCCAAGTCCGGGCATGAAACCGTCCAGCCTGCCATCCTGAGCGAGGGTATATGCCTGTTCAAAGTAAAAGCCGCCAAGGATCAAGCGCACATTGTCGCCGATTTCGGCGAGGGTTCTCAGTTCCTGGCTAAACTGGTGGTGTTTTGTATCGCGGCGCGTTTGCAGCAGCACATCGGTTACGGCATCATCGTCTGAATATAATAGTTGGTCATATTCGCGATAGTTGGTGATCGCGGTTATTTGTCCGAGGCCGCTTTCCAGATTCTGCGTGAGCGTGATCGAGTTGGAGTCACGGTCGTTGCTATTCGGCTGGTCATTACTCTGACCGCGGTAAAAATCGAAATCATTCGTCGTCTGGCCGGGGGTATAAAAAAGGTCGCCAGGCTCGGCGATCAGGATGCCCGTCTGGGAATCATTCCGGCTGCTGACATGCTCACCGATCAGGGTCGCGTCATAAGGACCGTTTTCATATTTCAGATAACCGCGGAACGAAGCAATATCGCGCTTGCCGAGGCGGCCGCCATCAAGATAGTTGCGGAAATGTCCGTTATTGCGGTTATACAAGACGCTGACTTTACCCGCTAAATTATCGGTGATGGGAAAGTTTACGGCTGCATTGGTTTCGATCTGGCCATAGTTGCCAGCGACCAGTTGCAGATCAACGCCAAACTCGCCCGTAGGTTGCTTGGTCACGACGTTAACAACACCGCCAGTGGTATTCGCACCAAATAAAGTGCCTTGCGGCCCGCGCAGGATCTCGACGCGGTCAATGTCGAACAGGGTCAGAAGGGCGGCTGTATTCACGCCAACTACGACGCCATCGACAACAACAGAAACCGTGGTGCCAACATAAGGGTCAGCATCATTCACACCGATGCCGCGAATGGTGAACACAGCGGTATCAGGCGAGTTTGCGAAGGTGTTGATCTGTACGTTGGGGATCGAGTTGGACAGCTCGGCTATATTGCCAACCTGCTGGTTCTCGAGCGCTTCGCCTGTCAGGGCAGTGACCGAGATCGGCACATCCTGCAGATTTTCGGACTGTTTCTGAGCGGTTACGACGATAACATCCAGACCGCCTTGGCGAGTGCCGGCCGAACTGGCGCTTGCGTCTTCCTGCACCGCCGCACTGGCTTCTGCTTCGACCGAAGTGGCAGACGTTTCTGCTGATGCTGTGCCTGTGGCGAGCGCTATGAGCGATATACCAGCGACGGCATGAATTGTTGTTTTACGCATATCATCCTCTCTGAAGTGAGCCTGTCAGCGATCATCGCCGCTTACTATAATAAACAGGCCGTCCTGTTTTATTGACTAGACCGGACCTTGCTGGACTGATACTAGGATTTTTACTAGGAGTGCCGTCTAGGGATCTTCGGCACATGAAGGGCATGAGAATGAGCAGTCAGGCGAACGTAGCTGCAGAAACCGAACCAGCAGGGCAAGAACCGCAGCGCTGGCAACAACGTAAAGCGGCGATGACCCGCGATTCCATTCTTAAGGCGTCTGTGAAAATCCTGGTCGAACATGGCTTTACAGGGCTGACCACAGTCAAAATAACCAACGCTGCCCAAGTCTCGCGCGGGGCACTACATCACCATTTTGCCAGTCGCACAGAACTGCTCAGCGGCCTGATCGACTATATTTTGCAACAACGTCTGCAGACTTTCCTGTCAGAATATTTAGCGAAGCTTGAGAAGAGCGAACCCGCGGCATTCATTGATGTGGCGGCGACAGCGCACTGGGAAAGCCTGTTAAGCGATGAATATACGGCCTATCTCGAACTCGCCATGGCGGCGCGCACCGACAAGGAACTGGCTGACCTATTGATCCCCGCGACGTCGAATTTTGACCGCGATTGGATGCTCGAAATGAACCGTGCGCTTCCCCAATGGGATGGAAAATCGGAAGCGATCCAACTGGCGAACGACTTTGCCAACGCCTTGCATGTCGGTCTGCTTATCAATCGTCCTTTCGTAGAGCAGAAAGAGCGCAGACAGGCAGTTCGCCGCAAACTTGTTGAGGTTTTAAACGAGATATATACCGGCGCGGAATAAAACAGACAGGCCGACCTGTTTTTTATCGGAAGTGATAGTAGTCCATCCCGCACATGTCCCTAGAATAGGGAAAATTCATAGGGAGAGATGCTATGACAAATCAAGACACTGTTCCACCACCGATTGATGGACGCGATCCTTCCAATCTGCGCGGAGATCCGATCCCGGGTGACAGATATTATAGTCCTGAATTCGCCCAGAAGGAATGGGATCACCTCTGGACCAAAATCTGGCACATAGCAGGACGACTGGCCGACATTCCCGAAGCCGGAGACTTTCTTGTTCACAATTTCCTGAAGGAATCGGTGATTGCCGTCCGGCAAGAGGATGGGAGCGTCCGCGCATTTTATAATAGTTGCGGCCACCGCGGCATGCGGCTCGTTAAAGAATCCAGCTCTCTCGATGCCTTTGCCTGCCCCTATCACGGATGGCGCTGGGGCAAGGATGGGATACTCCAATACGCCCAGGATGCTGAGGATTTCCCCGGCGGAAATCCTTGCGGCAAGCTGAGTCTGAAGGAACTGCGCTGTGATATCTGGGGCGGCTTCGTCTGGTACACCATGGACCATGAAGCGCCGGAGCTACTCGACTTTCTCGAACCGATGCCGGCTCTCTACCGCAACTATCCTATGGATACGGCTGTCCGCGTTGCCTGGTACCGGATCGAGATTAACGCGAACTGGAAATTCGTCACAGACAATTTCTCCGAAAGCTACCATACCCGCACAGCACACCCGCAAGTACCGCTCTGGATCGACCAGGATGTCGAAAGTGCACGGCACGAGATGTGGAGCAAGGGCCATGGCCGGACAGCACAGCCGATGCGCCCCTCTCTTACCGACCGACCGGCGTCCGGCACGAACGAGATGTTTGCAGAAATCCTGCGGCAATGGGATGTCGATCCGGACAGCTATGACAGCTACGAGGATTTCGCGCTGCAGGGATGGAAAGACCTGAAAGCTGCAAAACGGCGGCTTTGGAAAGAGCGCGGCTATGTCCATTATGAAAATATGAATGACGAAGAGATTACTGACAGCTTGCACACGGTGTTCTTTCCAAACGTCACATTCAGCTTCCTGCCTGACCATATCGTCCTGTTCCGTTCCGAGCCACATCCCGAAGATCCCGAGAAATGCTATTTCGATCTATGGTGCATGGCTTTTCCGGTTGAGGGGCAAGAAATTGTCGAATCAGTCATGGCTGGCCCCAAACCGCTTCGAGAGGTCGAAGAGTGCGAACATCGTAAATTCGACGACGGACGCGGTATTCCCGAACTGGCTGGACAGATCGTCTATCAAGACATGGAACTTGCCGAGGGGATGCAAGCCGGAATGCACTCGCAAGGCTATGAAGATGCCTATCTCACCGGACAGGAGACGCGCGTGCGTTACTTCCATGAAGTCCTGAACGACTGGCTTGCAGGAGACAGACCCTGATGGCGAACGTATATGTAATCGGAGCATCACGGGGCATCGGACTGGAACTGGTGCGTCAACATGCAGAGGCGGGTGACCGCGTATTTGCCTTTGCCCGTGACGACGAACAAGCGCCGCAGCTTGCGGCCCTTGCTGACGGGGACAAGGTATCGCTTCACAAAATGGATATGGCAAGCGATGCTTCCGTAGCCGAAGGCGCCGCTGATTCCGGAGCTGACACGGTGGATTTCCTCTACATTGTCGGGGGCATCGTCGGAAAAATGGAACCCATGCTAGAGCCCGGCGACTGGGACACGTTCGATGATGCCATAGAGATCATGCTCAAAGGACCACTCCGCGTTCTTCGCGCGTTTCTGCCGAGGCTTGGACAAGGTTCAAAAATAATCGTGTTTTCCAGCCAGCTTGCGGCTTCGACCTGGCCCTATGGCGGCTTCTATCCCTATGTCGCTGCGAAAAGCGGTTTGAACCGGATGATCCGCTCGATAGCCATTGACCTTAAAGACCGGGGCATCATCATCGGTCTTATCCATCCCGGATATGTGCAGACTGACATGGGAGGCCCCGAAGCCGACATCACACCAACGGAAAGCGCTGAGGGCATCCGGGCACTTGCCCGGCGCTGGACGATCGACAATTCCGGTGAATTCTACAAATGGAACGGCGAACCACACGCCTGGTAAGGGAGATTGATTATGCCATTCACAGGTCCAATCGAGGATCGCCTGGCGATTCGGGAACTAATGAATACGCATGCACATGGCGTAATGCTCAAAGACTCAGAAATCTGGGGTTCGATTTGGGCCGAAGACGCCTATTGGGAGCTACCGGAATATCCTGATCTGGGCGGATTCGATGGCAAGCAAGCCATTGTCAGCGCCTGGGAAGAATCAATGAAAGTCTACGGGCTGGACAATATGACCAAGCCGATGGTTTATTTCATGG